>NZ_JBPXMQ020000043.1:32040-52918 GCF_053470405.2 Azospirillum mesophilum
GGGGTGCGCGGTTGCACACCCCAACCCACGGCTTTTCTTATGCCAATTCGACGCGCAGGGCGAAGGGGCCGCTGTCGCCCTGTTCGGCGATGAAGCGCACGTCCTCGCCGTCGGCCAGGATATCGAGTCCCGACTGGCGCAGCACGGCGCGGTCGAAATAGACCCCGATCCCGGATTCGTCGTCCCAAGGATCGATCAGGCCGGACTGGCTGGTCAGGTTGAACCAGCGCACCGTGCCGTAGACCATCTCCCCCGTGGCACCCGCCGCAAAGGCCGGCCGGCGGCGTTCTGCGGGGCGGGGCTTGTCTTCGCGCGGCCTGTCATCCCGCAGGACCGCGGGTTTGGCGGGACGCGGTTCGCCCGGTTCGGCCGAACGGGTGCGGCGCGCCTTGGGTTCGCGCGGCGGCTTGGCCTCCGACGGGGCGGCCGGGGTGACGGAGTGAATGGCCGCCACCTGCGGGCCTTTCGGGCTTTCGGCGATGTCGCAGACCAGGATGGTGCCCTCGGTCAGCGTGACCTCTCCCAAGGGTGCCAGGACCTTGGAGTGCAGGAACGCTTCTCCGCTTCCATCGGCGAGACGAATGAAACCGAAACCCTTGTCCGCCTTGTACCACTTCACCGTCGCGGTGACATTCTTAAGCTCTTCGCTCACTCTCGATGCCCGATGATTTGGATAACGCCGGATGGAAGAGTGACCAAAATTTCCTGTGGATGCAATGCGATCCGCGCGCAAAGCCGAAACATTTCTCTCCCCGCCGGCGCAAAGCTTGTCCTAAGCCCTTCCGGCGGCTTGCCAAGGGATGGGCGCGCCGTGTAGGACGGCGGTTCGTTCCGCCGCTCCGCAACGTGCCTGATGCTCGACAGCTTTCTGCTTGCGTTCACCGCGCTGTTCTCGATCGTGAACCCGATCGCGATGGCGCTGATCTTCAGCCAGGTGACCGCCGAGCGCAATCCGCGCGAGCGGGCGCAGCTGGCGATGCTGGTCAGCGTCTATTCGGCCATCGTCATGCTGACGGCGCTGTGGGCGGGGTCCTACGTCCTGAACTTCTTCGGCATCTCGCTGGCCGCGCTGCGGATCGCCGGCGGCTTCGTGGTGGCGGAGCGCGCCTGGGTTCTGCTGACCGCACCGGAAACGCACGAGGCCCGGAAGCAGGAGCAGGCCGCCCCCGCTGGCGACGTTCGGGAATCGGCCTTCTTCCCGCTGACCATCCCCTTCACCACCGGTCCCGGAACCATCTCCGTCGCGATTGCGCTGGGCGCCACCCGGCCGGCCGATCCGTCGGGGCTGAACAGCTTCTTCCTGGGCGTGTCCGCGGCGGCGCTGGCGATCGCGCTGCTGATCTGGCTGTCCTACCGCTCCGCCGACCGTCTGGTGGCGCTGCTCGGCCCGTCGCGCGCCCGGGTGCTGACCCGGCTGTTCGCCTTCCTGCTGTTCTGCGTCGGCGTCCAGATCCTGCTGAACGGCATCAGTGACGCGCTCGTCCCGCTGCTCGCCCAGCGCACGCAACCCTAAATTTCTATTTGCATGCCCAGCTCGACCACGCGGCCGGGCGGGATGTGGAAATACTCCGACGCGCTGGCCGACAGCTTGGACAGCACGAGGAAGAGCAGCTCCTGCCAGTGCGGCAGGTCGGGATGGTTGGACGGGATCAGCGTCTCGCGGCTGACGAAATAGGTGGTGTCCATCGGGTCGAAGGGCAGGCCGGGGATGCGCCGCTCGCGCAGGGCCAAGGGGATGTCCGGCACCTCCATGAAGCCGTACTTCACGATCACCCGGAAGAAGCCGGCGGCGTAGGGCTTCACGTCGAAGCGGGCCGCGGCGGCAATGTAGGGTACGTCCTCGATCTCCACGGTCAGCAGCACGACGCGCTCGTGCAGGACCTTGTTGTGCTTCAGGTTGTGCAGCAGCGACGGCGGCAGGCCGCGCGGGCTGCTGGTCAGGAAGACGGCGGTGCCCGGCACGCGCTGGAGCGAGCCGCTGCGGACGCGGTCGAGGAACAGGTCCATCGGCATGGCGCCCTCGGTCAGCCGTTCGCGCAGCACCGCCCGCCCGCGCCGCCATGTGGTCATCAGCACGAAGACGGCCGCCGCCACCGCCAGCGGGAACCAGCCGCCCTCCACAACCTTCAGCAGGTTGGCCCCGAAGAAGGCGAGGTCGACGGAGAGGAACCCGACCAGGGCCAGCAGCGCCGGGATCAACGGCCAGTGGCCGAGCCGGCGGGCCACCTTGTAGGCCAGCACGGTCGTCGCCACCATGGTGCCCGTCACGGCGATGCCATAGGCGGCGGCCAGATTGCTGGAGGACTGGAAGGTCACCACCAGCAGCACGACCCCGGCCAGCAGAAAGCCGTTGATCGCCGGCATGTAGATCTGCCCCATCTCCCGCGCGGAGGTGTAGCGGACCTCCATGCGCGGCAGATAGCGCAGTTGCATGGCCTGCCGGGTCATGGAGAAGGCGCCGGAGATCACCGCCTGGCTGGCGATCACGGTCGCCGCGGTCGCCAAACCGACCAGCGGCAGTTGCGCCCAGTCGGGGGCGAGGTGGAAGAAGGGGTTCTCGATGGTCGCCGGGTCGCGCAGCAGCAGGGCGCCCTGCCCGAAGTAGCAGACCAGCAGCGCCGGCAGCACCAGCCCGAACCAGGCCAGCCGGATCGGCCGGCGGCCGAAATGGCCCATGTCGGCGTACAGCGCCTCGCCCCCCGTGACCGCCAGCACCACCGCCCCCAGCAGCACGAAACCGCGCCAGCCATGCTCGGCCAGCATGCGCACGGCGTGGGTCGGCAGCACCGCCTCCAGCACCTGGGGCTCCCGCGCGATCTGCATGGCGCCCATCACCGCGATGGCGGCGAACCACAGCACCATCACCGGACCGAACAGGATGCCCACCCGCGCCGTCCCATAACGCTGCATCACGAACAGCAGCACCAGAATGACCAGCGTGACCGGCAGGATGACGGGGGTGAACAGCGGGGCGGCGACGGTCAGCCCCTCCACGGCGCTCAGCACCGAGATGGCCGGCGTGATGACGGCGTCCCCGTAAAACAGCGCCGCCCCGATGATCCCGGCGGCCATCACCAGCGAGGTCCTGCGGTGGCCCCGCCGCATGCCGTGCAGGGCCAGCGCGGTCAGCGCCAGGATGCCGCCCTCGCCCTGGTTGTCGGCGCGCATGATGAAGATGACGTACTTCACCGTCACCACGATGATCAGCGCCCAGAAGATCAGCGACAGGATGCCCAGCGTGCTCTCCGTCCCGACCGGGAAGCCCCCTTGGGTGAAGCATTCGCGCAGCGTGTAGAGCGGGCTGGTGCCGATGTCGCCGTACACGACCCCGAGCGCGCCGAGCGCCAGGGCGCGCAGCTTGGTGGGGCTTTCGGGTGGGCTTTGAACGGCGTCGACCATGGTCTCTCCGCCTTTTGAGCAAGGCGGCTTGTCAGCCGGCGTTCAGTGTGCCGAAGCGGGAGGCCCCTCCGCAATCGGGCGGGAGGGGTAGCCGGGAGCTGGGCCGGAGCAAAGGGACTAGCCGGCTTCCCCGCCGTAGCAGTAGGCGGACCAGTCGCTCTCGCGCTGGGCGAAGGGCACCGGGTCGATGCCGCCGCTCTGCGATCCCGTCTCATCCAGGCGCCCGTCGCGGTCGGCGTCGAAGTAGTAGCGTTCCGTCCCGAAGTCGAAGATCAGGAACGGATGGCCCTCCATCCGGCGGTCGCAGGCGTTGAAGAAGGCGACCAGCGCGTTCGGTCCGCCGGGCTCCGCCACATAGTAGAGGCCCTTGATGATCCGGCCGCGGCCATGGACCTCGGGGTCGGTCCGCAGGGACAGGCGCTCCAGGTCCGGCATGCTCTTGCCGCTTCCGCGCGACAGGCTCGCCTCGCCCGTGCCGGGCGGCAGCGCCAGGATCAGTGCCAGGGAACCAAGGGCTGCGGCCAAGCGTGGCTTCGACGTCATAGGTGCCTCCATTGAGACGCGGGATTCGCCGTTTTCCACTCTTCCAACATGGACGGAAGCCATCGGTTGCGTTCCGAACCGGTCCCTGGAACCGGATTATGCGGAGTCCGGACGCAAATAAGCGGTGTCTTTGCCAATCCGGCTCACCTGTTGACGCCGTTCCTTTCGGCGTTGGTGGTATTGGTTTGCGCGACTTTTTGCGTCATTCTCGATCAACTCAAAGAAAGGACGCGCAAAGCGTCGCGGATATTTGAGCGAAGCACGGAATCCGGCATTCCGTGCCAACGCTCCCGCACAACCAACAAAGTCAGCCAACACGGTTAGGGAGGAAACGGGAATGACGGTGAAGCAACGCATCGCGTCCCTTCTGTGCGCGACGGCAATAAGCGCGGCTTTTGCCGCCGGTGCCGCCGCCCAGACGGGAACGCCCCAGACGGGAACGCCCCAGACGGGAACACCGGTCACCAGCAACCTCGACAAGCTCCAGGACTTCAAGACCACCGGGGCGTCTCTGCGCATCCAGACCATCGACCAGGGCGGGCCACGCGCCGCGGCCATCCGCGAGAATCTGAAGCAGGTCAAGTTGCCGCCGGGCTTCAAGATCGACCTGTACGCCATCGTTCCCGACGCCCGCCACATGGCGGTGGGCCCCAACGTCGGCGTCGTCTTCGTCGGCACGCGCAAGGCCGACGTGTGGGCGGTGACCGACCGCGCCCGCGCCCGCGTCGCCGATGAGGTGAAGCGCTTCGCGCCCTCCATCGACTTCAAGGTGCCGAACGGGCCGTGCTTCAGCAAGGACGGCTTCCTCTACATCGCGGAACACAACCGCGTGCTGGTCTTCCCGGCGGCCGAGTTCTTCTACGAAAGCCCGGACGTCGCGGTGGGCGTGGTCGCCGACAAGCTGATCCCGCAGGAGGAGGAGTCCTTCAACCACGGGGCGCGCGTCTGCCGGATCGGGCCGGACAACAAGCTCTACGTCACGCTGGGCCAGCCCTACAACGTGCCGCCCGCAGAAAAGATGAAACTCTACACCGAGCAGGGGATCGGCGGCATCGTCCGCATGGACCGCGAAGGCAAGGGCCGCGAGGTCTTCGCCCGCGGCGTCCGCAACTCGGTTGGGCTGGACTTCAACCCGGCGAACGGCGAGCTGTGGTTCACCGACAACCAGGTGGACGGCATGGGTGACGACATGCCGCCGGGCGAGCTGAACCGCGCCACCAAGGCCGGGCTGAACTTCGGATTCCCCTGGTACGGCGGCGGCACCGTCCGGACGGTGGAGTACAAGAACAGCGAACCGCCCAAGGACGCCGTTCCTCCGGTGGTCGAGATGGCCCCGCACGCCGCCGACCTGGGCATGACCTTTTACAGCGGCGCCATGTTCCCGGCGAAGTACAAGGGCGGCATCTTCAACGCCGAGCACGGGTCCTGGAACCGCACCAAGCCGGTCGGCGCCCGCATCATGTTCACGGAGGTGAAGCCGGACGGCACCAACGGCAAGACGGAGGTCTTCGCCGAAGGCTGGCTGAACGACAAGACCGGCGAGTATCTGGGCCGGCCGGTGGACGTGGCGCAGTATCTCGACGGTTCGCTGCTCGTCTCCGACGATCTGGCCGGCGCGATCTACCGCATCTCCTACACCGGTGAATGAATGTGGGGCGAATGAGTGTGCGGCGAATGAGCGGCGAGGGAATGCGGCTCGCGGCGGTCTTCTGGGTGGTGCTTCTGGCGGCGGCGCCGGCCTGGGCGGGCGGCGACCGCGCCGCCGGGGCGGCGAAGGCGGGGCAATGCCAGACCTGCCACGGCCGCCAGGGCCTGGCGACCATGCCCGGCGTGCCGAACCTCGCCGGGCAGAGCGACATCTATCTGGCGGCCCAGCTCCGCGCCTTCCGGGGCGGAGCCCGGAACAACGAGCAGATGTCCGTCGTTGCCAAGTCCTTGACCGACCAGGACATCGAGAACCTCGCGGCCTATTTCTCGCAGATCAAGCTGTCCGTCATGGCCGACTGAGCGTCGGCCCTTCCAAGGAGGAAAATTATGAAGACGTGGCGCAAACCGAGGATCGTCGAAATCGCCGTGGGCACGGAAATCAACGCCTACGCCTGCGCGCGGCTGTAAGGCTCCGCTTCACGGCCAATGCCCTCTCCCGCGTCAAGGGGCGGGGGAGGGCATTGCGCTTTGTGATGAAACGACTTCACCTTCCGGCTGTTGCCGAACGGAATAACCCCGGATGGTGACGATGCCGGCCGATTCCCCGTGCGCACCCTTGCCCGTCATGACGAACCGCTCCTGGTCCGGCCGGGACGGTTCGCTGTCCTGGACCTACACCATCGGCTTCGACTTAGCCGGGATGCCGGTGCGCTTCGACATCGAGCGGCCGGACGGCAAGGTCCCCGACCACGAAGGGCCGCAGAACGGGCTGCGTCCGCTGGTGCAGGGCTGGCGGACGGCGGAGGGCGAGTGGTACGGGATGTATCGCTGCGCCACCGGCTACGCGACGGCCCGCCTGTCGCCGGAGGAGGTGGAAGCCATCGAAACGGCGGCCAAAATGGCCCTGCTGGGGTAAGAAGAGGGCTGCGCCGTCCCTATCTCTGGGGACCACACGACCGCCCGGAGCCCCCGCCCCATGCCCGTCCAGATCGCCGAACGCTGGTTCGAGATCCGTCGGATCGACGACGACGTCACGCTGCTGTGGGAGCCGCACGTCGTCCCGCTGCTCCGCTGCAACATCTGGCATGTGCGCGGGCGTGACCGCGACCTGCTGGTGGACACCGGCATGGGCATCTGCAGCCTGCGCGAGGCCGCCCGCCACCTGTTCGAGAAGCCGGTGATCGCGGCGGCGACCCACACCCACACCGACCATGTCGGCGGCCACCACGAGTTCGAAACCTGTCTCGTGCACCGGCTGGAGGCCGACCGCCTGCGCCAGCCGCGCGGCCGCTCCGCCCTGCACACGCGCGATTCCAGCCCGGAGGAGCTGCAAAAGCTCCGCGACGCCGGCTACGAGGTGGGGGAGGAGCTGATCACCGCGCTCCCCCACGCCGGCTACGACCTGAACGAGTACCGCGTGCAGCCCGCCAACCCGGCCATCGTGGTGGAGGAGGGCGACGTGGTGGACCTCGGCGACCGGCGGTTCGAGATCCTGCACCTGCCCGGCCATTCGCCCGGCGGCATCGGGCTGTGGGAAGCCTCCAGCGGGACGCTGTTCTCCGGCGATTCCATCTACGACGGCCCGCTGCTGGACGACATCCCCGGCGCCAGCGTCGAGGACTATGTCCGCACCATGGAGCGGCTGCGCGACCTGCCCGTCACCGTCGTCCACGCCGGCCACGACCCGAGCTTCGGCCGCGACCGGCTGGTGGAACTGACGATCGCTTATCTGGAGAAGAAGGGGCGCTAGCGCCCCCGTCCCACCTTCTGCCGGGCCATGCGGTCGGCGACGGCCGCCGTCGGGCGGCGTTCGCTGTCGGCACGGGTGAAGATCTCGGTCAGCGTGTCGGCGATGCGCTCGATGTGGTGGACGACCTGCGCGTGGTCGTAGCCGACACGCTCGTAATAGACGTCGATCACGCCGCCGGCGTTGATGACGTAGTCCGGCGCGTAGAGGATCCCGCGGTCGGACAGCGTCTGCCCGTGGCGCGGCTCGGCGAGCTGGTTGTTGGCGGCCCCGGCGATGACCGGGCAGGTCAGGCGCGCGATGGTGTCGTCGTTCAGCACGGCGCCGAGCGCGCAGGGCGCGAAGACGTCCACGTCCAGGTCGAAAATTTCGTCCACCCCGACCGGCGTCGCGCCGACGGCGTCCGCGACGCGGCGGACCTGCTCCGGGTCGATGTCGGTGACCCACAGCCGCGCGCCGGCCTCGCGCAGGCAGCGGGCGAGGTGGCCGCCGACGCTGCCCACGCCCTGGATCGCCACCGTCAGCCCCTCCAGATCCGTGCGGTGCAGGCGGTGGCGCACGGCGGCCTGCAAGCCGACGAACACGCCGTAGGCGGTGGAGGGGGAGGGGTCGCCGCTGCGCGTGCCGCCGCTCCCGGTCGTCTTCTCGTGAATTCCGGAGACGTGGGCGGTTTCCAGCGCCATGGTCTTGATGTCGGGAACGCCGGTGCCGGAATCCTCGGCGACGATGTAGCGCCCGCCCAGCCGTTCGACGTTGCGGCCCATGGCGCGCAGCAACGCCTCGCTCTTGTCCGTGCGCGGGTTGCCGATGATCACCGACTTGCCCCCGCCGAGCGGCAGCCCGGCCAGCGCCGACTTGTAAGTCATGCCGCGCGACAGACGCAGCACGTCGCGCAGCGCGTCCCCGTCGCTGGCGTAGGGGAACATGCGGCAGCCGCCGAGCGAGGGGCCGAGCGTGGTGTCGTGCACGGCGATGATCGCGCGCAGGCCGGACTCGGCGTCGGAGCAGAAGACGACCTGTTCGTGGTCGTCGAAGTCGGGATGGCTGAACAGTTGCACGGTTTCCTCCATGGCGGCTTCTTGTCAGTGAAGCGCAAGTCTGCTGCGCTGCACACCGAAGCATGAGCGTTGGCGTTCCGCTTTTCCTTTTCCTGTGCTTCTCGTTTTCTGAGAAGGCGGGGAAGGGCGCGGCGCTTTATCTTGAAAGAAATTTGGCGGCTATTAAAAATGCTGGCAAGGCGGACTTCTTCAATGCAATCAAAAAGCAAGGACGTGAGCGGGCAGCCCCGTTCGGAGTGGGAAAATGTCCGGTGCCGAGCCGCGCGTGATAATTTCCGGTCCGCAGCGAAGGATCCGCCGCGACGGCACGTATAAGGGGGGTGACCGCAACAGCCTCGAAGCCGTGAAGACCCCCATGCCCATCCGTTGGAAATCCGCCCTCGCGGGCCTCGTCGTCACGCTGGGGCTCGCCTCCGTCGGCGTTGCGGTGCAGCAGCAGCTTGAACAGAAGCAGAGCGCCCAACCCGCCGGTGGACGGCGCGGCGGCGGCAACGCCGTTCCCGTCGTGGCCGGAACCGCGGGGCGGGAGGACGTGCCGATCTGGCTGGACGGCATCGGCACCGTGCAGGCCTTCAACAGCGTCGTCGTGCGCGTCCGCGTGGACGGAGAATTGCAGCAGGTCGCCTTCACGGAGGGGCAGACGGTGAAGGCCGGCGACGTGCTAGCGCGCATCGACCCGCGCCCGCTCCAGGCGCAGCTCGCCCAGGCCGAGGCCAAGAAGGCCCAGGACGAGGCGCAGCTCGCCAACGCCCGCCGCGACCTGGATCGCAACCTGAACCTGCGCGAATACGCATCCAAGCAGCAGGTGGACACGCAGAGGGCTCAGGTGGCCCAGTTCGAAGCGCAGGTGCGGGCCGATCAGGCGGCCATCGAGACGGTGCAGGTGCAGCTGAACTACACCACCATCACGGCACCCATCGGCGGGCGGATCGGCATCCGCGGCGTGGACCAGGGCAACATGCTGCGCGCCGGGGATTCGAACGGTCTGGTCACCATCACTCAGGTGCAGCCCATCGCCGTGCTGTTCACCCTGCCGGAGCAGGACCTGCCCGCCGTGCTGAACGCCCAGGCGGCTGGGGCGGTGAAGGTGGTGGCGCTGGACCGCGCCGGCCGCGCGCCGCTGGGGGAGGGGACGCTCAGCGTCGTCGACAACCAGATCGACCCCGGCACCGCCACGGTGAAGCTGAAGGCGACCTTCCCCAACGACCCGCAAAAGCTCTGGCCCGGCCAGTTCGTGAATGTCCGGCTGCTCGCCGCCACGCGCAAGGACGGCACGGTGGTGCCAGCCACCGTCGTGCAGCGCGGCCCCCAGGGCACCTACGCCTACATGATCAAGGAGGACCAGACGGTCGAGCAGCGCCCCATCAAGGTCGCCCGCACCGAGGGCGGAAAGGCCCTGATCGACGAGGGGCTGAAGCCCGGCGACCGGGTGGTGGTGGACGGCCAGTACCGGCTCCAGCCCGGATCGCGCGTGAACGCCTCGGAGGCGGCTCCAAATGGGGCGGCTCCGGAAGGGGCGGCACCGGCGGCCGGCAACGCCCCGCCTGCCGAGCGTCGGCGCGAGCGGGCGAGCAAGACGCCGGAAGGCCGGACCCAGTAGACGATCATGGACATCTCATCCCCCTTCATCCGGCGCCCGGTCGCCACCTCGCTGCTGATGGTGGCGGTGGTGCTGCTGGGCATGCTCGGCTACCGGATGCTGCCGGTGTCGTCGCTGCCGACCGTGGACTTCCCCACGGTGCAGATCACCACGCAGCTTCCCGGCGCCAGTCCGGAGGTGATCGCGTCCTCGGTCACGGCGCCGCTGGAGCGGCAGCTGGGGCAGATCGCGGGGATTTCCTCGATGATCTCCACCAGCTCCTTCGGTGTGTCCACGATCACCCTGCAATTCAGCCTGTCCCGCAACATCGACGCGGCGGCACAGGACGTGCAGTCGGCCATCAGCGCGGCGGCCGGCGGGCTGCCCAAGGGCCTGCCGAACCCACCGACCTACAGCAAGGTCAACCCGGCCGACACGCCGGTGATGGTGCTGGCGCTCAGCTCCGACAGCCTGCCGCTGGAGGTGGTGTCGGACGCCGCCGACACGCTGCTGGCGCAGAAGCTGTCCCAGGTGGACGGCGTCGGCTATGTGGGGATCGAGGGCGGCCTGCGCCCCGCCGTGCGCGTGCAGGTGAACCCCGCCGCCGTCGCCGGCCTCGGCCTGACCATGGAGGACGTGCGGACCACCATCACGCAGGCCAACGTCAACGCGCCCAAGGGCAGCTTCGACGGGCCGCGCCAGTCCTTCTCCATCGCCGCGAACGACCAGATGGCCTCGGCGGCGTCCTACCGGCCGATCATCGTCGCCTATCGCAACGGCGCGCCGGTCCGGTTGCAGGACATCGGCGCGGTGGTGGATTCGGTGGAGAACACGCGGGTCGGCGCGTGGCACGACGGCAAGCCGGCCGTTCTGCTGAACATCCAGCGCCAGCCCGGCGCCAACATCATCGAGACGGTGGACCGCATCAAGGGGCTGCTGCCCCAACTCCAGGCCGCCATCCCGCCGCAGATCCACCTGTCCGTCCTGACCGACCGCACGGACATGATCCGCGCCTCCGTCCACGACGTGCAGGTCACGCTGGTGCTGACCGGCGCGCTGGTGGTGATGGTCATCTTCCTGTTTCTGCGCAAGGCCTGGGCGACGGTGATCCCATCGGTCGCGCTGCCGCTGTCGCTGGTCGGCAGCTTCGGCATCATGGCGCTGTGCGGCTTCAGCCTGGACAACCTGTCGCTGATGGCCCTGACCATCGCGTCCGGCTTCGTCGTGGACGACGCCATCGTGATGATCGAGAACATCGTCCGCTATGTGGAGGAGGGCGACCCGCCGCTGGAGGCCGCGCTGAAGGGCGCCCGGCAGATCGGCTTCACGGTGGTGTCGCTGACCGTCTCGCTGATCGCGGTGTTCATCCCGCTGCTGTTCATGGGCGGGGTGGTCGGGCGCCTGTTCCGGGAATTCGCCATCACCCTGTCCATCGCGGTGGTCGTGTCGGCGGTCGTGTCCCTGACGCTGACGCCGATGATGTGCGCCCGCCTGCTGAAGCGCGAAACCGGGGAGGAAGGCCGCCTGTTCCGCTGGAGCGAGCGCGCCTTCGACGCGATGCGCGACGGCTACGCCGCCTCCCTCCGGTTCGTGCTGCGGCACCAGCCGGCGACGCTGCTGGTGGCGGTGCTGACGCTGGCCGGCACGCTGTACCTCTACGACGTGGTGCCCAAGGGCTTCCTGCCGCAGCAGGACACCGGCGTCATCGTCGGCGTGACCGACGCCGCCCAGTCCATCTCCTTCCAGGCGATGGCGGAGCGGCAGCGGGCGGTGGCCGACATCGCGCGGCGCGACCCGGACGTGGCGGCGGTGGCCGGCTTCGTCGGGGCCGGAACGGTGAACGCCACCAACAACACCGGTCGCCTGACCATCGCGCTCAAGCCGAAGCCGGAGCGGGCATCCTCGGCCGAGGAGGTCATCGCCCGCCTGCGCGACGCGGTGACGGGGGTGCCGGGCGTGTCGCTGTTCATGCAGTCGGTGCAGGACGTGCAGATCGACGCCCGCGTCAGCCGCACCCAGTACCAGTACGTCCTCCAGGACGCCGACCCGGGCGAGCTGGCGGAGTGGGCTCCGCGCCTGCTGACGGCGCTCCGCAACCGGGCGGAGCTGACCGACGTCGCCAGCGACCAGCAGCCGGACGGCCTCCAGGTCTTCCTGCGCATCGACCGCGACGCGGCGGCCCGGCTGAAGGTGCTGCCCCAGGCCATCGACGACACGCTGTACGACGCCTTCGGCCAGCGGCAGGTCTCCACCATCTACACCCAGACCAACCAGTACCGCGTGATTCTGGAGGTGGAGCCGGGCTTCCAGATGGATCCGGACTCGCTGTCCAAGATTTACGTGAAGTCGTCCGTGGGCCAAGCCGTGCCGCTGAATGCGCTGGTGACGGTGGAGCGCCGGACCTCCCCGCTGGTCATCACGCACCAGGGCCAGTTCCCGTCGGTCACCCTGTCCTTCAACGTGGCCTCCGGCGCCTCGCTGGGGCAGGCGGTGGAGGCAATCCGGGCCGCGCAGGCCGACATCGGCATGCCGGACAGCGTGACCGCCACCTTCACCGGCACGGCGGCGGAGTTCCGCAACTCCCTCGCCAACCAGCCCTGGCTGATCCTGGCCGCCGTGGTCGCCGTCTACATCGTGCTGGGCATTCTCTACGAAAGCACGATCCACCCCATCACCATCCTGTCCACCCTGCCGTCGGCGGGCATCGGGGCGCTTCTGGCGCTGATAGTCACGGGCAACGACCTGTCGCTGATCGCGCTGGTCGGCATCGTGCTGCTGATCGGCATCGTGAAGAAGAACGCCATCATGATGATCGACTTCGCGCTGGAGGCCGAACGCGAGCGCGGCCTGCCCCCGGAGCAATCGATCTACGAGGCGTCGCTGCTGCGCTTCCGCCCGATCATGATGACGACCATGGCGGCGCTGCTCGGCGCCCTGCCCATGGCGCTGGAGCACGGCACGGGTGCGGAACTGCGCCGCCCCATGGGCATCGCCATCGTCGGCGGCCTGCTGCTGAGCCAGGTGCTGACGCTCTACACCACGCCGGTGGTCTACCTGTACATGGACCGGCTGGGCGCTTGGCTGAAGGGCGGGCGCCATCAAGCCCTCTCCCCTCTGGGGAGAGGGTTGGGTGAGGGGGTCCGGCATCCGCCGAGCTTTCCCGTCCCCCGACAACCCCCTCACCCTGCCCCTCTCCCCAGAGGGGAGAGGGAATCAACGCCCGCGGCGGATTAGCGCCATGAGCCTGTCCACCCCCTTCATCCGCCGGCCGGTCGGCACCTCGCTCCTGATGGTGGGGTTGCTGCTGCTGGGTATCGTCGCCTACCGGTTCCTGCCGGTGGCGCCGCTGCCGCAGGTGGAGTTCCCGACCATCGTCGTCTTCGCCAACCTGCCCGGCGCCAGCCCGGAGACGATGGCGAGTTCCGTCGCGACCCCGCTGGAACGCCGGCTGGCCCGCATCGCCGACGTGACGGAGATCACCTCCAACAGCACGCTCGGCAACACCTCCATCGTCATCCAGTTTGACCTCGGCCGCGACATCGAGGCGGCGAGCCGTGACGTGCAGGCGGCGATCAACGCGGCGGGCGGCGACCTTCCGAAGGACCTGCCGAACCCGCCGCGCATGCGCCGCGTCAACCCGGCGGACGCGCCGGTGCTGGTGTTGGCCGTCACCTCCGACACCATGGCGTCGGGGGACGTCTTCAACCTCGCCGACACGGTGATCGGGCAGCGGCTGTCCCAGGTGGAGGGGGTCAGCCAGGTCAGCATCAGCGGGGCGGAGAAGTCCGCCGTGCGCGTGCGCGTGAACGCGGCGGCGCTCGCCAACATGGGCCTCAGCCTGGAGGACGTGCGGACCGCCATCGCCCAGGCCAACGCCAACGCGCCCAAGGGCAGCTTCGACGGCCCGGCGGAGAACTGGGCCATCGGCGCCGACGACCAGCTGTTCGGCGCGACCGCCTACCGCCGCCTGATCGTGTCGGAGCGCAACGGCGCCGTGGTGCGGCTGGAGGCGGTCGCCTCCGTCATCGACGCGACGGAGAACAGCCGGCTCGCCGCTTGGTACAACGGCAAGCGCGCCGTGCTGGTGCAGGTGCAGAAGCAGACCGGCACCAACGTGGTGGAGACGGTGGACCGCATCCGCGCCGAACTGCCGACGCTGGAGCGCTGGCTGCCCCCCGGCGTCCATGTGGAGGTGCGGACCGACCGCACGCCGGGCATCCGCGCCTCCATCGCCGACGTGCAGTTCACGCTGGCGGTGACGGTGGCGCTGGTCGTGATGGTGATGTTCCTGTTCCTGCGCCGGGTCTGGGCCACGCTGATCCCAGCGGCGGCCGTGCCGCTGTCGCTGGCCGGGACCTTCGCCGCCATGTGGGTGGCGGGCTACAGCCTGGACAACCTGTCGCTGATGGCGCTGACCATCTCCGTCGGCTTCGTCGTGGACGACGCCATCGTCGTCATCGAGAACATCGTCCGCCACATCGAGGGCGGGGCGCGCCCCATGGACGCCGCGCTGAAGGGCGCGCGGCAGGTGGCCTTCACGGTGGTGTCCATCAGCCTGTCGCTGGTTGCCGTCTTCATCCCCATCCTGTTCATGGGCGGCATCATCGGCCGCTATTTCCGCGAGTTCGCGGTGGTGCTGTCCGTGTCCATCGCCGTGTCGGCCTTCGTGTCGCTGACGTTGACGCCGATGATGTGCGCGCGGCTGCTGCGGGAGGAGCGGGAGGACCGGCCACCGGGTTTTCTGGCGCGCGGGCTGGAGCGCGGGTTCGACGCGCTGCACCGGGTCTATGGCTGGGGGCTCGACTGGGTGCTGGAGCATCGGGCGGTGATGCTGCTGGTCACGCTCGCCACCATCGCGGCCAGCGTCCATCTCTACACGGCGATCCCCAAGGGCTTCTTTCCGCAGCAGGACACGGGCCTGCTGTTCGGCACCACCGACGCGCCGCCGGACATCTCCTTCCAGGCCATGCTGTCGCGCCAGCGCGCCATCCAGGACGCGGTGGCCGGCGATCCGGCGGTGGAGGGGGTGGGATCCTACATCGGCGGGGGCATGGGCGGCGGGCGCGGCACGCTGTTCGTCACGCTGAAGCCGCGCACCGAGCGGGAGCCGGTGGACGCCGTCATCAACCGCCTGCGCGAGCGGACGCGGCACGTCCAGGGCGTGCAGCTTTTCCTCCAGCCGGTGTCCGACATCCGCATCGGCGGCCGGACGGGCAAGTCCCAGTATCTCTACGCCCTTCAGGACACCAATTTGCAGGAACTCAACGCCTGGGCGCCGAAGCTGGTGGAGAAGCTGCGCACCCTGCCGGAGCTGCGCGACGTCGGCAACGACCAGCAGAACGGCGGCCTGCAAAGCACCGTCACCATCGACCGCGACGCGGCCTCCCGCCTCGGAATCGCGTTGCAGGACATCGACGCGGCGCTCTACGACAGCTTCGGGCAGCGTCAGGTCTCCACCATGTACGCGGCGCAGAACCAGCATCACGTCGTGCTGGAGGTGGACCCCGCCGACCAGCGCGGGCCCGAGGCGCTGAACAAGGCCTTCGTGAAGACCCGTGAGGGCAGGATGGTGCCCTTGAGCGCCGTCGCCCGATTCGAGACGCTGTCGGCGCCCTTGTCGGTGCAGCACCAGGGGCAGTTCCCGGTGGCGACCCTGTCCTTCAATCTGGCGCCCGACGTCTCGCTGGGAGAGGCGACGGCGGTCATCAACCGGGCGGCGGAGGAGATCGGCATGCCCGCCACCGTGCGCGGCGGCTTCGCCGGCTCGGCCAAGGCGTTCCGCGATTCGCTGTCCAGCCAGCCGCTGCTGATCCTGGCGGCGCTGATCACGATCTACATCGTGCTGGGTGTCCTGTACGAGAGCACGATCCACCCGCTGACCATCCTGTCGACCCTGCCGTCGGCCGGGCTGGGGGCGCTGCTGGCGCTGATCCTCACCGGCAACGACCTGTCCATCGTGGCGATGATCGGCATCGTGCTGCTGATCGGCATCGTGAAGAAGAACGCGATCATGATGATCGACTTCGCCCTGGAGGCGGAGCGGGACCGCGGCCTGTCCCCCCTGGCGGCGATCCGCGAGGCGGCGCTGGTGCGCTTCCGCCCGATCATGATGACCACCATGGCGGCGCTGCTGGGTGCCTTGCCGCTGGCGCTGGACGGCGGCACGGGGGGCGAGCTTCGCCGTCCGCTGGGCATCGCCATCGTCGGCGGGCTGCTGGTCAGCCAGATCCTGACGCTCTACACCACGCCGGTCGTCTATCTGGCGCTGGAGCGGTTGGCACAACGTCGCGGCGCACGGCGCCGTCTGGCCCCGGCGGAGTGAGGGGGCTATGCTGGCTTGGCGAAACTGGACGTGGACGCTTTATGCCGGGCTTTGGCCGGTCCACCGTGTCGGGAGTTCCATGAGCGCTCCGCCGGACAGCGACGACGCGCTGATGGTGCGCGCGGCGAGCGGGGAGGCTGCCGCCTTCGAGGCGCTGGCGACCCGCCACATGCGCCGCGCCGTCGCGCTGGCGCAACGGCTGACCGGCAACCCCTCCGACGCCGACGAGATCGCCCAGGAGGCCTTCCTGCGCGTCTGGCAGCAGGCCGGCCGGTGGGAGCCGGGCCGGGCGCGCTTCACGACCTGGCTCTACCGCATCGTCGTCAACCTCGCCATCGACCGGCAGCGCAAGCCGGTCTGGCAGCCGCTGGACGAGGCGGCGGACCTGCCCGACCGCAGCCCCGACGCCGTGGCCCGCATCGCCGAGCGGCAGACCGCGGAGCTGGTGGAGCGCGCCCTGCTGGCCCTTCCCGACCGCCAGCGCGCCGCCGTGGTCCTTTTTCACCAGGAAGGACTGAGCCTGCGCCACGCCGCCGAGGTGATGGGGGTCGGGGAGGGCGCCTTCGAATCCCTGCTGTCGCGGGGCCGGCAGGCCCTGCGGGCGGCGCTCGCCGCCGGGAGGACGTGATGAACGACGAGCAATTCAAGAAGCGGCTCGACAGCCACGGAACGGACCTGTCGCGCTGGCCGGCACCCGAGCGGGCGGCGGCGGAATGGCGGCTGGAGGCGTCCACGGGGGCGAAGGCCGCGTGGCGGGCCGCGATGGACGTGGAACGGCTGCTGTCCGTACCGCCGGAGGTCGAGGACGAGCGCGTCGACCGGCTGGTCGCCGCCGTGGCCCGGCGCGCGCGGGAAGTGCCGCGCGACACGGTGCTGGTCCTGCTGCTCGGCCGGATGCCCGTCCGGCTGGCTGGTGCTTTGTGCGCGTTGCTGCTGGCGCTCGGCTGGCTGGCCGGCAGTCTGGCCCTGCGCACGGAGCCCGGCGGCGACGTGGCCTTCCTGTCCGACGACGTGCCGACCCTGTTCGACGGAGCATCGCGATGATCGCCCTGAGCCGCCCGCGCCTGTCCTTCCGCCTGCTGGCGCTGGGGTCGCTGGCGCTGAACCTGTTCCTCGCCGCGATGCTGGCCAGCGCCTACCACCACCAGCGGCCCGCCGTCGTCGGCCTGCCGATGCCCGACCGGCTGGTCGAGCGGGTTGCCGCCGACCTGCCGGAGCGGGACGCCGAACACATCCGCCGCGCCTTCACGGCCAAGCGCCCGCAATTCGCCGCCCTGACGGACGATTACCGCCAGGCCGTCCAGCGCGTCCGCGCCGCCGCCGTCCGTGAGCCGCTGGATCTGGCGAACCTGCGCGCCCAGATGGAGGCCGCCCGTGCCGTCCGGCGGAACATCGGCACGCTGATCGAGGAAACCATGCTGGATCTCCTGCCCGAACTGTCGCCGCCGGCCCGCGAAAGGCTCGTCGCCGGGGGGCGTTGAGGGGCGGGTTGAAGGGTGGGCACCGGCGGTCGAGGCCGGTGCCCGTCCTTCCGGTCAGAGTTCTTCCTCGTCGCCGAAGCCGAAGTCGGCGAGATCGCCCTCATCCGGAACCTGCTCGGCCACTTGGTTCACGGCGTCCTGGGCCATGGCCTCCCCGCCGGAGAACATGCTGGACAGGGCGCTACCGATCAGCATGCCGCCCGCGACGCCCGCTGCCGTCTGCATGGCCCCGGCCAGAAAGCCGCCGCCGGGCCGCGGGTGTTGCGGGTTCGCGTAGGCCGCCACGCGCGGGTCGCCATAGGCGGGCGCCTGCGGTTGCCCCCATGGCGAATTGGTGGGGGAATTGGCCGGGCGCTGGGGCGCTGGCGCGGGCTTGGCACCGCCGCCGAACAGGCCGCCGAAGATGCCGCCGCCGCTGGCCGGGCGCTCGCGAATCTCCCGCTCAAGCTCCTCGTTGCGGGCCTGGGAGGCGGCGAGCGCCTGCTCCAGCATCACGATGGCCTGGGCCATCAGGTAGGGGGCGGCGGGCTGGCGGGTGACGAGGTCGCGGATGTGCGCCTCGGCCTGGGGGTCGCGGGGGCCGGACTGGGCTTCGGCTTGGCGCAGCTTGGCGAACAGGTCGTCGATGATCTGGCGTTCGGTAGCGTCCATGGCGGTTCTCCTGCTCTCCGTGGTTGGTGGGAACGACGACGCGCGGACGCACGGCGCCTTGCGGGCACCGTGCGCGGGGAACGTCATCGGGGGAATTTTGGGAGTGGTGTCTCGGGTCCAGGGGGCCATCGGTCCCTCCAAATGCGGTCACGCCCGTCGGCGCAAAGGCAGGTGAAGAGATCCGACATCGCGACCACGTCTAAGTCGCCAGAGGGGCCCGGATCCAAGTGACGGTCAGTTGGTGAGGGCGCGCGGGGCTGTCAAGACCCCGGCCGGGCGGCTGTCGGGACGGCAACGGGCCGTCCGCTGTTGTTCGGGTCTTCCCGCAACAGCCCCCAGCGAAAGTCAGCCCCCATGGAACACCGGTTGAGCGTTCTGGCGGCGGCATCGGCCCTGGCCCTTGCCGCCTGGAGCCTTCCGTCCCCGGCGACGGCGGAGCCCGACACGGGACCCGAAATGGGGCGCGACTTGGGGAACGTCGACCTCGGCATCCCGAACATCCGGCAGGACAGCGCGAGCTGGTGCTGGGTGGCGACGGCCAAGCAGCTCATCCGCTGGGAGATTCCGGACTTCGACCTGCCGCAGTGCCGCATGCTGGAAATTGCCAAGAACGTCGCTCCCGGCGAATGCTGCGACCATCCCGACCGCTGCCAGGAGGACGGCACGCTGCTCGGCATCGGCTATCTGGTCGAGCTGTTCACCGGCATCAGGGCGCGCCCCGCGCCGGTCTACAGCGTGGAGCGCATCCACGCCCTGCTGAAGCGCGGCCATCCCGTGGTTCTGGCGCTCCAGAACGGGCCGGAGCAGGGGCACGCGGTGGTTCTGCGCGGCATCGAATACATGCAGACCATGCGCGACGCGGTGCCGATCCTGCTTCTGAACGACCCGATCAGCGCCGACCCCGGCCACACGGAACGCTTCGCCTATGAGCAGTTACAGCCGCAGCTGGCCGGCGGGGTGGTGCTCGGCACCGGACGGTAGAAGTTTCGTCTACACCCGTTTCGCCATATCCCACCGGCACGCTTTGATTTATCATTAATGCTCAAATCACCGTCTACGCCCAGCACGAGGTAATCCGCGACCTCGTCGCCGCCCGGCTGGCCGATGGGGGCCGGATCGTCTTCAACGCCAGCGAGACCAGCCTGCACGGCCTGGACGGCGACCGCCCGGCAATCCGCTACAAACCCGACAGGGCAGGGAAGGTCGAGGAGCTTCGCTGCGACTTTATGGCCCGACGAGCGCATCTGGTCGGAGCTGCAGACCCGGCTGGAAACCAAGCACGGCTGGACCTTGACCGAGGGGCTGATCTTCCAGAAGGGGATCATCGCCATGCGCAGCTTCGTCTGCGATCCCATGCAGCATGGCCGCCTGTTCATCGCGGGCGACGCCGGCCACATCGTCCCGCCGACCGGAGCCAAGGGGCTGAACCTCGCGGTGGCGGACGTGGTGGTCCTGGCGCGCGGGCTGGCCGACGTCCACCGCACCGGCCGCAAGGGCCGGCTGGAGGCGTACACGGCCACGGCGCTCCGCCGCGTTTGGAAGGCCGAGCGCGTCTCCTGGTACATGAACCATGCTGCACCGGAACGACGCCGAAACCCCGTTCGAGCGGCGCATCCACTTGGCCGACCTGGACCACGTCGTCCATTCGCGAGCGGCGGCCACAGCTCTCGCCGAAAATTACGTAGGGGTGCCGATTGATGAATGATCGAATCTATTAGGGGGTACGGGACGGTCAGATTGACAAAGATCAACGCTGCGGCTCAGCCGGGTTGCATATCCTCGTATGCAAGAAGCGGGAGAGTCGCATGACGATGATCAACCTCGGTCCTATGCCGCAGGCATCCTTCGCGGGATGGTTCAGCCGCCTTCTGCGCATCCTGACCGGCGGCCAGGGGCTGGACGCGCTGGAGCCGCAGGACCGCCGACGCCTCCTGGATGACGTGAAACTGAAGCTTGCCGACCTGGACGCGGTGCTGCGCGCGCGCCACGTGGACGAACTTCTGCCCGTGGCGATGGCCTGCCACGGAATCGACGCGCTCACGCTCGAACGCCGCCGGCCGGACGTGATGCGGGACCTTCGGCGCGCCTGCGCCCACTGCGCGAAGCCCCGCGTCTGCCGGAACCTGCTCGCCGACGCCGACCTGGACGCGCACCGGCGCCTGTGCCCCAACGCCGACGCCATGGACGCGATCGAATTGTAAGGCCTGCTCCGTTCCGGACACCGGCGACGCGCCTTTTCAAAAAGAATCCCCCCACTGAAAAAAGCGCTTGCGCGGTTTGGCCGACCGGCCTATAACCCGCCTCCCCGACGCGGCGCTGCTGACGAAGACGGCGCGGCGAAAGGGAAGCGGAAGTCAAGACGCAGTAAAGTCCGGCCGGTGTGAAAACAAAGGCTTGACAGCGCAAGTCGAAGCTTCTAGAAACGGCGCCTCACCGCGCCGCCCCAGGGTG
>NZ_JBPXMQ020000044.1:0-46698 GCF_053470405.2 Azospirillum mesophilum
GCCGGCAAGGCCAATCCGCCTGGACCGCCATCCGCGACCTGATCGACGGAACCTTCGTCGTCGCCTGACCACTTACCAGCCGCCAGCCAGGTGAGCAGTTACGTCTCTGCCGACCAGCTTCCCCTACCAGGAAAGCCTCGCGATGCTGGCCGCCCGCACCGCCAAGCTGCCGCCGTGAACGCCAGGGCGACGTGCCCTCGAACGAACCTGTCCCCGCAACCCTCCAAACCCGTCGTGCCGCGCCGTTGGCGCCACCCATCAACGCGCCTTCGGACAGACCTTCCAAAACGCTGATGAATGATCCGGGCTAGCTCCGCCCCGGCGCATTGGGCGCGAAGCGGCCGCGAGCTGCGTCGTAAGCGCGAGTTGTTTGCGGAAAAAATGTTCAGGAGGCGCTTGCCGTTAAGTATCGCTCCTTAAGATCACGGGTCGTTCGATCAATGCTCGGATACACCGTGGTTTCGTTGATGTTTATGCTGCTAAGTTGCTTCAATATATGCGCCTTGTTGGTGATTTTAATTCGCGAAATCTCAATGCCTTCGATCCCGGAGTCTGGCGACTCGGTCTCGTGGCCGAACAGCAGAAAGGCACCAGATTGCGATCTGATCCGCGTGTTGGTCCGCTTAGCCTTCACACAAAGGATCGATCCCAAGTGCTCCGGGATGATGCGCCCCTCGAAAAAACCTTTTTCCGATTTGATGTGATGCAGAAGTTTTTGCCCAACCTCTGACGCGTTGAATTTATCTTGGTCAGCCCTTGGGTCAACTTTATTCTTCTGCTCGTAGGTAAGATTAGAAAGATTTGCAAGACAGCTGACGGTGTCGGAGTCGTAGTATTTTATCTTCTCTGATAGCACCTGAAAGATGATTACTTCGCCATCGATGATTCCAGCGTCCGCGCCAAGCGGCCCCTTTGCGTCGCAGCAGGCAAAAAACAGCGCGACCAGAGGGTTGCTTGTAATATCGAGAAGTCGAGTCGGCAACCCGTAGTGCTGCATACGAACCAGACGGTCGAAGCAGTACTGGTCGCCCTGGAACTCGTCATAATGAGCAATAAGAACCTCTTTGCAAAGGCGATCCTCGTTCGGCATGTAAAACCATGACCCATCCGGCCGCTTCCGCAACAAAGATGGCGTCAGCTCAAATTTCTCGTTCTCTTGTCCGCGAAAGAAAGTTTCCGTCGATTTTTTAGATGGCAATTCGTACAACATTGCAAGAAATGCCTCGACGCTATCGGCGGTCCCGATCAGCTTCTTTGTTTTTGGCGGCGGCGCGGCCGCTGCAGCCGAGAGGTCCGCCTCCAGTGGTCTTGTAACCGCTCCGGTTGTCTCCGGCTTCATCCGCGCAAGCTTGTCCAAAATCGCCTGTGCATCGCCTTCCCTGACCGCCCAATGTGTGCGGTAAAGTTGGTACCTGCTGGCATCAAACAGGTCACGCGCCTGCTTGTCATCGACAAACTCAACGACACCAAAATCAATTAACGTTCTGAATTTCGCCGTAACTTCCTTCCGGTCCGCTTTCGTATGTTCAATTCGCCCGAACTTAACGATCATTGTGACCGCGTCGCCTGTATCTTCAATTTCGCTGCACAGGAACGTAGGTAGCTTTTCCAGGAAAGCGACCGATACAGGATCAAGACCTTCAAGCCGCTTTCCGATATCGGTGGGTGTGTATTCGAACATTCGGCCACGACTCATCGCGACGACGTCGACCGCCCCTTCGACATAATCCCGGTTTCCAAATGCAATGTAATTATAGTTTTCTGACATATCCCCGCCCGCTCGACCGCCATCCGCTCTGATTGTGCGTCGATTTATATCTTACAATCGCCGGCGCGTCAGCACGAGGATCACTGGGTTGCCCGGTGGCGGCTTATGCCCTCAGCGGTTCGTTGACATCGGTCGCATCCCAGACAGCAACCGTACGGCACAAGCGCTGGAACCGGCCGACCGCTGTGAAAATTCCACTCCTGGCGAGCGGGCCTCTGCTCTCAGGAAGGCCCCTTAATCCCTTTCGGCGCATTCGCCATCGCCACCTTGACGCCCCTGGGCAGTGAAGAGGAAGCTGACGAGCGACCGTCGCCGCACGGGACAGGGGTCAAACCGTAGCGCCAATTCCCTTTGAAGGGGTGACGCGATGGCGATCAGCACGACAGCCGAAACGAAGGCCAAGCGTCTCCCGAAAAGATCCAAGAGGAAAGTGGCGATCGCCCGTCAGGGCGGCGGAAGCCACACGGCGTTCACCGCCGGCTTCCTAATGGCGATGCTCGACGACGACGCGTTCTGGAAGCACCACGAAATTGTCAGCCTGAGCGGCACCTCAGGCGGCCCCGTGTGCGCTGCGCTCGCCTGGTCCGGAATCCTGTCCGGCATGGATGGCGCCGCGCCCGGGGCAGCCCCCCGGTCGCCGAGCAAGCGGTCCCGCGCGGACGCCTTCCGCCGGCTTGAAGGGTTCTGGGGCG
This sequence comes from Azospirillum mesophilum, assembly GCF_053470405.2. Lineage (NCBI taxonomy): Bacteria > Pseudomonadati > Pseudomonadota > Alphaproteobacteria > Rhodospirillales > Azospirillaceae > Azospirillum > Azospirillum mesophilum. The sequence goes on from NZ_JBPXMQ020000044.1 coordinate 2,461, forward strand.
AGTTGTCCAGCACCGGCAACCCCGACCAGATTCCAAACGTCCTTGCGCAGATGTTTGCGAGACTCCCGATCACCGTCGACTGCGCGCTCCCCTTTGTCTCGTCAAACGTCCGCGCCCGCATGACGAGCCTGATCAACGAACATTACATGCCCCGGCGGCCCCGTCAGGTCCGGCGGCGAGACTACCCGCGCCTTAATGTCGGCGCGGCCTACGAGCCTGTTTGACCGAAATGGCGTCCTGCCTGTTGGTATCGGCAGGAGGATTGGTCGATGTGGACAGACGAACAGCGAGAGAAATACAAGGATGACGGTCGGCGCTATCCCAGTGACCTGACGGATGCGGAATGGGAGACGATCCGTCCTCTGTTTTCGGGTTACGATACCTTGACGGTGGACCTGCGTGAGATGGTGAACGCCTGCCTGTACCTGCACAAGTCCGGCTGCCAATGGCGGTATCTGCCGATGGACTTTGGGTCGTGGCACACGGTGCGCACGTGGCACGACCGCTTCCGGGCCGATGGCATCTGGGCGGAAGCGGGCGCCCTGCTGACGCGGACGGTGCGCCGGAAACGTGATCGCGCGCCCGAACCGTCAACCGGGATCCTGGACTCCCAGAGCGTCCCCTCCGGCCCGCAACGGGGCGAAAGCGGCGTGGACGGCAACAAGCGGGTCAAAGGCACCACGCGCCACATCCTGACCTGTTCATTCGGCTTCGTTCTGGCGGCGCTGGTCACCGCTGCCAACGTTCACGACACCAAAGCCGCCGGAATCCTGCTGGATCGCGCAGCCCAGGACGGTTGGAGCCTCGACCGCATCAAGGTGGACGGCATCTACGTCGGCCAGCGCATGGACGCCGCCGCCCACCGCCATGGCGTGGACGTGCAGGTTTCCAGCAAGCCTCCGCAAAACACCGGCTTTACCCCGCTGCCTATCCGCTGGCGCATCAAGGCGACCTTCGGTACCCAGACCAACCGCTACCGCCGCCTGACCAGAAACCTCGAGCAGGATCCGGCAGCCGCCGAAGATGCTGTTAACATCGCAGCCTTCAGCCGCGTTCTCAGAGTATACAGCCGCGAAATCAATCATTAAGCATAATCAAACAGGCTCTACATCTGCGAGGGGAAGCGCTGCGTCTTCTGCGACGATGATGTTAACGGCACCGCGATCCTGGCGTCGGCCGCGATCCCCCCGCTGTACGACCCCGCGCGCAAGCGGTCGGGCAACGCCGTGCACTGGTACTGGGACGGGCTGTTCGCCACCAATCCCCCATTTTCCGAGTTCGTCCGCGGGACGAAGGACTGGGGCTACAGCGACAAGCCGGATGTGGTGGTGCTCCTGCAGATAAACCCCACCCGCAAACCGGCTCTGCCCACCTTTTACTGGGAGCAGGTGGACCGGCGCAACGAACTGGCCGGCAATCTTACCCTCGAACAGGAGCGCGCTGCAAACCGATGGATGGTAAGGCCGGGAGGCCCCCGGCCCATGAAGCGTCAAAGCTCTCGCTTCCGATGGTGGGTTTCGAGTAGAGGCTCAATTTACTGACTTGGTAGGTTTGGGCAGGGAGCCATCTCACTTTCAGTGCTGATTCGCCATTTCGTCTCACCAAAAGATACTTGGCACTTTCAACCAGAGCCTTCATTATGGTGTCAGTGGATCTTCCCCACTCCCATTCAATCTAAAATCCGACAAGTTTTTTCGGCTTCGCCGTCGGCGAGATCGGTGTGCGCTGCATTTGCGGCCGCATTGTCCTGATAAGCCTGCTTCCGGCTATCATCTCGGTCCTGCACGGCACCATCGGGGCGGGTTTTGGCTGGCGATCCTCTCGCACTGGCGGGCGTGCCCAAACAGATCGCCAAATTGAAGCGATGCGCCGGCCCAGGGCACGCAAAGGTTATGCCCCGGAAACATTGCACCTCCGGTATTGAACAATTGCGGGAAGATCAAAACATCTTCTTGCTTTAGCGAACCGATGCCCCTTGCAACCATTTACTTTTCCCAGTCCGCGCGCAATGATCGTTTGTGAACCCAGCATTCTGGTCAAACACCGCGCATGCGCCTCCGTCTGTCCGTCCCGGTTCTTGCCGCCGCGCTTCCGCTGGTTGTCTTCGCGGTTGCCATGATCCTGGCGTTCAACCGCCAGCAGCAGCGCTCGGTCGAGAGCATGATCCGTCAAGCCGCGGCCGCATCGGCTCGTGCCGTGGAGGAGCGGATGGCGGTCGCGCGGAGCGCGCTTGAAATGCTCGCCACCTCCAAGACGCTGGAAGAGGCCGAAGGGGCGGCCTTCGCAGACCGCGCGCGGCGCGCCTTGCGCCAGCGCCCCGACTGGGTCGCCCTGGAGTTGCATGGCCACAACGGGTCCGTCCGGGTCTTCATGCGCGACGACGCGGACGGACGGGGCTTTCCCGCCTCCCCAACCCACGAGGACGAGGTCCAGGCCGTGTTCCAGGACGGCAAGCCCCGCGTCGGCGGTGTCGTGGCCGCCCCGGAGCTGACCGTGGAGCCCAGCGTGCCGGTGAGCGTTCCCGTAACCGGAAACCAGGGGGTGTCGCACGTCCTGACCGCCCATGTCCGGGCATGGTCGGTGCATCGCGCGCTCCGCGAGCAGGAGCTTCCGCCCGGATGGGTGCTCGAAGTCATCGACGGCGGACAGCGGCTGGTGGCGCGCACCCTGTCGGACGGCCCCCTCGATCCGACGCTGGTATCGCCGCTTGATCCCTCGGTGGGTGAGGGGCTGCGCCAGGGCGCGCCGTTCTTTTTCACGCAGACGCTGCAGGGGGAGAGGTTCTACACGGCTGCGGCCCCATCGACGGCGACCGGCTGGACGGTGCTGCTCGGCGCCCCCGCTGCCCACATCGACCGGGCCAACCGACAGACGACCATGGCCGTGATCGGCGGTGGCCTTGCAGCGTTGCTCCTCACGGCCGGCATCGGCGTGACCCTGGCCCGATCCCACGCCCGAAGGGAGGCGGCGGAACGCCGGATTCTGGCCCTGGAGGCCTCGTCCGACGCCGAGCGGCGCTCGGCCGCCATCCTCGAAAGCACGACGGACAGCGTCTTCGAACTCAGCACCGACTGGCGGATCACCTACATCAACCGGCGCGCCCGCGACCTGATCGCCGGCGGCCGCGATCTGACCGGCCGGGTTCTGTGGGAGGAGTTTCCCGACGCCGTCGTCACGCAGTTCTGGACCCAGTACCACCACGCTATGGCGACCCAGAGCCCGGTGGAGTTCGAGGAATGGTACGCGCCGTTCGGCCGCTGGTACGCGGTGCGTGCCTTCCCCACCAGCAACGGGCTGGCCGTGTACTTCCAGGACATCACCGAGCGGCGCCGCCTGTCGGAGAACCTGCGCCGGTACGAGGCCCTGCTCGACCGCGTGATGCAGACCTTGCCGGTGGGCGTGTGCGTGATCGACGCCGACGGGCAGATCCTGAAATTGAACCCCGCCGCGCAGCGGATCTGGGGTGGCGCCCGGGACGTCGGCATCGACGGCTACGGCGAGTACAAGGGCTGGTGGCGCGCCACCGGCGAACGGATCGAGCCGCAGCAGTGGGCGGCCGCGCGCGCGATCCGGCTGGGCGAAACGTCGCTCGACGAGATTATCGACATCGAGTGCTTCGACGGGTCGCACAAGACCATCCGGCACTCGGCCGCACCGCTCCAGGCCGGCGATGGCGCCATCTCCGGGGCGGTGGTCGTGCTGGAGGACATCACCGAGCAGCTGCGGGCCGAGGAACGCCTGAAGGAGGCGGGAGAGCGCGCCACGGAAATCCTGGAGAGCACCGGCGACTCCTTCTACGCCATCGACCAGGACTGGCGCTTCACCTACGTGAACCGCCAGGCGTTGCGCCTGTTCGGCATGACGCGGGACGAGCTGATCGGGCGCAACCTGATCGACGTTTTCCCGCGGATCGCCGGGAACGAGATCTGCGCCCGCTTCGCCGAATCCATGGCCGACGGGCAGGCGCGGACCTTCGACACCCATTCGGGCATCCTCCAGCGATGGACGTCCTTCAGCATCTACCCCCAGCCGGGCGGCGGGCTGTCGGTCTATTTCCGCGACATCTCCGCCCAGAAGGAGGCCGAGGCGGTCCTGAAGGACAGCGAGCATCGCTTCCGGACGCTGGCGGACTCGATCCCCCAACTGGCCTGGATGGCGCGGCCCGACGGCGCCATCTTCTGGTTCAACAAGCGCTGGTACGACTACACCGGCACCACGCTGGACGATATGCAGGGATGGGGGTGGAGCGGTCGGCTGCATCCCGACGACGCGGAGCGGGTCCTCGCCCACTTCCGTCATTCGCTGGCCACCGGGGAGCCGTGGGAGGACAGTTTCTCCCTTCTCGGCCGCGACGACGCGTGGCGCCGGTTCCTGTCGCGCGCGCTGCCCGTGCGTGACACCGACGGCAACATCATCCTGTGGTTCGGCACCAACACCGACGTGACCGAACAGTACGAGGCGGAGGAGGCTCTGCGGCGGGCGACGAGAGAAGCCGAACAGGCCGCCCGGTCGAAATCCACCTTCCTGGCCTCGGCCAGCCACGACCTGCGCCAGCCGATGCAGTCGCTGTTCCTGTTCGCGGGCGCGCTGCACGGCCATGTCCAGGACGACAAGGGCCGCGCCGCGCTGGCCCATCTCGAACGCGGGCTGGACGTGCTGAAATCGCTGCTGGACAGCCTGCTCGATGTTTCCCGCCTCGACGCCGGCGTGGTGCGGCCGACCATCGAGGACTTCCCGCTGGACACGCTGCTCGACCAGATCGCCGCGGGTTACGCGGCCGTCGCCCGGGGCAAGGGGATCGAGTGGCAGATGGGGCCTTGCCCGTTCCACGTCCGCAGCGACCGCGTCCTGCTCGGCCGCATGATCCGCAATCTGGTCGAGAACGCCGTGCGCTACACCGAGGCCGGCGGCGTCGCGATCGAGTGCCGGGCGGAGGGAACGCGGCTGCGGATCGAGGTGCGGGACACCGGCCTCGGCATCCCGGAAGACCAGCAGGCGCGCATCTTCGAGGAGTTCCACCAAGTGGGCAATCCGGAGCGCGACCGCACGCAAGGGCTGGGGCTGGGCCTGGCCATCGTGCAGCGGATCGGCCGCCTGCTCGATCACCCCGTGTCCGTGCGGTCGGAGCCGGGGAAAGGGTCGGTCTTCAGCATCGACGTCCCGCTGGGCGAAACGAAAGCCCCGGCCGACCGCACGCCCGACGCGGAGGCGCCGTCACCCCACCCCAATGAGCGCTTCGCTGTGGTCGTCGACGACGACGCCATCGTGCTGGTCAGCCTCCAGACGATCCTGAAGGAATGGGGCTACACGGTGCTCATTGCCGGATCCGGCGCGCAGGCCATCGAGAAGCTGCGTGCTGGAAACCGAACGCCCGACATCGTCATCGCCGACTACCGATTGCGCGACGGCGCCGTGGGGACGGACGTCATCCTCGCCATCCGGGCGCTGTTCGACACGGCCATTCCCGGCATCATCGTGACCGGCGAGACCGGCCCGGAGTGCCAGCGCGACGCCGCGCAGCACGGCTTCGGCCTGATGCACAAGCCGGTCACGCCGCGGCAGCTCCGCAGCGCGATGGAGCGGTATCTTGCCCTGGCGGACTGAGCAGACACGTCAACCATGCCCGGCTTCCGTGGAGACGGGGACGAAGCGCCGCTGGCCGCCGCGGTCCACCAGCAGCAGGGCGCGCTTGTCGTGCTCCAGCGCCGCCGACAGACGCCTTGCGGCGGAGGCGGCGTCGCGGACCGGCTCCTGGTTGACCTGCTCGATGACGTCGCCCGGACGGATGCCCGCGGCGGCGGCCACGCCATCCTCCTCGACCGCGACGACCAGCGCGCCCCGGGCATTGTCCGCCAGATGAAGCTGCTGCGCGACCGGCGGCGTCAGGTCGCCCAGCGCCAAACCGAGCGCAGCCCCGCCGGACTCCTCGCCCGACCCGGCGGCGGCTGCGGTCTTTTCCGTCGGCATCTGCGCGATGGCGACCGTGAGGGTCTCATCCTTTCCGCGGCGGCGGATGGTCAGTTGCGCCGGATGACCGATGGCGCTGTTCGCCACCAGCCTCGGCAGGTCGCGGGACTGCTCGACGTTCTGCCCGTCAAAGCGTTCGATCAGGTCGCCGGGCTGAAGGCCTGCCTTGGCCGCCGGCCCGCCCGGCGTCACGTCGGTCACCAGCGCGCCGCGCGGCTCCGGCAAGCCGAGCGCGGTGGCGATGTCGGGCGTCAGCTCCTGGATCGCAACGCCCAGCCAGCCGCGCGTCACCTTTCCGTTGGCCTGCAGCTGAGCCACCACCGACTTGGCGAGGTTGGAGGGAATGGCGAAGCCAATCCCGATGCTGCCACCGGTCGGCGACAGGATCGCGGTGTTGATGCCGATCACCTCGCCGCGCGTGTTGAAGGTGGGGCCGCCTGAGTTGCCGCGGTTGATCGGCGCGTCGAGCTGGAGGAAATCATCGTAGGGGCCGGAGTGCAGGTCACGGCCGCGCGCCGACACGATGCCCGCGCTGACCGAGCCGCCCAGCCCGAACGGGTTGCCGACCGCCACGACCCAGTCCCCCGGCTTGGCGTTGTCGCTGTCTCCGAAGGACAGGTAGGGAAGCGGGTGGTCGGCGTCGATCTTCAGCAGCGCCAGATCGGTCTTGTCGTCGGTGCCGATCACCTTGGCCGGATGCCGGGTGCCGTCCTGAAAGACGACGGTCACCTTGTCGGCGTCGCCGACGACGTGGTTGTTGGTCACCACGAACCCATTTGCGGCGATGATGAAGCCGGAGCCCAGCGCCACCCGCTGCCCCATGTCGCGCGGGGCTTGGTTGGGGCCGCCGAAGAATCGCCGCAGCATCTCGTCGTAGGGCATGCCCTCGGGCACGCCGGGGCCGGCCTCGGCGGTCTGGGCGGCGTCGGCGCGCTCGATGACGGAGACGTTGACGACCGCCGGCATCACCCGCTCGACCATCGGCCGGAAGCTGGGGAGACGGTCGAGGCCGGGGTCGGCGGCCGGCGCCTGGTTGAGCGCGGGTGCCGGGGGCTGTGCCTGAGTCTGCGCCTGTGTCTGCCCCTGGGTCTGGGCCAGCGCCGCCGACCCGAAGGCCGGGCACACAGCGACGCTCGCCGCCAGCAGCGCGAGGCGGACGCCCTGCGGCGTGCGGATGCGCGGGTTCCGTCGATCCGACATCGTTCAATCTCCCTCGGTGCGACCCCGGCCATGGCCGGCTTCGTGCTGCCAACACACCGGGTCGGAACTCGTCCCGCGGCAAACGACGGTGTGGAACGGGCGCTGCACCGGGGTCGTTGAGGAAACAGCATCCCATACGACGTATGGGACCCATTCCACCGAAGGGAACGACCATGAAGACGAACCATTCCGACCGAAAGGTTCCGGACGACGACTGGGTCGGCGCCTATGGCTTCGGCGGCCATCACGGCCCCGGCTATGAACCCGCGCCCGGCGAAACGCGCGACGCCTGGGACCGCGCGGCCGACTCCTTCCTCGCCCTGATCGGGGACGAGGACGCCGAACGCCGCCTCCACCAGGACCACGTCCACGCCGCAGCGCCGGCCGGCCAGAGGCGGCATTACTGAGCCTGTTCGGGCTCCCCAACGGTGAGGGGGCCGGTGGGGAGGCGGCGATGAACCAGTCTTCCGGGGCTCCATCTTCCCGCGAGGCCCCAGCACCGTCCGCCCGGCGGCGGAGCCCCATGGTGGCCTGCCAGGACTGCGCGTTGCGGCGGATGCGGCTGTTCAAGCCGCTCGACGACGGGGAACTGGCCTTTGTGGCGCAGTTGCGCGACCGGCAGATCGCCCGCCCGGCGGGCGCCCAACTGCTCCAGCCCGGACCGGCGGGAGGCTACATCTACACGGTGTTCTCGGGCTGGGCCTACCGGTCCATCCGGCTGGCCGACGGCACGCGGCAGATCCTGGAGTTTCTGCTGCCGGGGGATGTCTTCGGGCTGCAGGTGGCCCTGCTCGGCGACTGGGACTACGAGGTCACGGCGCTGACGCCCGTCGTCCTGTGCCGCCTGCGCGCGCCGTCGCTGGACGATCTGTGCAGCCGCTTTCCCGCCCTGAACCGCGCGCTGATCCACACGCTGGTGGAGGACAAGCGGCGCGCCGACGGCCGGCTGGCCGTGCTGGGCCGCACGCTTGGGCCGCAGCGCATCGCCTACCTGATGCTGGAACTGGCCGAGCGGCTGGAACTGGCCGGCCAGATGACGGACGAGTGCTGCGAATTCCCGCTGCGCCGCCGCCACCTCGCCGACGCCACCGGCCTGTCGGGGACGCATGTGAACCGCTCGCTGGCCGAACTGCGCGACAAGCGGCTGGCTCATGTGGAGGACGGGCGGCTGACCATTCTCGACCGGAGCCAGCTGGTGCTGTTCGCCGGCTACGCCTCCGTCCTGCCGCGGGTCCAAAGGCTGATCCTCTGACGGCCAGAACATCTGATGGCCGGAACATTAAATCGCGTACATATGTGCCGGATTGGCGGAACCAGTCCCCCACCGCCGAGTTGGTTGAAAGGACCGCAAACGCCGGGGGACACCGGAATGCCGACGGCCTTCGAAACCGACCTCGTGGGGTGCATCCCCGAACTTCAGCGCTACGCCCGCAGGCTGGCCGGGGAGCAGGCGATGGCGGAGGACCTCGTGCAGGACTGCCTGGAACGCGCGCTCCGCAACGCCGACAAGTTCCAGCCGGGCACCAACCTCGACGCGTGGCTGGTCACCATCCTGAAGAACATCTTCTTCAGCGAACGACGGCGTTGCCGGCGCTGCCCTGTCTGCGAACTGGAGGAGGACGACCGCACCGTTCCACCGGCGCAGCTGTGGTGCGTCGCCCTGGACGAGACGCAGGCCGCCCTGGAGGAATTGCCGCCGGCGCAGCGCGGCCTCGTGGAGATGGTCGCCATCGAAGGCATCGCCTACCAGGATGCGGCCGACCGCCTGGGCGTCCCCGTGGGCACGATCCGGTCGCGGCTGTCGCGGGCGCGCGAGCAGATCCGCGTTCACCTGGAGCGTCGGCGGCGGACGCGCATCCGCATCGCCTTGCCGCCCCAGCCGCTCCACCCACAGCCCGCTCCGGCAGCGCAGCCGCAGCCCTCGGCACCGGCGCCCAACGCCCCGGCGACCGGCAAGGGCCTGCGCCATCCCCGTCCATCCCGCCTGCCTGCGACCGTCGCGCTTTTGCCGCATCGGACGCACTACGCGGCGGTGCGCATCCGGTTCCCGGATACCCCGGAGCGTTGCGCCGGCGGCTCCGTCTGGTCCTGCGCCTGTCCGTCGGCGCGGAGCCCGCCGGCTGCGCCGGTGCCGGCCGGCGGCTTTCGCCTGTTTCCCCACACGACGCAATGACCGGGGCAGGGACGGAGGACGGCATGGCAGAGCGGATTGAGGACTACGCCCTGCTCGGGGACTGCGAGACGGCGGCGCTGGTGTCGCGCGGCGGCTCCGTCGACTGGCTGTGCTGGCCACGCTTCGATTCCGACGCCTGCTTCGCGGCCCTTCTCGGCGGGCCGGAACACGGCCGCTGGCTGCTGGCCCCGGCCGACCCCGCGGCCCGCTCGACGCGGCGCTACCGCGAGGACACGCTGATCCTGGAAACCGACATTGAGACGGCGGACGGGGCGGCGACCATCCTCGACTTCATGCCGCCGCGCGGCAAGGCGTCGGACGTCGTGCGGATCGTGGTCGGGCGGCGCGGCCGCGTGACCATGCACACCGAACTGGTCATCCGCTTCGGCTACGGCCGCTCCGTGCCCTGGGTGACCCGGCTCCACGATGGGGATCTGCGCGCCGTGGCCGGGCCGGACAGTCTGGTGCTGCGCACGCCGATCCAACTGCACGGGCACGGCCTGACCACGGTGGCCGACTTCACGGTGTCGGCCGGGGAGCGGGTTCCCTTCGTCCTGACCTACACCCCCTCCCACGAGCCCCTGCCCAAGCCCGTGGACCCCGAGCAGGCCTTGCAGGACACGGAGGGTTTCTGGCGGGACTGGACCGGCCGCTGCTGCCATGACATGCCCTGGGCGGGCGCCGTCCGGCGGTCGCTCATCACGCTGAAGGCGCTGACCTACCGCCCGACCGGCGGCATCGTCGCGGCCCCCACCACCTCGCTTCCCGAACAGCTCGGCGGCGTGCGGAACTGGGACTACCGCTATTGCTGGCTGCGCGATTCCACCCTGACGCTGCAAACGCTGATGAACGCCGGCTATTACGACGAGGCGGACGCCTGGCGCGACTGGCTGCTGCGCGCCGCCGCCGGCAGCCCGGACCAGCTGCAGATCATGTACGGTCTGGCCGGAGAGCGCCGGCTGATGGAGTGGGAGGCCGACTGGCTGCCCGGCTACGAGGGCGCGTCCCCCGTGCGGGTCGGCAACGCCGCCTCCGGTCAGCTTCAGCTCGACGTCTACGGCGAGGTGATGGACACGCTGCATCAGGCGCGCCAGGGCGGGCTCGGCAACAACCACGCCGGCTGGCAGCTGCAACGCGCGCTTGTCCAGCATCTGGAGGCCATCTGGAACCAGCCGGACGAAGGAATCTGGGAGACGCGCGGCGGGCGCCGGCACTTCACCTTTTCCAAGATCATGGCCTGGGCGGCCATCGACCGCGCGGTGAAAAGCGTCGAGCAGTTCGGCATGGACGGCCCGGTCGAGCGCTGGAAGGCCCTGCGCCGCCACATCCACCAGGACGTCTGCGCCAACGGCTACGATTCCGACGTGGGCGGCTTCGTGCAGTTCTACGGCGGGAAGGAGCCGGACGCGTCGCTGTTGCTGATGCCGGTCATCGGCTTCCTGCCGCCGCAGGACCCGCGCGTGCGCGGCACCGTCGCGGCGGTGGAGCGGCACCTGCTGAAGGACGGCTTCGTGCAGCGCTACGACACCGGGAAGAGCAACGACGGCCTTCCACCCGGCGAAGGGGCGTTCCTGGCTTGCAGCTTCTGGCTGGTCGACGCCTACGTCCTCCAGGGCCGGCGCGATGACGCGCTGGCCCTGTTCGAACGCCTGCTGGCCCTGCGCAACGACCTGGGCCTGCTGTCGGAGGAGTACGACCCGCAGGCCAAGCGGCTGGTCGGCAACTTCCCGCAGGCCTTCTCGCACATCGCCCTGGTGAACTCCGCCCACAACCTGAGCAGCGACGCCAAGCCGGCGCGCCAGCGCTCGGATCATGGTTCCGACCACGGTTCCTGACCCTTACTCCGCCGCGTGAGGCGCGCGCTCCTGATTGGCGGGCGTGTGGGACGTCCGGCGGCGCAGGCCGTCGCGCCAGACCTCGGCCAGGGTCAGCGCGTGCCGTCCCGTCAGCTGCTCCACCTGCTGGCGGCAGGAGAAACCGTCGGCGATCAGCAGCGTGTCCGGCGGGGTCCGGCGCAGCGTGGCGCCCAAGCCCTGGTCGAAGATGGCGCGCGAGACCTCGTACTTGTCCGCCTCGTAGCCGAAGGCGCCGGCCATGCCGCAGCAGCCGTCGTCGAGCATGCGCGCGTCCAGCCCGCTCTTCCGGATCTGCGCGGCGTCGCAGCCCAGGCCGAACACCGCCTTGTGGTGGCAATGCGCGTGCACCACGGCCCGGCCGGACAGGCGCGGCGGGTCGAAGCGGGCGACCTTCTCCAGGAACTCCGCCAGCAGCATGGTGCGCTTGGCGAGCCGTTTGGCCTCCGCGTCGTTGGGGAACAGGTTGGGCAACTCGTCGCGGAACACCGACAGGCAGCTCGGCTCCACGCCGACCACATAGGCGCCCGCGTCCAGCTCGCGCCTCAGCCCGGCCATGGTCCGCCGCAGCGTGCGCTTGGCGGCGTCCAGCCAGCCGAAGTCGTAATAGGGCCGGCCGCAGCACAGGTTGGCGCGCGGGATGGTCACGGCGAAGCCGGCGGCCTCCAGAACCTCGGCCGCCGCGAACAGGGGCTCCGGCGTAAAGTGGTTGTTGAAGCTGTCGGTCCACAGCACCACCGGCGGGCGCCCCCCGGCAGTTTCCGGTTTCCAGGCGCGGCGGAAGGTGCGCGCGGCAAAGGTCGGCACGGGGCGTTGCGGAGCGATGCCGGCCAGCGCCCGCGACAGCCGCCCGAACAGCGGCGTCTGCGTGGCCGCGTTGGGCGCCCACCAGACCGGCGCCAGCAGCCGCGCCCAGCGGTGGATCAGCCCCATGCTGTAGGCCGCGCGCGGCCGCAGATGCCCCTGAAAGTGATGGTGCAGGAACTCCGCCTTGTAGGTCGCCATGTCCACGTTGACCGGGCAGTCGGCCTTGCAGCCCTTGCAGCCCAGGCACAGGTGCAGCGCGTCGTGGATCGCCTCGTCCCGCCAGCCGTCCTGGATGGGGTCGCCCTGCAGCATCTCCTGAAGCAGCCGGGCGCGGCCGCGCGTGGTGTAGCGTTCCTCGCGGGTGGCGCGGAAGCTGGGGCACATGGTGCCGCCCTCGTGCCGCCGGCATTTGCCGACCCCGACGCAGCGCAGGACGGCGTGCGCGAAGGACCCGCCGTCGTCTGGATAGGCGAAGACGCTGTCGACCCGCGGCGGGTGGAAGCGGGGGCCGAGCCGCAAGTCCTGGTCCATGCGATGCGGGTGCACAACCTTGTGCGGGTTCATGCGGTTGCTCGGATCCCAGACCGCCTTGAATTCGGCGAAGGCGCGGACAAGGTCGTCGCCGAACATGATGGGCAGCAGTTCCGCCCGCGCCTGCCCGTCGCCATGCTCGCCGGACAGCGTGCCGCCATGGCACACCACCAGATGGGCGGCGTCCTCCATGAAGGCGCGGTACTTGCGCACCTCGGCGTCGGTGTGGAGACCGAAGCCGATGCGGCAGTGGATCAGCCCGTCGCCGAAATGGCCGTAGATGGAGGGGTGATAGCCGTAGCGGTCGAACAGCTTCAGCAGGTCGCGCATGTAGGCGCCGAGATTTTCCGGCGCGACCGCCGAATCCTCCCACCCCGGCCATGTGTCGTGCTTCTGCCCCGGCACCCAGGCGGTGGCGCCCAGGCCGGATTCGCGCACCGCCCACAGCTGGGCCTGCTCCCCATGGTCGGTGACCAGCTTGAGGTCGCGCACATGCGCCTCGCCACGGAGGTGGTCGGCGAGTTGGTGGGCCTTGGCGGCGGCCTCCGCCGCGGTGTCGCCGCCGAACTCGATGAACAGCCAGGAGGGGCCGTCGGGCAGCAGCGCCAGATCGTCAACATGCAGGTGCTTCTTGCGCATGAAGCCGGCCAGCCGCTCGTCCACCCCCTCGATCGCGTCGGGGGCGAAGCCGCGGATCTCGCAGATGCGGTCGGCGGCGTGCACCACCTCGTCGAAGCCGACGACCAGCAGCACCTTGGCCGCCGGGTCGGGGATCAGGTTCAGCGTGGCGCGGAGCACGGTGACGCAGGTCCCCTCCGTCCCGACCAGCGCGCGGCCGAGGTGGAAGCCGTTCTCCGGCAGCAGCGAGTCGAGGTTGAAGCCGGACACCCGGCGCGGGATCTTCGGGTAGATGCGGCGGATTTCCTCCGCGTAGCGGTCGCGCAGATCCGCCAGCGCGCCGTAGATCTCACCCGTGCGCCCGCCCGCGGCGATCAGGCGGGCCAGATCCTCCTCCCCCGTCGCCCCGACGGTCAGGCGCAGGCCGTCGTAGGTCAGGATCTCCAGGCTCTCCACATTGTGGCTGGTGACCCCGGCGATCACCGAATGCGGCCCGGCGGAGTTGTTGCCGATCATGCCGCCCAGCGAGTTGTGGTTGTGCGTCGCGGGGTCGGGGCCGAAGCGCAGGCCGTGCGGCTTGCAGCGCTTCTGAAGCTCGTCCAGCGTGATCCCAGGTTCCACCGTGGCCAGCCGGCGCTCCACGTCGAGGGACAGGAAGGCGTTGCAGTATTTGGAGCTGTCGATCACCACCGTGTGGTTGGTCGTCTGCCCGGCCAGCGCCGTGCCGCCGCCCCGGTGGGTGATCGGCGCGTCGAATTCCGCGCAGACCCGCACCGCCTTGGCCAAGGCCTCCGTGTCGTAGGGCACGACGACGCCCAGCGGCACCTCGCGGTAGTTCGACGCGTCGGTGGCGTAGAGCGCGCGGTCGCCGTCGCCGAAGCGGATCTCGCCGTCCACGCGGCTCCTCAGCGCGGCCACGAGGGCTTCCCAGTCGACGGTCCTTTCGGGGCGGTTCATGTCCGGAACCTTTCTGCGTCGGCCCGCTTCAGCGTGATGCCCAGGCCCGGACGCGTCCGGTCTGGCGCCAGCCGGCCGTTCACCGGGGTGATCGCCCCGTCGAACAGCATGGTTTCGATGCGGGCGTGGTCGTGGAAATATTCGATGTTCTTCAGGGGACGGCAGGCGCAGCCGACCTGGGCGTGCAGCGTCGGGGCGGTGTGCGCCGACAGCGGCACGGCGAAGGCCTCGGCCAGCGCCGCCGCCACCAGGAATCCGGTAACGCCGCCGCAGCGCGTCGCGTCCGCCTGGAGCACGTCCACCGCCCCCGCCTCCAGCATCCGGCGGAAATAGATGGGCGTGTAACCGTACTCCCCGGCCGCGATCATCATGCCGCCGGGGCCACGGTCGCGCAGCAGCCGCAGGCCCTCCAAGTCATCGGAGGACACCGGCTCCTCGAACCAGGACACGCCCTGCCCGGCGAAGCGCTCGGCCTGGGCCAGCGCCAGTTTGCGGTCGTAGGCGCCGTTGGCGTCCACATAGAGGTCGGTGCCGGGACCGATGGCGGTGCGCGCCAGGGCGACCCGCTCGACGTCGCGCGCCGCGTCGCGGCCGATCTTCATCTTGACCGCCGGCAACCCGTCCCGCGCCCATCCCGCAAGCTGCTCTGCCAGTACCGCGTCCGGGTAGGAGGTGAAGCCGCCGCTGCCATAGGCCGGCGTGCCGTCGCGCGCGCGGCCCAGCAGATCGGCGACGGAGCGGTCCAGCAGCCGCCCCTTCAGGTCCCACAGCGCCACATCCAGCGCGGAGACCGCCATGGACGCTACACCCGGCCGGCCGAGGTTGCGCACCGCCTCCGTCATCACGATCCAGGCGCGGTTCGTATCGAAGGCGTCGAGGCCGCGCAGGCGCGCCGCCAGCGTGTCGGCGATCAGGCGCGCGGTGGCCGTGTCGGCGTAGCCGTAGCCCAGCCCCGTACGGCCGCCCGCCTCGACGGTGACCAGCACCAGCGCGGTGTGATCCCAGTCCATGGTGCCGTCGGCCTCCGGCCGGTCGGTCGGGATGGTGAAGGTCTCGACCCCGACGCTGGTGATGGGGACGCTGTCTATGGGGATTTCCGGGCGCATCGCTCGTCCTCGCGGTCGTGCAGCCGGCCAACTCCCCCTTGACGGTCCGGTTCCTATGAATGCGGTGCCGTCCTGCCCGCCCGAAAATTCATGCCGCGCCGCCGAACCGAAACCGCCGGCCACGGTTGACCCGGAAACGGCAGCGGATTGCGTGAGAGGACACCATGGCGGCGAACGTCAGCGACTTCTTCTGGCAGCGGCTTTCGGAATGGGGCGTGCGGCGCGTCTTCGGCTATCCCGGCGACGGCATCAACGGGCTGGTCGGGGCGCTCGCCCGCGCCGGCGACCGCTTCGACTTCGTGCAGGTCCGGCACGAGGAGATGGCCGCCTTCATGGCGACGGCCCACGCCAAATACACGGGCGAGCTGGGCGTCTGCCTCGCCACCTCCGGCCCTGGTGCCATCCACCTGCTGAACGGCCTGTACGACGCCAAGCTCGACCACCAGCCGGTGCTCGCCATCGTCGGCCAGCAGGCGCTGACCGCGCTCGGCGGCCATTACCAGCAGGAAGTGGACCTGCCCTCCCTGTTCAAGGACGTGGCCGGCGAGTTCGTGCAGATGGCGTCCACGCCCGCCCAGGTGCGCCACCTCGTCGACCGCGCGGTGCGCATCGCCACGTCGGAGCGCGCGGTGACCTGCATCATCATGCCCAACGACGTGCAGGAGATGGATGCGGTGGAAACGCCGCCCCGCGCCCACGGCACCATCCATTCCGGCGTCGGCTACTCCGCCCCCGTGGTCCGGCCGTCGGACGCCGACCTGCGCCGCGCCGCCGACGCGCTGAACGCCGGCTCCAAGGTCGCCATCCTGGTCGGGGCGGGCGCGCTGCACGCCACCGACGAGGTGATCGAGGCGGCCGACATCCTCGGCGCCGGGGTCGCCAAGGCGCTGCTCGGCAAGGCGGCACTGCCCGACGATCTGCCCTTCGTCACCGGCTCCATCGGCCTTCTCGGCACCCGGCCGAGCTACGAGATGATGATGGGCTGCGACACGCTGCTGATGATCGGCTCCGGCTTCCCCTATTCGGAGTTCCTGCCGAAGGAGGGCCAGGCGCGCGGCGTGCAGATCGACATCGACCCCAAGATGCTCAGCATCCGCTACCCCATGGAGGTGAACCTCGTCGGCGACAGCGCCGGCACGCTGCGCGACCTGATCCCGCTGCTGACGCGCAAGCAGGACCGGTCCTGGCGGCAGACGATCGAGGCCGGGGTGGCCGACTGGTGGAAGGTGCTGGAAGCCCGCGCCATGAACGACGCGACCCCGCTGAACCCGCAGCGCGTCTTTTGGGAGCTGTCGCCGCGCCTGCCCGACGACGTGATCATCGCCTGCGACACCGGGTCGGGCACCAACTGGTACGCGCGCGACCTGAAGATCCGCCGTGGCATGAAGGCCAGCCTGTGCGGTGGTCTGGCGACGATGGGGCCGGGCATGCCCTACGCCATCTCCGCCAAGTTCGCCCACCCCGACCGTCCGGTTCTGGCGATCGTCGGCGACGGGGCCATGCAGATGAACGGCATGAACGGCCTGATCACCGTGTCCAAATACTGGAAGCAATGGGCCGACCCACGCTTCGTCGTGCTGGTGCTGAACAACCGCGACCTCAACCAGGTGACCTGGGAGATGCGCGCCCAAGCCGGCGACCCGAAGTTCGAGGCGTCGCAGGGGCTGCCCGACGTGCCCTACGCCCGTTACGCGGAACTGCTGGGCTTCAAGGGCCTGTTCGTGGACAAGCCCGGCGACCTCGGCCGCGTGTGGGAGGAGGCGCTGGCGACGCGAGGCCCGGTGGTGGTGGAAGCCTACACCGACCCCAACGTGCCGCCCCTGCCGCCACACATCACGCTGAAGAACGCCGCCGCCATGATGGCGACGCTCGCCAAGGGCGACCCGGAGATGTGGGACATGCTGAAGGACACCGCCAAGGACGTGATGGCGGGCGTCCTGCCCCAGGGAAACGGGAAAAGCTGAGAACGCACCCCCTGCGGTCCGGGCCGGGGTTGCCCGGACCGCAGGGATGGCGGCATCAGGCCACCGCCTGGATGGAGTCGGCGACGACGTTCATCAGCCGGTCGAGATCCTCGCGCTCGCTGATGAAATGCGGGCCGAATTGCAGCGTGTCGCCGCCGTAGCGGACGTAGAAGCCCGCCTCCCAGCACTTCATGGCGATCTCGTAGGGGCGCCGCGCCGGCTCGCCGGGCAGGGCCGCGATCTGCACGGCGCCGGCCAAGCCGTAGTTGCGGATGTCGGTGACATGTTTCAGCCCCTTCAGCCCGTGCAGGACCGTTTCGAAATGCGGTGCCAGCGCCGCCGCCTTGTCGGCCAGCTTCTCACGCTCGAACAGTTCCAGCGCGGCGAGGCCGGCGGCGCAGGCCACGGGGTGGGCGGAGTAGGTGTAGCCGTGCGGGAACTCCACCAGATAGTCCGGCCCGCCGTTGTCCATGAAGGTCTTGTAGATCTCCCGATTGGCGATCACCGCGCCCATGGGCACCGCGCCGTTGGTCAGGCCCTTGGCAACGTTCATGATGTCCGGCACCACGCCGAAGGCGTCAGCGCCGAAGGCGGCCCCCATGCGGCCGAAGCCGGTGATGACCTCGTCGAAGATCAGCAGGATGTTGTGCTTGTCGCACAGCGCCCGCAACCGCTGGAGATAGCCCTTGGGCGGCGGCAGCACGCCGGCCGAGCCCGCCAGCGGCTCCACGATCACCGCCGCGATGTTGGAGGCGTCGTGAAGGGCCACCAGCTCCTCCAGGGCGTCGGCCAGTTCCGCCCCCTGCTCCGGCATGCCCTTGGTGAAGGCGTTCTGCGGCAGCAGCGTGTGCGGCAGGTGGTCGGCGTCGACGCCGGTGCCGAACAGCTTGCGGTTGCCGCCGATGCCGCCCAGGCTGATGCCGCCGAAATTGACGCCGTGATAGCCCTTGGCCCGGCCGATCAGCTTGGTCTTGGTCGGTTGCCCCTTCAGGCGCCAGTAGGCGCGTGCCATTTTCAGCGCGGTGTCCGTCGCCTCCGATCCGGAGTTCACGAAGAACACATGGTCCAGCCCCGCCGGGGTCATGGAGGCCAGCTTGTGCGCCAGCTTGAAGGACGCCGGGTGGCCGAACTGGAATCCGGGGCTGTAGTCCAGCTCCCCGATCTGGCGGGCGACGGCCTCGCTGATTTCGCGACGGCTGTGGCCGGCCCCGCAGCACCACAGGCCGGACAGGCTGTCGTAGATCCTGCGGCCCTGCGCGTCCCAGTACCAGGCGCCCTCCCCACGCACGATCACGCG
Organism: Azospirillum mesophilum; assembly: GCF_053470405.2. NCBI lineage: Bacteria > Pseudomonadati > Pseudomonadota > Alphaproteobacteria > Rhodospirillales > Azospirillaceae > Azospirillum > Azospirillum mesophilum. The sequence goes on from NZ_JBPXMQ020000044.1 coordinate 20,934, forward strand.
CGGGTTCGCCTTGAACTCCCGGTTCGCCGTGAAGGGCATCCAGTGGGCGTCCAACTCCTCGCGCGTCAGCCCCGCGCTCCGGTCCGGTCGGGGGGCCTGATGTTCATCCAGCGGGGTCATCCGGCAAGCTCCTTCGGCTTGGTTGATGGGCGGCGTGGTTGATGGATGGGCGGAAAATCAGTGTGCGCCCGGCTTCGGTTGCGGTTAAATCCAAACCATTCAAACTTCACGCAAGCAAACGCTTACCTATGACGCGCAAGCCCGCCCGCCCGCTTACCCCATCCAAACTGACTCCGTCGAAACTTACCGGCGTGACCGACGCCGACATCCGCCTGCTGCGCGTCTTCAAGACGGTGGTGGAGTGCGGCGGCTTCTCGGCGGCGGAGGTGGAGCTGAACATCAGCCGCGCCGCCATCAGCCTGCACATGGCCGACCTGGAGCGGCGGCTGGGCCTGCGGCTGTGCCGGCGCGGCCGGGCGGGCTTCCTGCTGACCGACGAGGGGCGGCTGGCCTACGAGGCGGCCCTGCGCCTGCTCGCCGGGCTGGAGAGCTTTCGCAGCGAGATCAACGCCGCCCATGGGCGCCTGCGCGGCGAGCTGAACATCGGCATCACCGACAACCTCGTCACCATGCCGCGCATGCGCGTCACCAACACGCTGCGCGCCCTGAAGCAGCAGGGGCCGGAGGTGCGGCTGAACATCCGCATGATCCCGCCCAACGAGATCGAGCGGGGCGTGCTGGACGGCCGCCTGCATGTCGGGGTGGTGCCGGCGCGCCGCGCCCTGCCGGGGCTGGAGCGCCTGCCGCTGTATCAGGAGGAATCGCGCCTCTACTGCGGCCACGGGCACCCGCTGTTCGACGCCGCGCCCGAGGCGGTGACCCGCGCCGCCGTGGAGGCCGCCGACGCCGTCGCCCCGCCCCAGGCGGAGCAGGCGCCGGAGGCTGCCGCCGTCCAGCAGGCGCTGAACACCACGGCGACCGCCACCGACCGCGAGGGCGTCGCCTTCCTGATCCTGACCGGCTGCTACGTCGGCTTCCTGCCCACCCATTACGCCCGGCAATGGGTGGAGCGTGATGCGATGCGCGTCCTGCTGCCGGACAGCCACCGCTACGCCCAGGACTTCCACGCCGTCACCAAGAAGGGTGCCCAGCCCAATCTGGTCCTGGAGCGGTTCCTCACCCTGCTGAAGGAGACGGAGGCGGCGTGAAACTCAGAGTTTTCAAGGCAAATAGCGGCCAGGCAACACATCCTATCGGGAAGCCACCGCCCTCCTGTTCGTCACCCCCGCGAAGGCGGGGGTCCAGAAAGCTCCGCACATAAGCTCTTGTTCGGCCTGGATCCCCGCCTTCGCGGGGATGACGACCGAAAATCCTTAGCCAGGAAGGAAGATCCTCACCGTTCAAGCTCAGAGGCTCTCACTCAGCCGCAAGCAGGAAGCGGTCGATGACGCCCTGGAGGTGGCGCGGGGTCACCGGCTTGTGGACGACGCCGAGTTCGTGGGCGGCGGCATCGTGCTGGCATTCCGGGCCGGTCTCGCCGGTCAGGATGATGCCGGGGACGCCGCGACCGAACCGCTCGCGCACGCGCAGGATGGCCTCCGTCCCGATGCGGCCGTCGCGCAGCCGGTAGTCGGCGATCACGATGTCCGGGCGGCGGTCGGCCTGTTCGAGCTTCTGCATGAGCTGGTCGGCCGAGCCGGCGATCAGCACGTCGTAGTTCCAGGACTGGAACATCGCCTGTAAGCCCAGCAACACAATGGCGTCGTCGTCCACCAGCGCCGCGAAGCGGTCCTGCGCAGGCTGTTGGGCGGACGGCTGGGCGGACGGGAGCGGAACCGGGTCGCGCACCGGCTCCAGCGCCACCGTCTCGACCGGCACCTGGATGGCGAAGACCGAGCCCCGGCCCGGCGCCGACATCACCCGGACCTCGTGACCGAGGAGGTCGGAAATGCGCTTCACGATGGCGAGGCCGAGGCCAAGGCCCTGTCCCCGGTCGCGCTCCGTGTTGCCGACCTGATGGAACTCCTCGAAAATCTTCTCCAGTTGGTCCGCGGGGATGCCGATGCCCGTGTCCTGCACCTCAATGCGGATCCGGCCGTCGCTGGTGGGAAGGCAGGTCAGTCGGATGCGGCCCTGTTTGGTGTAGCGCAGGGCGTTCTCCACGAAGTTCCGCAGCACGCGGCCCAGCAGGTTCCAGTCGCTGCGCACCGGGACATTGCAGCAGTCTTCCGCGATGAATTCCAACCCCTGGCTGGCCGCGACCGGGGTGTAGGCGTCGCGGATCTCCCCGAGCAGCCGGCCGAGCGGGAAGGCCACGATCTCCGGCTTGATGACGCCCGCGTCGAGGCGGGAGACGTCGAGCAGGCTGTCCAGCAGCGCCTTCAGCGTCTCCAGCCCGCGGTCGAGCATGACCAGCGTGCCCCGGGCCTTTTCGCTTTCCACCTGCCCGGCCAGCGCGGCGGAGAACAGGAACAGGGACTGCAGCGGCTGGCGCAGGTCGTGGCTGGCGGCGGCGAGGAACTTGCTCTTGGCAAGGTTCGCCCGCTCGGCGGCGGCGCGCGCCTCCTCGGATTCACGGCGGGCGGTTTCGGCTTCGTCACTGGCGGTCTGCAGGGCTTCGGCGTGCAGGCGGCGGTCGTGGATGTCGGTGGTCGACCCGAACCATTTCACCACAGCGCCGCTGCCGTCCCGCATCGGCAGGGCGCGGACGAGGTGCCAGCGGTAGGCGCCGTCGTGGCGCCGGATGCGGTATTCGATGTCCAGCGGGCGTTCGTCGCGCCGGGCACGGTCCCAGGCGGCGACGGTGTGCGGCACGTCGTCGGGGTGCAGGATGTCGCTCCAGCCCCAGCCCATCGCCTGGTCCGTGCTGTCGGCCCCCAGATAGTCGGCCAGCCGCGTGTTGATGAAGTCCACGGCACCATCCGGCCCCGCCGTCCAGACGATCTGGGGAATGGTCTCCGCCATGAAGCGGTAGCGGTGCTCGCTGTGCCGCCGTGCCTCCTCGGCTTCGGCGCGGCGGGCCTCCCGGTCCTGAAGGGCGTCGGCCAGATCGTCGAAGGCGCCGGCCAGGATGGACAGCTCGTTCCGCCCGCCCCGCAGGCCGGTGCGCGCCGCGAGGTCCCCATCCTTCCAGCGCTGGACCGCAGCGCCCATCCTGCGGACCGGGGCCAGCAGGAAGATCCGCGCCCCGCCCCAGGCGCACAGCAGCGCGAGCAGCATCCCGACGACGATCAGCCCCGTTCCCCGCCACGTCCGGCCGTTCAGGTCGGCGAAGGCCACCTCGCGGTCCAGCCCGACCGCCACGAACAGATCCTGCGGGGAGGAGCCCAGCGGCAGATAGCTGACGACCCGGTCCCGCCCGTCCAGCCCCGTCAGTTCGACCGTGCCGGGCCGGTCGGCGTAGAGCAGTTGCTTCAAGGTCAGGGGCAGCGATTTGCCGATCCAGTCCTGCCCGTCGAGTTCGCGGGTCAGCACCGTGCCCTTGCGGTCGGCCACGACCAGCGACATGCCCGGCAGCAGAGGCCGGCGCCCCAGCTCCTGCGAAAACCAGTCGAGGTCGATCGCCGCGCCGACGACCCCGTTGATGGTCCCGTCGTCGGCGTACAGCGGGTGGGACACGTGCAGGCTGTGTTTCCGGCTCTGCTTGCCGAAGACATACTCGCCGATGGCGATGGCGTTGTTCGCGACGGCCAGTCGGAACCAGGCCCGGTCGGCCACGTTGTTGCGGTTCCCCGGCTGCCCGGCGCACATGCCCTGGCCGTTGATGTCCATGGCGTCGATCAGCGCGTATTGCGGGAATTGCCGCAGCAGATCGCCGAAATAGTCGTGGCACCGCTCGGAGTCGAAGGTGCGGACGGGGCGTGCCTGCGACAGCACCGTCACCATCTGCTTGGCGCCGTCGATGATGCGGGCCTGCTCCGCCGCCATCAACTCGGCGTAGCGCATGGTGCCCGCCCTCACCTCGTCCCAGCGGGAGCGGCGCAGGTCGACCTCGTGGCTCGCCTGGATGGCGACCGCCGGAAGCATCGCAATGCCGACGAGCAGGAATAAGCGGACAAGCAGGGTCATGGATGGCGGCTTTTCGGTAGCGGTCGCTGGGGAAGGGAGTGCCCGGGGGCCGACGTGCCGGGCACGCGGCCTGCGGTTGTGCGCCGGAGCCTAAGCCGGAGCGCTGCGTGCCGGCTGCCCGATGGACCGCATCGCGTGGTGGCCTCGCCCATCCTTCCGACCCTCGCAGCCTGGGAACAGTCGGACATTCGCACGTTATAGTTAATCCGTGGTTAACCATAACCGCGACGGGCGAGGCGGCACCGGCAGGAACCCGGACCGGCCCGCCCGTGTTCGCTCCAGAAAGAGGTAAACCGGAACCGGTGGGATGCCCGTGCAGGGGGATGCGCCCGTTTCCCGGCAATCCAAGCGTGACCAGCAGCGGGGCCGATGCCATGGAGACCTCACGGCATGACGCGGATCCTCCTGGGAAGATGGACGACCCGACGCTCCGCCGTCGTCTGGCGGCCCTGGAGGAGGAGAACGCCCGCCTGCGGGCGGCGCTGGATTCCGCCCGGAGAACGGCCGGGGATCCGCTCCGCGAAACGCTGGAGAACACGCGGGAATACGCCATCATCACCACCAACCCCGATGGCCGCATCACCGGCTGGAACGCCGGCGCGCAGGCCATCCTCGGCTGGTCGGCGGACGAGGCGCTGGGCCGTGACGTCGCCCTGATCTTCACCCCCGAGGATCGCACCGACCACCAGCCCCGCAAGGAGATGGAGACGGCCCAGCGCGAGGGACGGGCGCTCGACAACCGTTGGCACCTGCACAAGGACGGTTCCCGCTTCTGGGCGAACGGGCTGCTGCTGCCGCTGGCCGGCGGGAAAGCGCGGGGCTTCGTGAAGCTTCTGCGCGACGCCTCCGACGAGCGCCGGGCCAAAGACGCGCTGCAGGCTGCCGACCAATGGGCCATCGACATATTGGAGAGCATCAGCGACGCCTTCATCGCGCTCGACCGCGACTTCCGGATCACCCATCACAACGGGGTCGGCGAGCGGATCAGCGGGCTTTCGCGCGCCTCCGTCATCGGCCGGTCCCACTGGGACGTTTGGCCCGCGTCCCTCGGCACGCCGCTGGAGGCGCAATACCGCCGCGCCATGGAGGAGCGCGTCGCCGTCGAGTTGGAGTATCACCACGTCGACGAGAACCAAGACATCTGGCTGGACATCCGCGTCCACCCGACGCCGCAGGGGCTTGCGATCTTCTACCGCGACATCACGGAGCGCAAACGCAACGAGGCGGAACGGGAATGCCTCGCCCGGTCGCTGGAATCGGAACGGCGCCTGCTCCGCGCGGTGGTCGAACAGATGCCCTCCGGCCTGTCGGTCGCGGAAGCGCCGTCTGGAAAAATCCTGATTCACAACGAGATGGCCGTCCGCCTGCTCGGCCACCCGCTGCTGCCCTCGCCCGACTACGCGGCCTACGCCCAGTACGGCGCCCTGCATCCGGACGGCACGCCCTACAGGGCGGAGGACTACCCGATCACCCGCGCCCTGCTCCACGGCGAGACAGTCGATCAAGAGGAGATGTGCTACCGCCGGGGCGACGGGACGCTGACCACCTTCGCCGTGAACGCGGCCCCGGTGCGCGACGGCACCGGCGCCATCATCCTGGCCGTCAGCACCTTCCACGACATCTCCGAACGCAAGGCCATGGAGAACGCCCTGCGCGCCAGCGAGGAACGGCTGCGGCTGGAGCGCGGGTTCCTGAACACGCTGATCCAGCAGGCTCCGGTTGGAATCTCCATCGCCGAGGCGGCGAGCGGCCGTTCCCTCGTGCTGAACGAGAAGGCCGTCGCCATGCTCGGCCACCGCGAAAACGGGAACGACTTCCGGCGCTATGCCACCTACGGCGCCATCCATCCCGACGGCCGGCCCTATGCGGTCGAGGACTACCCGACGGTGCGGGCCTTGCGGAACGGGGAAATCATCGAGGGGCAGGAGGCGCTCTACCGTCGCCCGACCGACGGCCGGGTTACCCGCTTCATGGTGAACAGCGCGCCGGTCCGCGACGACCAGGGCACCATCGTCGCCGCCGTCTCCATCCTGATCGACGTGGAGGAGCAGCGCCGCGCCGAGGAAGCCCTGAACCGCGCCAAGCGGGAGGCCGAACAGGCCAATCTCGCCAAGTCGAAGTTCCTGGCCGCCGCCAGCCACGACCTGCGCCAGCCCATGCAGTCGCTCCTGCTGTTCCTGGAGGTTCTGAAGCCGCACGTCGCCCCGCGCGGGCAGGAGGCGCTGAAGCATCTGGGCCGCGGACTGGACGCGTTGCGGGATCTGCTGGACAGCCTTCTGGACATCTCGCGCCTCGACGCGGGCGTGGTGGAGCCGGCGGTCGAGGACTTCCCGCTCAGCGAACTCATCGACCATGTCGCGGCGGCCTACGCCCCCGTCGCCACCGCACGGGGGCTGGAGCTGAAAGCCGCCCAGTGCCCGATGGTGGTGCGCAGCGACCGCACGCTGCTCGGCCGGATGGTGCGCAACCTGATCGAGAACGCCTTGCGCTACACCGAATCCGGGCGCATCGCCATCGAATGCCGCCCCGCCGGCGACCGCCTGCGGATCGAGGTGCACGACACCGGCATCGGCATCCCGCCGGAGCATCTGGAATGGATCTGGGAGGAGTTCCATCAGGTCGGCAACCCGGAACGCGACCGCAACCGCGGCCTGGGGCTGGGGCTCGCCATCGTCCAGCGCCTGTCCAACCTGCTCGACCATCCGGTGAACGTCCGCTCCCGCCCCGGCGAAGGGTCCGTCTTCAGCATCGAGGTGCCGCTCGGCGAGGAGGTGCCCGCGCCCGCGCACGCCCCGACGACGGAGATCGTGGGAAGCGGGCGGCTGGCGCTTCTGGTGGAGGATGACGTGATTGTTCTGCTCGGCCTGAAGGCCACCTTCGAGAGCTGGGGGTACGAGGTGCTGGCCGCCGGGTCCGCCGATCAGGCGCTGACCCAGCTGCGCAAGGCCGGCCGGCGGCCGGACGTGGTCGTGGCCGACTACCGGCTGCGCGAAGGGCGGACCGGGACGGAGGCGATCCTGCGCATCCGCGCCCTGTGCGGCGTCAACCTTCCCGGCATCCTGCTGACCGGCGAGACTGGGGCCGAGGCCCAGCACGACGCGGCGGCGCACCACCTGCACGTCATCCACAAGCCGGTCACCCCCCGTCAGCTGGGGGCCGCGCTGGAGACCATATTACAGAGCTGACCGCTGGACGGGCGCCGGCCGCGATCACATATCAGTCGGCCTACCCCGACCGGAGAAGCGTCCCGTGCCCACCGCGACCGGAAGCCCGTCCGTCCCGCGCCTCGGCTGGTGCTGCCAGTTCATCCCGCCGGACGGCGACGCCAAGCTGGCCCAGCGCATGAATCCGGGCACCGTGACCGTCTCCGCGCTCAGCAAGCTGAACGACGCCCGCGCGGTGGAGAAGCTGACCGACGTGCTGCGCCGGAACATCCAGGCCCTGCACCTGCAACTGGACGAGGTGGCGAAGCACCCGCCCTACCGCCGGCTCCTGCGCGTCAACAGCGGCCTGCTCCCGGTCTACACGCACGAGATCGGCCGGCGTCTGTACCAGGAACCCAGCGTCCGCGCGCTGGTCGAAGCCGGCCTGACCCACGCCGGCCGCAAGGCCAATGACGCCGGCATCCGCATCGGGCTGCACCCCGACCAGTTCTGCGTCCTGAACAGCGCCAATCCGGCGACGCTCCGGAACTCGGTGGACGAGTTGGAGTATCACGCGGACATCCTGCGCCTGATGGGCCTGACCGGCGGCTGGCACCCCAGGGGAGCCCACGTCAACATCCACGGCGGCGGCCGGGCGGAAGGCGTTGCCGGCTTCCGCCGTGGCTTCGCCCTGCTGTCGGAGGACGCGCGCAATCTGGTGACGGTCGAGAACGACGAAATGTCCTTCGGCCTGGACGACCTGCTGCCGCTGGCCGACGCGGTGCCCATCGTGCTGGACCTGCATCACCACTGGGTGAAGACGCAGGGCGAATACATGCGCCCCGACGACCCGCGCATCGCCACAATCGTCGCGTCCTGGCGCGGCGTGCGCCCTGTCGCGCACATCAGCGTGTCGCGCGAGGACCTGCTGGACGACTGGCCCGCCGACACCCTGCCGGACTACGCCGCGCTCGCCGCCCGTGGGCTGAAGGCCAAGGACTTGCGCGCGCATTCCCAGCGCATGTGGAACCACGCCGTCAACCGGCTGGTCTCGGCACACCTGTCCTGGGCCGACTTCGAGGTGGAGGCCAAGGCCAAGAACCTCGCCGTCGATGACCTGGAGCAGGACGCGCTGGGTACCGGTGCGCTCACTGTGTGAAGAACATCCAGGCCGCGGCGGCGATCGAGGCCAGGGAAGCCAGCACCGCGCCGCCCCGCGTCATGACGCCCTGCCGGTGCAGCGCGATGGCCATGGCGACCAGCGCCGGGGTGACGATCAGCAGGCCGATCTGTGGTTCGTTCATGATGTCCGCTCCTGCACCCACCGTCGTAGGTTGGGTTGAGCGTCCGCGAAACCCAACACACCGATGTGATGCGAAAATGTTGTGTTGAAGCAAGGCTTCAACACAACCTACGGGGAATGTTCACCCCACGACCTGCCGATACAGGGCAGGCAGAGCCTTGGTCAGGTGCGACACCTGCGGGAAGATGGCGTAGCCGCCGCGGCCGAACAGGTAGGGGAAATAGTCGCGCGCCTCGGCGTCCACGGTGATGCCGAACAGGGCGATGCCCTGGCGGCGGGCCTCCTGGATGGCGACGCGCGTGTCCTCGATGCCGTAGCGGCCCTCGTAATGGTCGGTGTCGTTGGGCTTGCCGTCGGACAGCAGGATCAGCAGCCGGTGCCGGTTCGGCCGCTCGGCCAGCCGCGCCGTGGCGTGGCGGAGTGCGGCCCCCATGCGCGTGTAGTAGCCGGGCTTCAGGGCCTGTACGCGGCGCTGCACCTTTGCGGTCAGGGGTTCGTCGAAGTCCTTGACGGTCTGCACCCGCACCCAGCTCCGCTTCCGGGAGGTGAAGGCGAAGATGGCGTGGTCGTCGCCGCAGGCGTTCAAGCCGTTGGAGAGGGCGAGCAGCGCCTCCTTCTCCACGTCCAGCACGCGGCGCCCGTCCACCCAGCCGTCTGTGGACAGCGAAGCGTCCACCAACACCGCCACGGCCAGATCGCGCGCGGCGCTGCGCACGGACTGGTAGACGCGCTCGCTGCCCGAACCGCCGGCGCGGTGATCGGCGCGGCTGCGCACCAGGGCGGACAGGTCCAGGTCATCGCCGTCCGGCTGGCCGGTGAAGACCATGCGTTTGGGCCGCAGCGCCTCGAACTGACGGCGCACCTGCCGGATGCGGCGCAGCGCCTCCTCATCGGGCGCCCAGTCCTCGCCCTCCTCGGACGCCGGTTCGGCGATGACGCGGCAGTGGGCGGCGTGGTAGGCGCGGCGGTGATAGTCCCATTCCGGGTAGCTCACCTCCGCCATCAGCGGCGCGGCATCCACCGCGGAGGGCGCCAGTTCCAGGTCCAGCTTCAGGCGGGTGGAGGGCTTCTTCTGGTGCTGGGCGAGCGCCACCTCCTCCATGTCGTCGATGGCTTGCTTGGCGCCTTCCTCGTCGTCGTCCTCGACGGAGCGCGGGATGTTCATCATCTCCGCAAGGCCGAGGAGCTTCTCGAAGCGGTTCAGGATCAGCGGATCCTCGCGCTGCACCTGATCGCTGTCGCGGCGCTTGGCCTTGCGGCGCTGGCCGTCGCTGTCGGCGGATTCCTCGGCGCCGGTCTCCGCATCGCCGTCCTGGGTGGCGGCGGATGCGCCGGTCTCGACCCGACCGGCCACCTCGCCCCACAGCGGCACGGGCAGGAAGGGCTTGTAGCCGACGGGTGCGGTGAAGCGGTCCAGCGGCACGACGTCGTCCAGGACGGCGCCGCCCTCCCCCGCGCCCAGCAGGGAGAGCACGGCGGCCTCGACGGCGGCCTCGTCCTTCGGCAGCGGGCGCTTCGGCCGCACGGCCAGCAGCGCGGCCCCCAGCTCCGCGTGCAGCCGCCGCAGGCCCGGCCAGCGGGCGAAGACGCGCGCCGTGGTGGCCTTCGCCTGCCGCAACGCCTGCACGTCGGCCCGCAGCGGGTCGGCCGGAGCCTCCGCCGCCGGCTCCGCGTGGGCGAAGTAGGCGGCCAGCCACTCGTAGAGCCGCTCGTTCAACGCCGCGTCGGGGAAGACGTCCAGCACGGCGGGCAGTTGCAGCACGTCGCCGTCGAGCGCCGGGCGCTCCATCTTCTCCGTGCCGAGCCCGATGCGCTCCAGCAGAGCCAGCCGGTGGCCGGAGCTGCTGCGCGCGGCGGCGGCCAGCCGCACGCTCCGGTCGCCACCCAAGCCCCGGAAGAACACCCCCAGCCGTGGGCGGATCGCCTCCAGCGCCACGGCGGCGTCGGGGTGGCGCGGGTAGCTCGACCGGCCGCCGATCAGGCGGTGCCAGTGGCGGCCGATGGTCTCTTCGGGCTCGAACAGCGACAGCAGCATGATGCTTTTACTTCCCAACCATCATCCAAGGGCGATGTCGGCGACACGCAGCAGCGCCTGCCGCACGTCGGCGTCGTCGGTCAGCGGTTCGATCAGGGCGGTGCGAATGGCGCGGTCCGGCTTGATGCCGGAGCGGATCAGCGTGGCGCAGTAGACCAGCAGGCGGGTCGAGACGCCCTCCTCCAGATCCTGGCCCTTCAGGTCGCGCAGCGCGCCGGCCAGCCGCACCAGCGGGGTGACGCGCCCTTCCGGCAGACCGCTTTCGCGGGCGACGATGGCGATTTCGGACTCCGGCGCCGGGAAGTCGAATTCCACGGCCAGGAAGCGCTGGCGCGTGCTGGGCTTCAGCGCCTTCAGGACGTTCTGGTAGCCGGGGTTGTAGGAGACGACCAGCATGAAGCCGTCCGGCGCCTCCAGCAGTTCGCCCGTGCGGTCCAGCGGCAGCAGGCGGCGGCCGTCGGTCAGCGGGTGCAGCACGACGGTCACGTCCTTGCGCGCCTCCACCACCTCGTCGAGATAGCATATGGCCCCCTCGCGCACGGCGCGGGTCAGCGGCCCGTCCACCCACACCGTGTCGCCGCCCTTCAGCAGGTAGCGCCCGGTCAGATCGGCCGCGGTCAGGTCGTCGTGGCAGGACACCGTGTAGAGCGGACGCCCCAGCTTCGCCGCCATGTGCGACACGAAGCGCGTCTTGCCGCAGCCCGTCGGGCCTTTCAGCAGAAGCGGCAGGCGGTGGCGGTAGGCGTGCTCGAACAGCTCGCACTCGTCGCCCACCGCTTGGTAGTAGGGAATGTCGAGGTCGTCCGCGACGGCGGCCAGAGCGCTGCGGGTCATGGAATTCTCCTGGTGGGAGTTTTTCTCCCTCTCCCCTCCGGGGAGAGGGTCGGGGTGAGGGGGACTCGCTTTTGCCGGACGTTCGGCCATCGCGGATCCCCCTCACCCTGCCCTCTCCCCGGAGGGGAGAGGGTCCTCAGAGGGCGATCACTCCGCGGGCTGGACGGCGCCGGTCAGCGGGGTCTTCCGGGACGCGGGCACCGGGCCGAGCAGGGCGTAGAGGTACAGCGCGGCACCGATGAACACCGCCACGCCGGCCGCCAGACGCACCCAGTAGAACGGAGCGATCTGATCCTGCACGGACATGTAGTCCATGCCCAGCACGCGCTGCAGGTGGACCTGCACGACGCCGGCGAAGGTCAGGGCGAAGGTCATCACCGTCATGCCGCCGCACATCAGCCAGAAGCTCAGCTTGTTGAGGGTCTGGTGGTAGGGGGCAACGCCGCGCAGGTGCGGCATGGCGTAGCTGAAGATCGCCAGGTTGATCATGGCGTAGGCGCCGAAGAAAGCCAGGTGACCATGGGCCGCCGTGACCTGCGTGCCGTGGGTGTAGTAGTTGACCGAGGACAGCGTGTGCAGGAAGCCCCACACGCCGGCGCCCAGGAAGGCGAAGACCGCGCAGCCGACCGACCACAGCAGGGCCGCCTTGTTCGGGTGGTTGCGGCCGCCCTTCAGCACCATCTGGATCGAGAAGATCACCATCGCGAAGAACGGGGCGACTTCCAGCGTCGAGAACAGCGAGCCGATCCACTGCCAGAAGCCCGGCGTGCCGATCCAGTAGTAGTGGTGGCCGGTGCCCAGCAGGCCGGAGAACAGGGCCATGCCGACGATGGCGTACAGCCACTTCTCAACGATCTCACGGTCCACGCCGGTCATCTTGATCATGAGGAAGGCGAGGATGGAGGCCATCACCAGTTCCCACACGCCCTCGACCCACAGATGGACGACGTACCACCAGTACATCTTGTCCAGCGCCAGGTTGGTCGGGTTGTAGAAGGAGAACAGGAAGAAGATCGCGATGCCCCACAGCCCCATCACCAGGATGTTGGTGATGACCGTCTTGCGGCCCTTCAGCACCGTCATGGAGATGTTGAAGAGGAAGATCAGCGCCACCACGACGATGGCGACCTTGATCCACAGCGGCTGCTCCAGGAACTCGCGCCCCTCATGGATGCGGAAGACGTAGCCGACGACCGCGGCCAGCGCCCCGAACATGAACAGGCCGAACTGGATGTAGGCCAGCTTCGGGCTGTGCAGCTCGCGCTCGGCCTCTTCCGGGATCAGGTAATAGGCGGCACCGAAGAAGCCCATCAGCAGCCACACGATCAGCGCGTTCGTGTGGATCATGCGCAGGATGTTGAAGGGCAGAAGTTCCGACAGCGTGTTGGGCAGCACATAGACCGTGCCGGCGACAAGGCCGACCAGCAACTGCACCGCGAACAGGGCCAGCGCGCCGTAGAAGAAAGGCAGCGCCACCTTTTGGGATTCATATTTCATGGCTTATTGGTCCTTTCCTCAGCCGGAGACCTTGGGCGGCCAGTTCTGCGTGTTGATGCGGCTGGTCCAGGCGAAGAAGTCGGCGAGGTCGTTGACCTCCTGGTCGGTCAGATGGAACTGCGGCATCTGACGGCGGCCCTCGATGCCGCTCGGCTGGGCGGCGAACCACGCCTTGAGCGCGTCGCGCGCACCCTGCGGGTCCTTGTCGCCGCCGTAGCGAACCCAGACATTGCCCAGTTCCGGCGCGAAATAGGCACCTTCGCCCAGCAGGGTGTGGCAGTTGATGCAGGAGTTCTTCTCCCACACATGCTTGCCGCGGGCGACGCTTTCGGTCAGCCCGGCCTTGTCCGTGCTGGTGTTCACCACATAAACGTGGCTGAAGGCGGTCAGCGACACGAAGGCCGCAAAGAAGAAAAGCGATCCGCCGTAGAAGATGTTCCGGGCGGCCGCCTTGGTAAAGCGTTCCGTCATACGTTCGGTTCCCCTGGATCGGGGCTCCCGGAACACCAGAACTGGCCGTCCGTTGAGCCCGTGCATCGGCGGCCGTGCCGCCATCCGTGCAGGAAAGTTGACTGAATTGGTCGGGCTATCCTTGACCGCGATCAAGCCGCCGTAATCAAGCCGATCAACCGAAGTTGCGTCCGCGAACGCCCGCCCTGTTTGCGCCCTTTGATCACGGCGGCTCTTGATGCGAATCAAGACGAACGCATTCCGTGGTGACATGATCGGCACCAACCCAGGCGGATCGCGGCCTCATTCGTCCGTGCCCCGATCCCAAACCGCATTTTTGGCTCACGAGGCCGCCATGACCATCACCGCCGACCAGCCCCTGCTCAAGATCCTGCGCGACGACGAGTCCGCGCGGGAGCGGCTGCTGTCCCTCCTCGGTCCCGACAGCGCGCTCGCGGACCTGATCGTGCAGGACGTCGTGCCCGCCCGCCTGCGCGTGGGGGAAGCGGCGCGCATGGCAGGCATCCCGCTGGAGCGCTTCGCCGCCGTTCTGAACGGCGACCTCTGTCCGGCCTCCGAACCCGCCCCGCCCCCGACCCAAAAACCGCCGGCCCCAAAGCCTGTATCTCCTACTGCCCCGATCAGTCAAAACGACTGGTTCGCGCAGGCGGAGGCCGTGGGGGCCGTGCATCTGGACGTGCGCCCGATCCTGGAGTCGGGGCGCGACCCCTTCGCCGACGTGATGCGGGTGACGGGGGACGTGCCGCCGGACGGCTTCCTCATCGTGGACGCGCCCTTCGACCCCGCCCCCTTGCGGCGCGTGCTGGCCGGCAAGGGCTTCACGTCCGTGGGGCGGCTGGTGGAGCCCGGCCACTGGCGCATCTGCTTCCGCCGCGCCCTGTGCGCCCCGGCAGCCCAGCCGGCGATGACGATGCCCGGCGAGACCTGGCGGGAAGGCAACGTCGTCCACATCGACGTGCGCGGCATGGTCCCGCCGGGTCCGCTGAACGCCATCCTGAAGCTGGTCGAATCGGGGGAGGCCCCGGCGATCATGGCCCATCTGGACCGCGACCCGCTGCCGCTCTACGCGGAGCTGGAAAGCCTTGGATGGGACTGCGTGGCCAAGCAGAAGCACGGCAACGAGGTGCGCCTGATCCTGCGTCCGAAGGGGGCGGCCTGAGCGAGAGTTCGTCGGTCGGGAGACCTTTGCCCCCTCCCCGACCCTCCCCCGCTATGCGGGAGAGGGGGCTTTGGCAGAGCGACGGCAGCCCCCTCCACCTCGAAGAGGGGGAGGGTTGGGGAGGGGGCCAACCAGTTCAGCTCTCGAACTCCGGCATCCGCCATGGCCCGCCCAGGTCCGCGTTCCGCAGCAGCAGCACCAGTTCCTCCCGCGCGCGGGTCACCGCCGTGTAGAGCCAGCGCCACTTGTGCTCGCGGAAGGCGGCGGAGTCGTCCAGCACCGTGACCGATGGGAACTCCGACCCCTGGGAGGCGTGGCAGGTGATCAGCCACGCCCAGTCGAACAGCTGGATGTCCCGGTCCACCCGCGTCGGGGCGGGCTCGCCGCTGTAGTGGGCCTGGAACAGGCCGGGATGGACCAGCAGGTTGGTCCGCATCCGCATCTCGTCCTCCATCTGCACGCCAAGCGACCACAGGCCGTCGCGCTTGCCGCGCCCCTCGGTCGCGGGGCGGGTCAGCGTGCCGATCATGCCGTTGAAAAGACCTTCCTCCCGGTCGTTGCGGCGGCAGATCACCCGCTCCCCGGCCTGGGGCATGACGGTGGCGAAGCCGTGGCGCGTGCGGATGCGCCGGGTGAAGTCGGAGCGGACGCGGTGCGTGCCGCAGATGGACTGGGTGTCCACGCGCATCGCCAGCCCCTCCGTCGTCCGGTTCAGCGGCAGCACATGGGCCTTCCCGGCCGAGCCGAAACGGCGCGGCAGCTCCTGCCGGCGCAGCAGATGGGCCAGCCGGATCACCGGGCTTTCGCGCGCGGTGCGGTGCGGCTCCACAAGACGGAAGTCCGGCTGGCCGGCGGTCAGCGTGCCCTGCCCCGACACCGGCGGAAGCTGGTAGTCGTCGGCGATCATCAGGATCTTCTTGCCCGACCGGATCAGGTCGCCCGCCACGTCGTCGCCGATCATCGAGCCCTCGTCGCAGACGATCAGGTCGGCCTCGACGAAGGCGCCTTCCGCCCGGCGGGCGAAGAACAGCTCCCCCGTGTCGTCGTCCTGGCGCGGGGCGTAGATCAGCGAATGCAGCGTCGCCGCCTGCTCCAGCCCCTTGGAGCGCAGCACCTGCGCCGCCTTGCCCGTCGGCGCCCCGACGACGAAATGCTCCAGCCGGCGGCGCTCCTGAAGATGGTCCAGCGCGAAGACGGTGGTCTTGGTCTTGCCGGTTCCGGCCTCCCCCGCCAGCCAGAAGATCTGCTTGGCGTTGGGGTCGGTGTACCACGCGTCGATGGCCTGGATGGCGCGGTGCTGCTCGTCCGTCGGCGTTTCCGAACGGCTGGGTCTGATCTTTTCCGGTGGCTGGGACATCACATGCTCCGAGGGGTGGGGCACTTTACCCCGACGCCGAACATCGGTGCAGGGAAAGCATGCAACCCACCGCACCGAATCGCGTTGTTGTTGTGTACGCACATGGAGAGGAGGCCGGTATGCGCGCACTCGCCATCGGAATCATGACCGCCCTGATCAGCATCGCGGCCCCACAGGCGCACGCGGCGTCGGCCTGCCCCGGCGTGGAGGATTTGCCGGTCGTCGGGGGCGAGCCGCTCTCCGATTTGGACGACCTGATCGACCGCACCGTCACGGGCAGCGACGGCCAGCGGGTGGGGACGGTGTGGGACGTGACGCTCGACCGCTGCCGGTCGCCGCAGGACATCATCCTCGCGGAGAGCGACGGCAGCCGGAAGGTCGCGATCCCCATCGACCGGATACGCACCGTGACCAACGACAACCGCGTGGAGTTGAGCGGCCTGTCCGCCGCCGACGTGCACGCCCTGCCGGCCTACCGGGGCAGCGCGGCGCTGACCTCCCTGGCGCGCGGACGGCCGTAGGCCGGCGCCTTGGTGAGCCGGACCCCAACCAGCGCGGCGAACACGCCCCCATAGACGAAGGGCGGGATCTGCCAGCCCTTGACCAGCATCATGTAATGCAGGCAGCCCGCCGCCCCCGCCGCGAACACCGCCTTGTGCAGCGCCCGCCAGCGCCGCCCGCCCAGCCGGCGGACCATCCTGTCGGTGGAGGTGGCGGCGAGCGCCGACAGGATCACGAAGGCGCCCATGCCGACCGTGATGTAGGGGCGCTTCACGATGTCCTTCCAGATCGCCGCCCAGTCGAAGAACTGGTCCACGACAACGTAGCTCAGCACATGGACCACGGCGTAGGCGAAGGCGAACAGCCCAATCATGCGCCGGAACCGGGCCAGCGCCGCCACCCCGGTCAGCACGCGCAACGGCGTGACCGCCAGCGCAATCAGCAGGAAGCGCAAGGCCCACAGGCCCGTCTGCCGCACACCCTCCGCCACCGGTTCGGCACCCAGCCCGCCGGTCAGCGCCAGCCAGACGGTCCAGCCCATGGGCAGCAGCGCCAGAACGAACAGCGCCGGCTTCGCGGCGCGCGCGGACAGCGCCACCGTCAGTCGTTTCTTCAAGGGAACGGCCATGTCAGTAGTTCTTCCGCAGGTCCATGCCGGCGTAGAGCGACGCCACCTCCTCCGCATAGCCGTTGAAGGGCAGCGTCTTGCGGCGGAAGAAGTCGCCGACGCGCCGCTCGTTCGCCTGGCTCCAGCGCGGATGGTCAACGTCCGGGTTGACGTTGGCGTAGAAGCCGTATTCGCGCGGTTGCAGCTTGTTCCAGGCGGTCGGCGGCTGGTCCTTCCTCAGGGTGATGCGGACGATGGACTTGATCGATTTGAAACCGTATTTCCAGGGCACGACCAGCCGCACCGGCGCACCGTTCTGGTTCGGCAGCACGTCCCCGTACATGCCCACGGCCAGGATCGCCAGCGGGTGCATGGCCTCGTCCAGCCGCAAGCCCTCCACATAAGGCCAGTCGATCACCCCCAACCGCTGGCCGGGCATCTGCGCCGGGTCGTTCAAAGTTTGGAAGGCGACGTATTTGGCGGAACCGGTGGGCTCCACCCGCTTCAGAAGCTCGGCGACCGGGAAGCCGATCCAGGGGATCACCATCGACCAGGCCTCGACGCAGCGCAGCCGGTAGATGCGCTCCTCCAGCGGGAAGGCCAGCAGATCCTCGATGCCGAAGGTCGTGGGCTTCGCCACCTCGCCGTCCACGACGACCGTCCAGGGGCGCGTGCGCAGCTTCCCGGCATATTCGGACGGATCGGTCTTGCCGGTGCCGAATTCGTAGAAGTTGTTGTAGGTGGTGGCCGACTTGATCGGCGTCACGGCATCGAGCTTCGCGTCCGGCGGGCTGACGGTCGTCTTGGCGTCGAAGGTGGCGGCGCTGGACAGCAGGGGAAAGCCGCTCCCGACCGCCAGGGCGGCGGCCCCGCCCGCGATGACCGAGCGCCGGGACAGGAACAGCCCCTTGGGCGTGACCTCGTCCTCGCGGGCCTGCGACGCGGCGCGGAATTTCAGCAACATTCGGGCGACTCCAGGCGGACATCCATGGATATCACAGTAATCCTGGTGTCGGCGGAGGGCGAATCACAGCGGGAACACGATCGCGTGAGGGCGTTTTGCCCCCTCCCCAGCCCTCCCCCGCTTCGCGGGAGAGGGGGCCTGTTCCCCTCCACCGCCAAAGGCGGGGGAGGGTGCCCGCGAAGCGGGCGGGAGGGGGCAACCGCAATCTTACGCCGCCGCGACCGCCGCGACCGGGACCGACCGGATCAGGAAGTCGAAGGCCGACAGCGCCGCCTTCGATCCCTCGCCCATGGCGATGATGATCTGCTTGTACGGCACCGTGGTCGCGTCGCCTGCGGCGAAGACGCCGGGGACGGAGGTGCGGCCGTGCGCGTCCACCTCGATCTCGCCGCGCGGGGACAGGGCCAGCGCGCCCTTCAGCCATTCGGTGTTCGGCACCAGACCGATCTGGACGAAGATGCCTTCCAGATCGATGCGGCGCAGCTCGCCGCTGGTGCGGTCCTTGTAGCTGAGGCCGGTCACCTTCTCGCCGTCGCCGTGGACCTCGGTGGTCTGGGCGTGGGTGATGACGGTGACGTTCGGCAGGCTGTACAGCTTGCGCTGGAGCACCGCGTCGGCGCGCAGTTGAGTGTCGAACTCGATCAGCGTGACCTGGGCGACGATGCCGGCCAAGTCGATGGCCGCTTCGACGCCGGAGTTGCCACCGCCGATCACCGCCACGCGCTTGCCCTTGAACAGCGGGCCGTCGCAGTGCGGGCAGTAGGCCACGCCCTTGTTGCGGTACTCGTCCTCGCCGGGGACGTTCATCTGCCGCCAGCGGGCGCCGGTGGACAGGATGACCGTCTTGGACTTCAGCGATGCGCCGCTGGCCAGCTGCACCTCGATCAGGCCGCCGGGCTCCGACGCCGGGATCAGCTTTTCGGCGCGCTGGAGGTTCATGATGTCCACGTCATAGTCCTTGACGTGCTGCTCCAGCGCCGCGGCCAGCTTCGGCCCCTCGGTGTGCGGAACGGAGATGAAGTTCTCGATCGCCATGGTGTCCAGCACCTGGCCGCCGAAACGCTCCGCCGCGATGCCCGTGCGGATGCCCTTGCGGGCCGCGTAGACCGCCGCCGCCGAACCGGCCGGGCCGCCGCCGATCACCAGAACGTCGAAGGCATCCTTGGCCTTGATCTTCTCCGCCTCGCGGGCCACCGCGCCGGTATCGATCTTGGCAAGGATCTGCTCCAGCCCCATGCGGCCCTGGCCAAACGGCTCGCCGTTCAGGTAGATCGACGGGACGGCCATGACCTTGCGCGCCTCGACCTCGCCCTGGAACAGCGCGCCGTCGATGGCGACATGCTTGATCCGGGGGTTCAGCACGCTCATCAGGTTCAGGGCCTGCACCACGTCGGGGCAGTTCTGGCAGGAAAGCGAGAAATAGGTTTCAAAGACGTAGTCACCCTCCAGCGCCTTCACCTGCTCGATGACCTCCGGCGATTCCTTCGCCGGGTGGCCGCCGACCTGCAGCAGCGCGAGGATGAGGGAATTGAACTCGTGCCCCAGCGGCAGCCCCGCGAAGCGCACGCCGATGTCCGTACCGGCGCGGTTGATCGCGAAGGAGGGCTTGCGGGCATCGTCATCGCGCCGGACCAAAGTGATCTTGTCCGACTGCGCGGCGACGTCCTGGAGGAGGTCGAGGAGTTCCTGGGACTTGGCGCCGTCGTCCAGGGATGCCACCAGTTCGACGGGCTGAGTGATTCGCTCGAAATAGGCCTTGAGCTGGCCCTTCACATTATCGTCCAAC
Source organism: Azospirillum mesophilum (assembly GCF_053470405.2). Taxonomy (NCBI): domain Bacteria; kingdom Pseudomonadati; phylum Pseudomonadota; class Alphaproteobacteria; order Rhodospirillales; family Azospirillaceae; genus Azospirillum; species Azospirillum mesophilum. Next base: position 40,659 of record NZ_JBPXMQ020000044.1, read on the forward strand.
ACGAGACTGGCTCCCGAAACGGTGGAATGCGGCGCGAAGGTGGGCTGTGCCCTGGACCCGGTGGGAACCGGGTCCAGGGACATGCACGGTACAGCCGTGGACTTAGATCTTGCCGACCAGGTCCAGCGACGGGGCGAGGGTCTTCTGACCTTCTTCCCACTTGGCCGGGCAGACTTCGCCGGGGTGCGAGGCGACGTACTGGGCGGCCTTGACCTTGCGGAGCAGCTCGCGGGCGTCACGGCCGACGCCGCCGGCGTTGATCTCGACGATCTGGATCTTGCCGTTCGGGTCGATCACGAAGGTGCCGCGGTCGGCCAGACCCTTCTCCTCGATCATGACTTCGAAGTTGCGGGAGATGACACCGGTCGGGTCGCCGACCATGGTGTACTCGATCTTCTTGATGGCCGGCGAGGTGTCGTGCCAGGCCTTGTGGCAGAAGTGGGTGTCGGTCGACACGCTGTAGATCTCGACGCCGACCTTCTGGAACTCGGCGTAGTTGTCGGCCAGATCCTCAAGCTCGGTCGGGCACACGAAGGTGAAGTCGGCCGGGTAGAAGAAGACGACCGACCACTTGCCCTTCAGGTCGGCATCCGACACGTCGATGAACTTGCCGTTCTTGAAGGCGGTCGCCTTGAAGGGCTTCACTTCGGTGTTGATCAAAGACATGTGTTCTCCATCAGTCTGATGATTCGGGCAAGCGTTGATCCGGCGTCCCGCGTGGCCCGCCGGCCGTCCGCTCCCCCTCGTTGGTCTCGTGACGCCCCGAACGTTAGGGGGAAGCGATCAGAGAGGGAAACGAAAAATACTGATCGCGGTGATCGATAAAATCGATTACACTCCACCGCATGAAGCCGCTGCCCACCCTTCGCCAGCTCCACTATCTCGTTGCCGTCGTCGATCGCTGCCACTTCGGCCGCGCGGCGGAAGCCTGCCTCGTCAGTCAATCCACCCTCTCCGCCGGCATTCAGGAGCTGGAAAACCTCCTCGGCGCGCCGCTTCTGGAGCGCACCAAGCGCACCGTGCTGCCGACCCCGCTGGGCCGGGAGATCGCGGAACGCGCCCGCGCCCTGCTGAAGGGGGCGGAGGATCTGGTGGACGTCGCCCGCTCGGTGGAGGACGCCATGGCCGGGCCGCTGCATCTGGGCGTGATCCCGACGATCGGGCCGTTCCTGATCCCGCGCGTCATGCCGGCCCTGCGCGAGGCCTTCCCCAAGCTGAAGCTCTACCTGCGGGAGGACCAGACCGCGCGCCTGCTGGACCGGCTCGAAGGCGGAGAGCTGGACGCCGCCCTGCTGGCCCTGCCCTATCCCTCCGGCGACGTGGAATCGGTGGACATCGCGGAGGACCGCTTCTCCGTCGTCTGCCCGCCGGGGCACCGGCTGTGCAAGGTCAAGGCGGCGCGGCCGTCCGACATGGCGATGGACGACCTGCTGCTGCTGGAGGACGGCCATTGCCTGCGCGATCATGCGCTGGCCGCCTGCTCGCTGGACGGGGCGCGGCAAAACGCCGCGTTCCAGGGAACCAGCCTGCACACGCTGGTCCAGATGGTCGCGAACGGCCTTGGCGTGACGCTGTTGCCGCAGATGGCGCTCGACTCGGGCATCCTGCGGGGCCTCAACGTGGAGGTGCGCCCGATCGACGCCGCCCGGCCCTTCCGCCGGATCGGGCTGGTCTGGCGCCGCACCTCCGGCCGGAAGGAAACCTTCCGGCAGTTGGCGGCGGCGCTGACCAAGGCGCTCGAACCGGCGGCGCTGGAGCCCGTCACGCAGCCTGCCTGAGCAGGCCCTGCATGTCGTCGAAGGACGGCAGCCGGTCGAGCACGCCCACCGCCGACACGGCCATCGGGCCGGCGAACAGGCTGCGGGCGGTCTCGGCAACGTCCTCGACGCGCACCGAATCGATGCGGTCGAAGATCTGCTCGATCGTGCGGATCTCGCCGGTGCGCAGCAGGGTGCGGGCGAAGCGGTCGGCGCGGCGCATGGTCGATTCCAGCGACTTGCCGACGGAGAAGCGCATCTGCTCCTTCGACCGTTCCAACTCGGCGGCGGTGACGCCGTCCTGCACCTTGCGCAGCTCCTCGAAGAAGACCGGCACCAGCGCCGCCACCTCCTCCGGCCCCGTCCCGGCGTAGAAGCCGAGCGCGCCCCCGTCGGCGTACTGGATCGGCGTGGCGTAGACCGAATAGACCAGCCCGCGCTTTTCCCGGATTTCTTGGAACAGGCGGGAGGTCATGCCGCCGCCCAGGATGTTGGCGAGGTGGCGCAGCGCGTAGCTGGCCGGATCGTCCGAGCCCACGCCCGGAAAGGCCGCCATGAAATGCACCTGCTCCGCCTCGCGCGGCAGCAGGGCGGCCCCGCCCTTGTTGGCGACCGCCTCGTGGAAGGGGGCGTCCTTGGGCGTCAGATGGCCGAACAGCATCTCCACCCGGCGCACCACCGTGTCGTGATCGACGTTGCCGGACACCACGTAAACCATGTGGCGCGGGTCGTAATGGGCGACGTAGTCCAGCAGATGCTCCCGCCCGAAGTTGGCGACGTTTTCCTTCGGCCCCAGGATCGGACGGCCCAGCGCCTGCCCCTCGAAGGCGGTGCGGCGCAGCGCCTCGTAGACCACGTCCTCCGGCTCGTCGGCGTAGCGGCCAATCTCCTGAATGACGACGCCGCGCTCCTTCTCCACCTCCTCCTGCGGGAAGACGGAGTTCAGGACGATGTCGCCGATGATCTCGCAGGACACGTCCACATGCTTGGCGGCCATCTGCGTGTAGTAGGCGGTGACGTCGTAGTCCGTGTAGGCGTTGAAGTCGCCGCCGCGGTTCTCGATCTCCAGCGCGATGTCCAGCGCGTCGCGGGTCTCCGTCCCTTTGAAGATCATGTGCTCCAGGAAGTGGGCGATGCCGTTCACCTCCGGCCGCTCGTTGCGGGCGCCCACCCCGACCCAGACCCCGCTGGTGATCGTGCCGAGATGGGGCAGATGGTCGGTCAGCACGCGGAAGCCGTTGGGCAGGGTGGTCAGTCGGATCGTCACAAACACTCTCCTGGATGGGCGGCGATGATTCTTAGGAGGTAGGGCGCCGGGGGCGGCGGGACAACAGGTGGGCTTTATTCCCCCTCGCCCATCTCCGATGGGAGAGGGGATTTTAGGCCGCGTCCTCATCGATGACGGTCACCCGCTCGGGATTGCCCTGCTCGGCGGTGGCCTGTTCCCACAGTTCGCGGAAGCGCGGCTGGCGGCGGAGCAGGTCCGGCAGGGTGCCGATGTCCAGAATCCGCCCGTCGTACATGTAGACGACGGTGCCGAAGCGCGGCAGCAGGTGCAGGCGGTGGATGGAGGACACGATGCAGGAGTCGGGGAATTCCGCCATCAGGTTGCCGTAGACCTGCGCCTCCGTCGCTGGATCGAGGCTGCTGGTCGGCTCGTCCAGCATGATGATGGAGCTGGTCTTGGCGGCCAGGATGCCGCGCGCCAGCGCCAGCCGCTGCTTCTGCCCGCCGGACAGGTTGCCGCCGCGCTCCACGATGCGGGTGTTCAGCCCCTGGGGCATGGCCTCCACGATGGGGGTGAGGCGGGCGAGGTCGCAGGCGCGACGGACGGCGTCGGCGCCGTGCTCCACGCCCATGGTGATGTTGTGTTCCACCGTGTTCTCGAAGATCTCCGGGTCCTGGGGGATCAGCGTGGCGGCGGAGCGCAGGTCGACCAGTTCCGGATGTTCCACCCCATCGATGTGGAAACGCACCGCGCCGGCCTCGTACAGGCCGCTCAGCACCCGCATCAGGGAGCTTTTGCCCGACCCGCTTTCCCCCACCAGCGCGATGCGGTCACCGCGCCGCAACGTGATCGACACGTCGTCCAGCGTCGGGGCGGCGCTGCGCCGGTTCGGGTGGTGGAATCGCAGGCCCTCCGCGTGAATTTCCCGCCAGTCGTCCGGCACATGGCCGCCGAAGCCCCGGCGTTCCTTGGCGTCGAAGATTTCGTCGGCACCGGACAGGTCGGTGCCGCTGCGCACGATGTCCTGCCATTGCGTGGCGAAGGAGCCGACCACGTCGCCGATCTGCTCCGAATACTGATAGACCATGACCGCCGTGCCGACCATGATCACGCCCGCCGAGCGCCATTCCAGCCACGCGTAGAAGGCCACCAAACCGACGCGCAGCACCTGCCCGAACAGCTCGATGGTCAGCCACTTCGTCTCATTGATCACGATGTTGCGGCGAAGCGGGGCGAAGACCGCGTGCAGGCGGCCCATCATGGCCTTGCGCGTCGCCTCCTCCAGCCGCAGGGTCAGCACCGTGCCGACGTTGCCCAGGCTGTCCACCATCTCCGCCGTGTAGCGCCGCTCCGCCACGTTCTCGTCGTCGATCAGGCGGGCCATGGTGCGGTCCAGCCGCAGCACGACCAGCCCCAGCACCGCGTAGGCCGCGACCGCCACGGCCCCGACCGGCGGGGAGATGGCGAAGATCGCCACCAGAGGCCCGAACAGCCCGACCGCGTTGCGCAGGTAGGTCCATTGGTTCTGGGCGAAGCCGAACAGGGCGAGGTTGGCCTTGCCGACGCGCTGGATCGTCTCGCCGGAATGGTGGGTCTCGTGCCAGCCCATGGGCAGGCACATCAGCTTGGCGTAGACCGCGTCGGAGAAGCGTTCGCGGATCTTCAGGGCGGTGAAGCGCTCCACCACCCGGCCGGGACCGTGCAGCAGCCAGCCGATCACCCCCGCCGCCAGCATCAGCAGCAGCGCGAAGCCCGCCGCCCGAATGTCCTGCGCGCGGGTGTCCTGCAAGGCGTTGACCGCCTGCCCGAAGAAGTAGGGCACCGCCAGCCGCGCCAACTGCGCGCCGACCAGCAGCGCGAAGAACAGCACGACCAGATGCCGGCTGCCCGCCGCGAAATGCCAGAGCGCGCCATAGAGGCGCCACAGGCCGCGGCTCTTGCGGGGGGCGGAGGTCTGCGGGTGCCGGTCCAACAATCCGATCCTCGGGTCAGGAAGCGTTCCCCCTGACAACACCCCAGATCATTGGAAGGTCATCAGAGGATGGTCGCAAGCCGCTCCGGCAGGCTGCCCAGGGCCTGCAAGGCGGTGGCGACGATGTGGCGGGCGGACAAGCCAGCCTCGTCATACTGCTTGGCCGGGCTGTCGTGGTCGAGGAAGCGGTCGGGCAGCACCAGCGGGCGGATCTTCAGGCCCCCATCGAGCAGCCCGGATGTGGCGAGGAACTGCAGCACGAAGCTGCCGAAGCCGCCGACGGAGCCCTCCTCGATGGTGATCAGCACCTCGTGGTGCAGGGCCAACTGGCGCACGAGGTCCTCGTCCAGCGGCTTGGCGAAGCGCGCGTCGGCCACCGTCGTGGACAGGCCCCGCGCGGCCAGCTCGGCCGCCGCCTTGCGCGCCTCGCCCAGCCGGGTGCCGTAGCTGAGGATGGCCACCTTGCTGCCTTCCTGCACCACCCGGCCCTTGCCGATGGGCAGCACCAGCCCACGCTCCGGCAGTTCCAGCCCGACGCCCTCGCCGCGCGGGTAGCGCAGCGCGGAGGCGCGGTCGTCGATGGCCGCGCTGGTCGCCACCATGTGCATCAGCTCCAGCTCGTCCGCCGCAGCCATCAGCACGATGTCGGGCAGGCAGCCGAGATAGGCCACGTCGAAGGAGCCGGCGTGGGTGGCCCCGTCCGCCCCGACCAGCCCGGCGCGGTCGAGCGCGAAGCGCACCGGCAGGTGCTGCAGGACGACGTCGTGCACCACCTGGTCGTAGGCGCGCTGCAGGAAGGTGGAGTAGATGGCGCAGAACGGCCGGAAGCCCTCGCAGGCCAGCCCGGCGGCGAAGGTCACCGCGTGCTGCTCGGCGATGCCGACGTCGAAGCAGCGGTCCGGGAAGCGCTGGGCGAACAGGTCGAGCCCGGTGCCCGAGGGCATGGCCGCGGTGATGGCGAGCACCGACGGGTCGGCGGCGGCCTCGGCGATCAGGGCGTTGGCGAAGACGCGGGTGTAGGTCGGGGCGTTGGAGGCCGGCTTGGCCTGGGCGCCGGTGATGACGTCGAACTTGGCGACGGCG
>NZ_JBPXMQ020000045.1:0-46656 GCF_053470405.2 Azospirillum mesophilum
CAACGACTACCAAGTCGGGCAAACCGGCAAGATCGTGGCGCCTGAGCTGTACATCGCCGTCGGCATCTCCGGTGCCATCCAGCACCTCGCCGGCATGAAGGACAGCAAGGTCATCGTCGCGATCAACAAGGACGAGGAAGCACCCATCTTCCAGGTCGCGGATTACGGTCTCGTCGCCGACCTCTTCAAGGCGGTGCCGGAACTGACGTCCGAGCTGGACAAGGCGCGTTAAGTCGGTCCTGTCCCCAACCAACCTTGCGCGGGAAAGTTCTTATGTCCACGATCAAGAAGATTGGCATCATCGGTGCCGGCCAGATGGGCAGCGGTATCGCCCATGTCTGCGCCCAGGCGGGCTATGAGGTGATCATCTCCGACATCAGCGAGGAGATCCTTCAGAAGGCGGTCGCTGGCATCTCCAAGAACATGGACCGCCAGGTCCAGAAGGGGAAAATGGCGGAGGCCGACAAGGCCGCTGCCATCGCCCGCATCTCGACCGGCGCCGACCTGTCGGTGTTCGCCGACGCCGACCTCGTGATCGAGGCCGCGACCGAGAACGAGGCGCTGAAGCGCGAGATCTTCAAGAAGCTCGTCCCGAACCTGAAGCCGGAGGCTCTGGTCGCGACGAACACCTCGTCGATTTCCATCACCCGTCTGGCCGCGTCGACCGACCGTCCGTCGAAGTTCATGGGCATGCACTTCATGAACCCGGTGCCGGTGATGCAGCTCGTCGAGCTGATCCGCGGCATCGCGACCGACGAGGCGACCTTCAACGCCATCGCCGAGCTGACCGCCAACATCGGCAAGACCGCGGCCGTGGCCGAGGATTTCCCGGCCTTCATCGTCAACCGCATCCTGCTTCCGATGATCAACGAGGCGGTCTACACCCTGTATGAGGGCGTGGGCGGCGTTCACGCCATCGACACCGCGCTGAAGCTGGGCGCCAACCACCCGATGGGTCCGCTGGAACTGGCCGACTTCATCGGCCTGGACACCTGCCTTGCGGTCATGCAGGTCCTCTACGAGGGTCTGGCCGACAGCAAGTACCGTCCCTGCCCGCTGCTGGTGAAGTATGTCGAGGCCGGCTGGGTCGGCCGCAAGGTGGGCCGCGGCTTCTACGACTACTCCAAGAACCCGCCGGTCCCGACCCGCTAACGGTCGTTCCGAAAGGATCGCAAAACACGAGCCCGCCCCGGGAAGCCAGGGCGGGCTCGTGCTTTTTCGGAACCGCCGTGCTTGCGCTCTGTTCGTCTCCCTGGGGATTGGGCGGTTCCGGGGAGGGACGGACGATGCGGCGCGCTTTCGTTGCGGTGGTTGTGCTGGCCTCCATGGGCGGGTCGGCCCTGGCCCAGCAGCCCCTTCCCCTCTCCCGGCAAGATTTATCCCGGCAGGAGCGCAACTTCATCATCGAGGCTCTGGCCGACAGCATGGCGGAGCGGGCGCTCGGCAAGCTTGCCCAGGACCGGGCGGAAACCGACAGCGTGCGCGGTTTCGCCCGCCGCGCCGTGGACGACCACGGGCGGGTGGCGCAACAGCTGGCGGGCATGGCCGAGCGCCACGACATTCCCATCCCGCAAGAGCTGAACACGACCGCCCGCTCCCACATGGCGAGCCTGCGCGACACGCCCGACGGCGCCTTCGACCGCCGCTACATCGCCGCGGAGGAGGAAACCCACGCCCGCGCCATCAAGCTGTTCGAGGCGCAGGCCGAACGCGACGGCGAAACGGCGGATTTCGCCCGCGACACGCTTCCCATGCTGCACGCCCATTTCGAGGACGCCCGCGCCATCGCCGCCGAACTGTCCCGCCGCCCCGGCCCCCCGCAGACCCAGGCCCCGCCGGCCACGTCGGGAAGTTCGGAGTAGGACTCTCAGCCCCCTCGCCCGCCTCCGGCGGGAGAGGGGGAAATCACCCACCCGTTTTCACCACGCCGCCGTGATCGCGCGCCGGGGCGCCGTTGCGGCCCATGTGCTTGCGCAGGAAGGCCACGACCTCCGGCGAGTCCCATTCCACGGCGCCCTCGATGCGGCCAAGCTCCCGCCCCTCCTGGTCCACCAGCAAGGTGGTCGGCAGGCCGCGCAGGGACAGCGCCTGCATGCTGGCGCTCCCCGGATCGAGGTAGAGGGCGAGGTTCTTGACGCCGATCTTGCGGAAGAAGGGCTCCACCTGATCCTTGCCGCCCCGGTCGACCGACAGCGCCACCACCTGGAAGCCCGGCCCGCCGAGTTGCGCCTGCAGGCGGTCCAGCGCCGGCATTTCCTTCACGCAGGGCGCGCACCACGTCGCCCACAGGTTCAGCAGCACCAGCTTGTCCTTGAACTCGGCAAGGTCGACGCGGCGCCCCTCCCCGTCCACGAAGGACAGGGGCGGCAGCGGCTTCGGCGCCTCCGTCGAGCGGTACTTGTCGAGGCCGACCGGCAAAGATCCCCCACCGGAGGCCTTGTCCGGCTGGTTCAGCATGGTCACGGGCGGGGCCGACGGTCCGGCCAGCGCGGCCCACAGGCCGGCGCCCGCCAGAAGGCTCACACAAAAGATTGCGGTGGCCGCCAAAGTCCGCATACTCACGCTTCCCGTCCTCCCACCCGTATTGTGCCCGTCATGAGCGCCGAACAGTCCAAGCCGCCCGCCGAGAATACGGCTACTCCCGGGGCCACCCCCGCCGCCAGCCAGATGTGGGGCGGCCGTTTCGCCCGCGGCCCCGCCGCCATCATGGAGAAGATCAACGCCTCCATCGGCTTCGACAAGCGTCTGGCCGATCAGGACATTGCCGGCTCCAAGGCGCACGCCGCCATGCTGGCCCGCCAGGGCATCATAACCCAGGCCGACGCCGACGCCATCCGCGACGGGCTCGACCGCGTCAAGCAAGAGATCGACTCCGGCGCCTTCACCTTCAAGGTGGAACTGGAAGACATCCACATGAACGTGGAAGCCCGGCTGGCCGAGCTGATCGGGGAGCCGGCCAAGCGCCTGCACACCGGCCGGTCGCGCAACGACCAGGTGGCGACCGACTTCAAGCTGTGGGTGCGCGACGCGCTCGACCGGGCGGAGCAGGGGCTGAAGGCGCTCCAGGCCGCGCTGATCGACCTCGCGGAGAAGCACACCGACACGGTAATGCCGGGCTTCACGCACCTCCAGGCGGCGCAGCCGGTCAGCTTCGGGCACCATCTGCTGGCCTATGTGGAGATGTTCGGGCGCGACCGCGGCCGCTTCCGCGACGCCCGCGCGCGGCTGAACGAGTGCCCGCTGGGCTCCGCCGCGCTGGCCGGCACGCCCTACCCCATCGACCGCTTCATGACGGCGGAGGCGCTGGGCTTCGACCGGCCGACGGCGAATTCGCTGGACGCCGTGTCCGACCGCGACTTCGCGCTGGAGTATCTGGCCGCCGGCAGCATTTGCGCCATGCACCTCTCCCGCTTCGCGGAAGAGATCGTGCTGTGGTGCTCCGCCCAGTTCCGCTTCATCAAGCTGACGGACGCCTTCACCACCGGCTCCTCCATCATGCCGCAGAAGAAGAACCCCGACGCGGCGGAGCTTGTGCGCGCCAAGGCCGGGCGCGTCATCGGCAGCCTGAACAGCCTGCTGGTCGCCATGAAGGGCCTGCCGCTGGCCTATTCCAAGGACATGCAGGAGGACAAGGAGCCGGTCTTCGAGGCCGACGACACGCTGGCGCTGTGCATCGCCGCCATGGAAGGCATGGTCCGCGACATGCAGCCGAACGTCCCGGCCCTGCGCGAGGCGACGGACCGCGGCTTCCTGAACGCCACCGATCTCGCCGACTGGCTGGTGCGGGAGCTGAACATGCCCTTCCGCGAGGCGCACCACGTCACCGGCCGTGCCGTGAAGGCGGCGGAGGACCGGCGCGTCGGCCTGACCGACCTGACGCTGGCCGAGCTTCAGGCCATCGAACCGCGCATCACCGAGGCCGTCTACCCGGCGCTGAGCATCGAGGCGTCGCTGGACAGCCGCCGCAGCTTCGGCGGCGCCTCCCCCGTCCGCGTGCGCGAGGCCGTCAAGGCGGCCCGGGAGCGTTTCCTGTGAGCCGCCTCGTCCTCCTGGCCGCCGTCGCGGCGACCGCCCTGACCCTGGCGGGCTGCGGCAAGAAGCCGGGCTACGTCGATCCGCCCCAGGGGGTGGAGAACGACAAGTTCCCGCGTCCCTACCCGAATTCGAAGACCGACCCGAAGCCCGGCAATGCGGCGTCGGGCCAGTCTTCCTCCGGAGTCCGTTTTCCATGAGCGCCTTCGCCTACCGCAACGGCGTGCTGCACGCCGAATCCGTCCCGCTGACCCGGATCGCGGAGTCGGTCGGCACGCCCTTCTACTGCTATTCCACGGCGGCGCTGGAGGCGCACTACAGCGCCTACGCCGGGGCCTTCGCGGGCCAGGACGCCGGTGTCTGCTACGCGGTGAAGGCCAACTCCAACCTCGCCGTTATCCACACCTTCGCGCGGCTGGGCGCCGGGGCGGACGTGGTGTCGGGCGGTGAGATGCAGCGCGCGCTGGCCGGCGGCATTCCGGCCGGGCGGATCGTCTTCTCCGGTGTCGGCAAGACCCGTGCGGAGATGCGCGCCGCCCTTGAGGCCGGCATCCACCAGATCAACGTGGAATCCATCCCGGAGGCGGAGGCGCTGTCGGAGGTGGCCGCCAGCCTCGGCGTGGTCGCCCCCATCGCCTTCCGCGTCAACCCGGACGTGGACGCCAAGACCCACGCGAAGATCTCGACCGGCAAGAAAGAGAACAAGTTCGGCATCGACTACGACCATGCGCGGGAGGTCTACGCGCAGGCCGCCCGGCTGCCGGGCATCAAGCCGGTGTCGATCGCCGTGCACATCGGCTCCCAGCTCACCGATCTGGCGCCCTTCCGCGCGGCCTACGAGCGCGTCGCGGCGCTGCTGCATGTCCTGCGCGAGGACGGGCACGACATCCAGCGGCTCGACCTCGGCGGCGGGCTGGGCATCACCTACAAGAACGAGACGCCGCCCGATCTGGCCGACTACGCCGCCATGGTGCGGTCGATCACCGGCAACCTCGGCTGCCGCATCACGCTGGAGCCCGGCCGCTCGCTGGTCGGCAACGCCGGCATCCTGGTGTCGAGCGTGATCTACGTGAAGGAGGGGCTGCACCGCCGCTTCGTCATCGTGGACGCGGCGATGAACGACCTGATCCGCCCGGCGCTGTACGAGGCCTATCACGGCATCGTCCCGGTGACGGAGCCCGACACCGCCGCCCTGAAGGAGCCCTTCGACGTGGTCGGCCCGGTCTGCGAGAGCGGCGACACCTTCGCCCTGCAGCGCATGCTGCCGCCGATGGCCGCCGACGATCTGGTCGCCTTCCTGTCGGCGGGCGCCTATGGCGCCGTGATGTCCTCCAGCTACAACACCCGTCCGCTGATCCCGGAGGTGCTGGTGAACGGTGCCGACTTCGCCGTCATCCGACCCCGACCGTCGGTGGAGGAGATGCTGGCCGCGGAGCGCGTGCCGGACTGGCTGAAGGCGTAGAAGCCCGTCCCCCCACGCTCCCCGCCGCGACAGGCGGGGAGCGTGGCGGCAATTTGCCCGCGCAATCCCACCTGCCAAATCCCCCGGATCGGGCGTATGATGGTTCGGTTATGAACCAACCGGTGGAGACCGTCATGGACTGGGATGCGGCTTACGCGATCGGGCAGAGCGCGGTGGACGCGGACCATCAGCGGCTCTTCGAGCTGTTCAACCAGTTCAGCGCGGCCATCACCGCCGGGGAAACGCGGGAGTCGGCGAACCGCTTCCTGCGCGAGCTGGCGGACTATTCCGAATATCATTTCAGGCGCGAGGAAGGGCTGATGCGCGCGTCCGCATACCCGGACCTCGCCAAGCACAAGGTCCAGCACGACACCTTCGCGGCCTTCGTGCGCAAGCAGTCCACCACGGGCGACCACGACCGGGAGGAGGTGCAATTCCTCCAGAACTATGTCGAGATGTGGCTGTGCGGCCATATTTTGGTCATGGACAAGTGGTTCGGTGAATGGCTCGACGGTCAGGCCGCGAAAAACGGCGTGGCCGAGCCTATATCCTGACAACGCCCCGGCCGCCGCTCCCTTACGGCCGGTGCCATGTGGACCGGACTGTGGCGGGACGGGAGTGCGGCATGAGCGACAGCAACGACGGTTTCCGATTCCCCCTGCGCAAGGACTCCGCCCCGGAGACGCGCTCGGCGGCCGAGCCGCGCGTCCGCCTCTGGCAGGCGCGCGCCGCGCTGCTGTGGGAACGGCTGTGGCCCGCCGTCTGGGCACCCGTCGCCATCGCCGGCGCCTTCGTCGCGCTCGCTTTCCTGAACCTGCTGCCGCTTCTGCCCGGCTGGCTGCACGCCACCGTCCTGCTGCTGATCGCCGCCGCCTTCGGCTGGACGCTGTGGCGCGGCCTGCGCGGCTTCCGCATGCCCGGCGAGGACGCCGCCCGCCGCCGGCTGGAGCGCGACAGCGGCCTGCCCCACCGTCCGCTGCACGTCCTGCGCGACAAGCCTTCGGGCAACGACCCGGTGGCGGCCGAACTGTGGCGCCTGCACCAGGAGCGGATGCGCGCCGCCATGCGGTCCCTGCGCGTCGCCTGGCCCCTGTCCGACATCGCCGCCCATGACCGCTACGCGCTGCGCGCGCTGGTCGTGCTGGTGCTGATCGCCGCCGGTGGCGCAACCTGGGGCGACTGGAGCCCGCGCATCGCCGCCGCCCTCAGCCCGCGCTTCGGTGGCACGGGCGGCGTGTCCGTCGCGGCGCTCGACCTGTGGATCACGCCGCCGGACTACACCGGCCTGCCGCCCATCTTCCTGAAGTCGGCCAACGCCGCCCACGCGCCGAACCTGCCGAACCCCGTGCCGGTGCCGAAGGGCAGCCTCGTGCTCGCCCGCGTCACCGGCGGCAGCGGCACGCCCTCACTGGAGGCCGGCGACAAGACCGCCAGCTTCGAGGCGGTGGACTCCTCCACCTTCCAGGTCCAGCACCCGATCGAGGCAGGCAACCGCATCGCCGTCAGCCAGGGCTCGCGCACGCTGGGTTCCTGGCCGGTGCAGATCGTTCCGGACGCGCCGCCGACCGTCGCCTACGCCAGCCCGCCCAGCAAGGGGGAGCGCGGGGCGCTGCGCCTGGACTACACCGCGCACGACGACTATGGGCTGGCCGAGGTGAAGGGCGTCATCCGGCTGGCCGTGCCGGAGGGCGAGGCCCCGACGCTGGACCGCAAGCCCCTGGAACTGCCGCTGGCCCTGCCCGGCGTGCATCCGAAGGACGCGCACAACGCCGGCTTCCACGACCTGACAGCGCATCCCTGGGCGGGGCTGAACGTCAATGTCCGCCTGACCGCCACCGACGGCGCCGGCCAGACCGGCAGCACGGAAGACGTGGCGATGGTCCTGCCGGAGCGCCCGTTCAACAACCCCGTCGCCCGCGGCATCGTGGAGGAGCGCAAGAAGCTGACCCTGCGCCCCAAGGAGGCGCGCGTGGAGGTCGCCCGCAAGCTGGCCGAGCTGTCGTCGCGCCCAGGCCAGTTCGGCGGCGACATCGTGGCCTTCCTGGCGCTGCGCACCTCGGTCGGGCGGCTGCTGCTGGACGAGCAGGCGGAATCCATCCCGGCGGTGCAGCAGCTCCTGTGGGAGACCGCGCTGCGCATCGAGGACGGCGGCCTGTCGCTGGCCGAACGCGACCTGCGCGACGCCGAACGCCGGCTGGCCGAGGCGCTGGAGAAGGGCGCCTCCGACCAGGAACTGAAGCAGCTGATGGACGAACTCCAGGCCGCGCTCGACAAGTTCATGGAGGCCATGGAGCAGCAGATGCGCGAGGCGCTGGCCCGCGGCGAGCAGATCCCCATGGTGCCGCCGGAGATGGCCGACCGCATGATGGACCGGCAGGACCTCCAGCAGATGCTCGACCAGATGCGGCAGATGGCGGAGACCGGCGCCCGCGACGCCGCGCGCCAGATGCTCTCGCAGCTCCAGCAGATGATGGAGAACATGCGCTCCGGCGCCATGGCGCAGATGCAGCAGGGCGGACAGAACGAAGCGTGGCAGATGATGCGCGAGCTTCAGGAGCTTGCGCAGCAGCAGCAGAACCTGCTCGACCAGACCTTCCGCCAGTCGCAGGACCAGATGGGCCAGCAGCAGGGGCAGCCCCAGGCCGGTCAGAACCCGAACCAGGGTCCGCGCGGCCGCCAGGGACGCCAGCAGCAGGGGCAACAGGGCCAGCAAGGGCAATCCGGCAGCCCGCTGATGCAGCAGCAGGCCGCCCAGCAGGAAGCGCTGCGCCGCCAGCTCGGCGAACTGATGCGTCGCCTGGGCGAGCAGCAGGGCGACATCCCGCGCCCGCTCGGCCGGGCGGAACGCGCCATGCGCGACGCGGGTCAGGCGCTCCAGCAGGGGCAGCCGGGCAACGCCGTGCCCTCGCAGACCCAGGCCATGGACGAGCTTCAGCAGGGCATGCAGAGCTACGCCGAGCAACTCATGCAGCAGATGATGGGCCAGCAGGGTCCGGCCATGATGGGGCAGCAGCAGGGTCAGCAGCAGCAACGCCAGGGCCGCAACCGCGACCCGCTGGGCCGCCGCCCCTCCGGCTACGGCTCCTACGACGGCAACGACGTGAAGATCCCGGAGGAGGCGGAACTCCAGCGCGCCCGCGAAATCCTCGACGAACTGCGCCGCCGCTCCGGCCAATACAGCCGCCCGCAAATGGAACGGGAATACATCGAGCGTCTGCTGAAGCAGTTTTGAAACCTGAGCCCAGTCCCCTCGCCCATCTCCGCTGGAAGCGGGCGAGGGGATCCCAACTTTACCCGCCCTGGAAGGTGATCATCACCTCGAAGACCGGGCCGGGGTCGCGCTGGATGTCGCGGAAGGTGGCGATCTCGCCGGGGAGGATCTGGGCGGGCGAGGCTTCGATGGTCCAGCTCTTGACCGGCTTACGGTCCTGGCCCAGCGACACGGCGAGCACCGGCGGCACCGTCCGCATCACGTCGGACACGTTGATGATCTGCCCGTCCACGACCAGCACGGGCGTGCCGTTGTCGGTCTTCTGTTCGGAGCGGACGTTCTGGATCTGCAACCCCGTGCCGGGCGGGTCCACCGGCAGGCCGATGGTCTCGTAGAACAGGGCGGCCGGCGGCCAGAGATGCACGATCAGGCCGCGCGCCGCGAAACCGGCCGCCCCCAGCGCCAGCAGCACCGCCGCGAACGCACCCCAGCCGATCAGCGCGCGCTTTCGCGCCACCTTGTCCATCGGCGCCTTCTTCGCCACCGACGGTGCAGAGGCGGTCTGGCGGATCTCCGTCACGTCGTCGCCGAGGGAAAAATCCGGCTCGTCATCCGCGGTCTGCACCCAAGTGTGGCCGCATTTGGCGCAGCGCACTTTTCGCCCCTGCGGTCCGACCGCCGAATCGGCCAGGGTGTACCGTGTGGCACAGGTCGGGCAGGTGATGATCATTGATGGCCGATCGTGGTCACCGAAATTGCAGAATGTCGTTATAGGTAGTCATGAGGTATGAAGCAAGGAACGCCCAAGCTTCCGTGTGGGCTTCGGCGTCCGGCCCGGCGGGATCGACGGCAGTGGACGTACCACCCGTCGCCGGTGCATTGTCCTTTCGCGCGCCGGGCGGGGTACCGCCGCGGCGCCCTGTTGCGGCTTTGGTGGGACTGTGATTCGCTTCGAGAACGTGGGCTTGCGATACGGCACCGGGCCTGAGGTGCTGCGCGACATCAGCTTCACCCTGCCGCCCGGCTCCTTCCATTTCATGACCGGGGCGAGCGGGGCGGGCAAATCGTCGCTGCTGAAGCTGATGTACCTCGCGCACCGTCCCTCGCGCGGGCTGATCACCGTGTTCGGCTCCGACGTGGCCCGGTTGAAGCGGGCGGACCTGCCGGAACTGCGCCGCCAGATCGGCGTGGTGTTCCAGGACTTCGCGCTGCTCAACCACCTCTCCGCGCTCGACAATGTTGCGCTGCCTCTGCGCATGAGCGGCGCGTCGGAGGCCGACGTGGTGGAGCACTGCACGGAAATCCTGCGCTGGGTGGGGCTGGGCAACCACCTGCACGCCCTGCCCTCCACCCTGTCGGGCGGGCAGCAGCAGCGCGTCGCCATCGCCCGCTCGGTCATCAACCGGCCGCGCCTTCTGCTGGCGGACGAGCCCACCGGCAACGTGGACGACGGCATCGGCATGCGCCTTCTGTACCTGTTCGAGGAACTGCACAAGCTGGGCACGACCGTGGTCATCGCCACCCACAACGAGGCGCTGATCCGCCGCTTCAACCACCCGCGCCTGCATCTGGAGAACGGGCGCCTGCACGTCCTTCCGGCGCAGAACGCGCGCTGGGCCTGAGGGGGAGGACCGGATCGCCATGGCCCTGCCCCTCGCCCGCAAGCGGTTCGACCTGCCGCTCGCCAAGGACCCGACGTCGCGCTTCCTCACCTGGCTGACCGCGCTGATGGTCTATCTGGCGGCGCTGGCGCTGGCCGGGGCGCTGCTCGTGTCGGACATGGCCCGGCGCTGGGACAGCGGCCTCGCGGGCGGCCTGACCGTGCAGATCGTGCCCCTGCCCGCCACGGGACCGAACTCCCTGAACGAGCGGACGGAGGCGGCGCTGACCGTCCTGCGCTCCACCCCCGGCGTCCGGACCGCCAACGCGCTGACCACCGACGACATCGGCCGCCTGCTGGAGCCCTGGCTGGGGCGCGAGGCGGCCGACCCGCTGCTGCCCATGCCCCGGCTGATCGACGTGGTCACCGACGGCCCCGTGGACACCGCCGCCCTGACACTGCGCCTGAAGTCCGCGGCCCCCGGCGCCACGCTGGACGACCATGCGGTGTGGCTGGCCGACCTGCGCAACGTCGCGGGGGCGCTGCATCTGGCCGCGCTGGCCATCGTCGCGCTGATCGGCGGGGCGGGCGTGATGGCGGTGGTCTTCGCGGTGCGTGCCGGGCTGGCGATCCACCACCATGTGGTGGAGTTGCTGCACCTGATGGGCGCCACCGACCGCTATGTCGCGCGCCAGTTCGAATCCCACGTCCTGGGCCTGACCCTGCGGGGCGGGCTGGTCGGGCTTGCGGCCGCCGTCGGGACGCTCCTCGGGATCGGCCGCGCGGCGGAGGGGCTGCGCGCCGCCCTGCTGCCCAGCATTTCCGTCGCGTCCTGGCAGTTGGCCGTGCTGGCCATCGTGCCGCTGGCGGCCTGCCTGCTGGCCGCGCTGACCGCGCGCTGGACGGTGCTGCGCACGCTGGAGTCGATGCCGTGACGCCGCCGCCCGCCACCGTCCGAAGGGTCTGAGGCCATGGCGCGCTTCTCCTCCCGGCGCGGCATGATGGCGCAGGCGCTCGGCCGGTCCGTGCTGGCGGCGCTGGTGGCGGCGCTGGTCTGGACCGGCGGGCTGGTCTGGTTCGCCGGCTCCATCCCCCGCACCCCACCCGCCCCCGACAGCCCGGAAGCCACCCGCGAAACCGACGCCATCGTCGTGCTGACGGGCGGCAGCGGGCGGCTTGGCACCGGGATGGAGCTGCTGGCCGCCGGGCGGGCGCGCAAGATGTTCATCTCCGGCGTCTACGAAGGGCTGGACATCCAGGAGTTGCTGAAGCGCTCGCGCCAGTCGCCCAGCCAGATGGAATGCTGCATCACGCTGGGCTATTCCGCCGACACCACCATCGGCAATGCCCACGAGACGGCCGACTGGCTGCGCGAGCAGGGATTCCGGTCGATCCGGCTGGTCACCGCCAACTACCACATGCGCCGCAGCCTGCTGGAGTTCCACATGGTGATCCCGGAGGTGGAGGTGGTGCCGCACCCCGTCGCCTCCCCCAACGTTCACCTGAACGACTGGTGGCTGTGGCCCGGCACGGCGAGCCTGCTGGTGACCGAATACAACAAGTACCTGCTCGCCCTGCTCCGTTACGAGCTTGAGATGCTCCTCGAATCCTGACAAGTTCCGCCGATGATCGTCCTGCGCTCCCTCGCCTTCAACATCGCGTTCCACGTCTGGACCGCGCTGATGTGCTTCGCCCTGCTGTGGATGCTCCTGCTGCCCCGGCGGGCGATGATCCGCGTCGTGAAGTGGTACCTGGGCACCGTCTATTGGCTGGAACGCACCCTCGTCGGCATCCGCTACGAGGTGCGCGGGCGGGAGCATGTGCCGGCGTCCGGCTCCTTCCTGCTGGCCGCCAAGCACCAGTCGGCGTGGGAGACGATGAAGCTCCACTTCCTCGTCGAGGATCCGGCGATCATCCTGAAGCGGGAACTGCTGTGGATCCCCATCTGGGGCTGGTACGCCGCCAAGGCGAAGATGATCCCGGTGGACCGCGGCGCGCGCGGCCGGGCCATCGCCTCGCTGGTCAAGAACGCCAAGCCGGTGCGCGACGAGGGCCGGCCCATCGTCATCTTCCCCCAGGGCACGCGCGTGGCCGCCGGCGCCTACCGCCCCTACCGCGTCGGCGTCGGCGTGCTGTACGAGCAGTTGGACATCCCCATCGTCCCGATGGCGCTGAACGCCGGCCTTTATTGGGCGCGGCACAGCTTCATCAAGCGGCCCGGCACCGTGGTCGTGGAATTCCTGCCGCCCATCCCGCCCGGCCTCGGCCGCGCCAAGGCCATGCAGGAGCTTGAGGAGCGGCTGGAGGCCGCCACCGACCGGATCGTCGTCGCGGCCGGCGGCCCGGCCACCGTCCGTCCCCAGGCGGAAACCGCCCAGCCGCCCGCCCGCGCGACAAGCCCGGCTTCCTGACCCGCCATGCGCCGGATGGCCGCTTCCCTCCTGTTCGCCGTGGTGCTGGTGGCGGCCAAGACGGGCCATTCGCAGTCGCAACCGAGCGGTGAGTTGTTCTCCAACGCCGCCGTGGTCGAGGGGATCACGATCACCCGCGAGGCCTGCGCCGCACTGGAAGCACAGGAAACCGCCGCCTGGGTGACGGTGGACGGCAAGGGGGAATGCCTGCGCTACTACGCCGCCGGACTGCGTCCGGCCCCCGGCCCGAACCCCATCGCGGCGGCTTGGATGCACGGCGACATCATGGGCTCCAAGCCGACCTCCGTGGCTCACCAGGAGGGTCTGGGCGTCGCCGCCATGATCGAGCAGGAGCGCGGGTTGGCGGAACGCTTCGGCATCCCCTTCCTCTTCCTGGCCCGACCCGGCGCCTACGGCAGTTCGGGGCGGTTCTGGACCTCCCGCAATTCGCCGCGCGAGGCGGCCTTGATGAACGCACTGCTCGATGCGCTTAAGGCTCGCTACGGGGTGCGGGAGTGGGCCCTCGGCGGACACAGCGCCGGCGGCACGCTGACGGCGGAACTGCTGGCGCGGCGTGACGATCTCCGTTGCGCGATCATCTCCTCCGGGGCACCCGCTTTTCGCGCCTATCTGGAAGCGCGCGGCCTCCATGCGGCCCTTGCGAAGCCGCAGAACTGGTTCGACCCCTACGCCTCATTGGATCGCATCAAGCGCGATCCCGAACGCCGCATTTTTGTTATCGGCGACCCACGGGAAACCAACATCCCGTTCCACACCCAGCGCTTCTATTTCGACGGATTGAAGAAGCGCGGGCACACGGCCTGGCTGGTGACGCTGGAGCGGGCGCCACCTCCGCGACACCACAGCCTTGTCGATTTCGGCGAGACCTCGCTGGGCATGTGCGGACGCGGCGACGGCACCGACCATATTCTGAAAACACTGGAAGCGATGCCGGACCAGCGCGACCGGATCAGCAATTGAAGCACGGAACGTAAGCGGAACGGTGCGGTTGACCGTTTCCGGGAGGCGCCTTACTCTTTCGTGCGCGAAGTGAGCGGGCCACCCCATCGGCCGGCCGCGCGCGAGGGAGGACACATGTCGGGCATCGCCGCCATTTCCCAGCGGATCTGGGATATGAAGTACCGCTTCAAGACGGCCGAGGGCGAGCCCATCGACCGGACGATCCCCGACACCTGGACGCGCGTCGCCACCGCACTCGCGGCACCCGAGGCCGATCCCCAGGCCTGGGCGCCCCGCTTCGAAGAGGCGCTGTCCCGGTTCGAGTTCCTGCCCGCCGGCCGCATCCTGGCCGGGGCCGGCACGGGCCGGACGGTGACCCTGTTCAACTGCTTCGTCATGGGCCGGATCGAGGACGACCTGGGCGCCATTTTCGCGCACCTGCGCGAGGCGGCGCTGACCATGCAGCAGGGCGGCGGCATCGGCTACGACTTCTCCACCCTGCGGCCGAAGGGCGCGCCGGTGAAGGGCGTGGGGGCGGACGCCTCCGGCCCGCTGTCCTTCATGGATGTGTGGGACAGCATGTGCCGCACCATCATGTCCGCCGGCGCCCGGCGCGGCGCCATGATGGCGACGCTGCGCTGCGACCATCCGGACATCGAGGACTTCATCGACGCCAAGCGCGAACCCGGCCGGCTGCGCATGTTCAACCTGTCGGTCCTGGTCACCGACGCTTTCATGGACGCCGTGAAGGAGGACAAGCCCTGGCCGCTGGTCTTCGACGACCGCGTCTACCGCGTCCTGCGCGCCCGCGACCTGTGGGACCGTATCATGCAGGCGACCTACGCCTACGCGGAGCCCGGCGTCATCTTCATCGACCGCGTCAACGAGAACAACAATCTTCGGTATATAGAAAATATTTCCGCCACCAACCCGTGCGGCGAGCAGCCACTTCCACCCTACGGCGCCTGCCTGCTGGGCTCCATCAACCTCGCCGCCCTGGTGCGCGATCCGTTCGAGGAGACGGCGCGGCTCGACCTGGAGCGGTTGCGGGAACTGACGGCGCTGGCCGTCCGCATGATGGACAATGTGGTGGACGCCTCCCGCTTCCCGCTGCCGGAGCAGGCGCGGGAGGCGCAGGCCAAGCGGCGCATCGGACTGGGCGTCACGGGGCTGGCCGACGCGCTGATCCTGTGCCGCACCCGCTACGGCACGGAGCAGGCGGTGGCGCTGGTCGGGTCCTGGCTGAAGACGCTCCAGAACGAGGCCTACCGCGCCTCCGCCCTGCTGGCGGCGGAGAAGGGGGCCTTCCCGCTCTACGACCGCGACCATTATCTGGCCGCCCCCATGGTCCGGGCGCTCGACCCGGACGTGCGGGCGCTGGTCGAGCGGCACGGCACCCGAAACGCGCTGCTGACCTCCATCGCGCCGACCGGCACCATCTCGCTGTTCGCCGACAACGTGTCGTCGGGGATTGAGCCGGTCTTTTCCTACACCTACGAGCGCACGGTGCTGCTTCCCGACGGCGCTCGCCGGACGGAGGAGGTCAGCGACCACGCCTACCGCCTGTTCCGCGCCAAGTTCGGCCCGGACCAGCCGTTGCCGGACTATTTCGTGGACGCGCAGACGCTGACCCCGGCGGAGCATGTCGTCATGCAGGCGGCGGCGCAACGCCATGTGGACAGCTCCATCTCCAAGACCATCAACTGCCCGGAGGATTTGCCCTTCGACGCCTTCAAGGACGTCTACCGGCAGGCCTACGAGCTGGGCTGCAAGGGCTGCACGACCTACCGCCCGAACCCGGTCACCGGTTCCGTCCTCGCGGTGAAGAAGGAGGAGGCGAAGCCCGCCTCGGCCGCTTCCGCCCCCGCCCTTCCGGAACCCGCGGACCCGCGCGGGGAGCCGGGCTCGGTCGTCTACATGACCAAGCCGCTCGACCGGCCGGAAGCGCTTCCGGGCGAGACCTACAAGGTGCGCTGGCCGGACAGCGACCACGCCATGTACATCACCATCAACGACATCGTGGAAGGCGGCCGCCGCCGCCCGTTCGAGGTGTTCATCAACTCCAAGAACATGGAGCATTACGCCTGGACCGTGGCGCTGACGCGCATGATCTCGGCGGTGTTCCGGCGCGGCGGCGACGTGAGCTTCGTCGTGGAGGAGTTGAAGGCCGTGTTCGATCCGCGCGGCGGCGCCTGGATGCAGGGGCGCTACGTGCCGTCGCTGCTCGCCGCCATCGGCGACGTGATCGAGCGGCACATGAAGGCCGTCGGCATGCTGCCGGAGCCGGACACGCTCGTCGCCGAAGCCGCGCGCAAGGCGATGGGCGACCCGGCCACCGCCCAGCAAGCCGCCATGGAGCCCGCCATGGAGCCGGTGCGCGCCCAGCAATGCGCGAAATGCGGCCAGCCGGGCCTGATCCGCCAGGAAGGCTGCGACACCTGCCTGAACTGCGGCTATTCGAAGTGCCAATAGTTTGGGGCTTCGTCCGGCGATGGGCGTCAGGCTTTCCAGGAGCCGAGCAGCACCTCCAGAAAGCGTCCCGCCATCGGTGAGAGGATGGCGCCGTGTCGTCGGACGACACCGATCGTCCGGGAAATCTTTGGGTGGCTCAACGGGATGGTCCGGATGATGGGGTGGCCGGAGGCCGGGGTGGCGAGCTTGGGAAGCACCGCGACACCGAGCCCCGCTTCCACCAGCCCGAGCGAGCTTGCGAGGTGCGTGATCTCGTAGGACCAGTTGAGCTTCAGGCCATGCTGCGCCAGGGCGTTGTCGATCAGCGCCCGGTTGCCGCTGGTCCGGCCCACGGTGATGACCCGGTGTGCCGCCAACTCGTCCCAGCAGACCTCCTGGCGGGATGCCAGCGGATGATCATGCCGGCAGGCGACGACGAAGGGGTCCTCGGCCAGCGGCATGAACTCGATGTCCGGGTGTGACGTGCCGATGAAGTTGATGCCGAAATCCGCCTCTCCGCGTGCCACCGCCTCCAGCCCCTCGTTGGCACCCAGGTCCAGGATGCGGATGCGGATGCGCGGGAACGCGATGCTGAAGCGGCTGATCGCGTTCGGCAGGAAATAGAACACCGCCGTCGGAACGGAGGCGATGGTGACTTGGCCGCCGCTCCGCGCGCCCAGGTCGCTGATCCCCAGCAGCGACGTTTCAAACTCGTCCAGGAAACGCCGGACCTTGGGCATGAAGTCGCGCCCCACCATGGTCAGGGCGACGTGCCGGGTCGAGCGCTCGAACAGGGCCACGCCCAGCGTGTCCTCCAGCTTCTGGATGCGGCGGCTGAGCGCCGGCTGCGAGAGGTTCAGCAGTTCGGCGGCGCGGTTGAAGCTGCCCAGCTCGGCCACCGCCACGAACGCTTTCAGATCGACCAGTTCGAAGTTCATGCCCGGCTCCGCACGGCGGCACGCATTGATGCGTGAAACGGAATAATACTGCGAATCATTGCATTTCACAAATACCGTTGGTGGTCGGAATATCAGCGCATCGGCTTTCTTCGCTGACACGGCGAAAACAAGAGACACCAAGCGCCATGAACCACCTGACGAGCAACCACTTGGCGGGCCGCCAGATCGGCATTCCCTGCGTGATGATGCGCGGCGGGACCTCCCGCGGGCCCTTCTTCCTGGCGTCCGACCTTCCGGCCGCTCCGGCGGAGCGCGACGCCCTCCTGCTCTCCGTCATGGGGGCGGGGAACGACCTGGGGATCGACGGCATCGGCGGCGGCAACCCCCTGACCAGCAAGGTCGCCATCGTCGGTCCCGCCACCATCGCCGGTGCTGATGTGGATTACCTGTTCGCCCAGGTGCGGGTGCAGGAGGGGGTGGTCGACACGTCGCCCAACTGCGGCAACATGCTCGCGGCGGTCGGCCCCTTCGCCATCGAGGCCGGGCTCGTCCCGGCCGCGGACGGGGTGACGGTGGTGCGCATCCACAACGTCAACACCGGCAAGCTGATCGAGGCGCGCGTACAGACCCCCGGCGGCCAAGTGACCTACGACGGCGACGCCGCCATCGACGGCGTGCCCGGCACGGCGGCCGCCATCCATCTGGCCTTCCTCGATGCGGCGGGCGCCAACACCGGCCGGCTGCTGCCCACCGGGGCGCGGATCGACCGGATCGGCGAAATCGAGGTTTCCTGCATCGACGCCGCCATCCCGGTGATGCTGGTCCGCGCCACCGACCTCGGCAAGACGGGGTACGAGCCGACGGACAGCTACCGGCTCGATCGGGACTTCCTGGCCCGGCTGGAAGCGCTGCGCGTGGAGGCCGGCCGCCGCATGGGGTTCCCTAACGCCGCCGGCATGGTGATCCCCAAGCCCGTCCTGCTGGCGCCGCCCACGCGCGGCGGCACGCTGGCCGTGCGCTATTTCATGCCGCACGACTGCCACCGGGCGATGGCCATCACCGGCGCCGTCGCCACCGCGACCGCCTGCACCATCCCGGGAACCGTGGCCGCCACCCTGGCCGGACCAACGGCCATGCCCGGCAACGTCATCTTCGAGCATCCGGCCGGACGGCTGACCGTCCGTCTTGAACCGGGGACCTGCCTTGAACCGGGGGCCGGCCAACCCGCCCCCGTCGCCAGCATCCTGCGCACCGCGCGGCGCCTGTTCGAGGGGACCGTGTTCGCACGGCCATTGGACCCGCCGCGGGCCGCCATGGCGGCCTGACGCCACAGCACAAGAGAGGAGGAAACGCCATGCGCCTACAAACGGGAAACCAAACCCCGGCGCAGACCAAGCCCCCAACCAAGCCCAAGGCTTTTTACAAAGCCCTGTATTTCCAGGTCGTCGTCGGCCTGGCCCTGGGCATCCTGGCCGGTCATCTCTGGCCGGACTTCGGGGCGTCCCTGAAGCCGCTTGGCGACGGGTTCGTCAAGCTGGTCAAGATGATGATCGCGCCGGTGGTCTTCTGCACCATCGTCAGCGGCATCACCAGCCTCAACGATACCCGCGAGATCGGCAAGACGCTGGTGAAGTCGATGGCGCTGTTCTACGCGCTGACGGCGGCAGCGCTCCTCATCGGGCTGGCGACGGTCCTGATCATCGAGCCCGGTGCGGGCATGCACGTGTCGCCGGCGTCGCTCGATCCGGCGGTGGCGGCGCGCTACGCCAAGCAGGCGGCTCCGGTCGGCTTCACCGCCTTCCTGCTGCACATCATCCCGCAGTCCTTCTTCGGCGCCTTCGCCGACGGCGAGGTGCTGCCGGTGCTGCTCATCGCCGTCCTGGTCGGCTTCGGCCTGACGCGGGTCGGCAAGGCCGGCGAACCGGTCGTCCAGGGCATCGACGCCTTCGCCCATGTGCTGTTCGCCGCCTTCGGCTTCATCATGAAGCTGGCCCCGATCGGCGCGTTCGGCGCGATGGCCTTCACCGTCGGCAAGTACGGCATCGACTCCATCGGCTCGCTCGGCCTGCTGATCCTCACCTTCTACGTGGCCTGCGGCGCCTTCCTGGTGATCGTCATCGGCACGCTGGCGCGCCTGCACGGCTTCAGCCTGTGGAAGGTGCTGCGCTACTTCCGCGAGGAACTGCTGATCGTGCTCGGCACCTCGTCCTCCGAACCGGTCCTGCCGCGCGTGCTGCAGAAGCTGGAGGCGCTGGGCTGCAAGAAGGGCGTCTCCGGTCTGGTGCTGCCCATGGGCTACTCCTTCAACCTGGACGGCACGGCGATCTACCTGACGCTGGCCTCCCTGTTCATCGCCCAGGCCTGCGACATCCACCTGTCGGCCGGCCAGATCGTCGCCATGCTCGGCGTCATGCTGCTGACCTCGAAGGGTGCGGCAGGGGTCACCGGCAGCGGCTTCGTCGCCCTGGTCGCCACGCTGACGGTGATGCCGGACCTTCCCGTGGCGGGCGTCGCGCTGCTCGTCGGCATCGACCGCTTCATGTCCGAAGCCCGCGCCCTGACCAGCATCATCAGCAACTGCGTCGCCAGCATCGTCGTCTCGATCTGGGAGAACGCCTGCGACCGCGAGGTTCTGCACCGGGAGCTGAACCAGAGCTACGCCCGCACCGAGCGGTGCCTGGAGGAGAAGGGCGACATCGCCGTCCTGCCGCTGAACACCCGGACGCCCGCCCAGCCGTCGCACTGAAAGGACGCCACCATGAACGCCCCCACCCTGAACGCCCCCACCCTGAACACCAAGGACTGGATCGGCCGAACCGAGACCGTGTCCGACACCGCCACCCCCACCCCCTACGCCGCGCTGTCGGCCACGCTGGACCGGCCCGCCGAGCGTCCCCCGGTCGGCACCCCGCTCCCGCCGCTGTGGCACTGGCTGTACTTCCTGCCGCTGCACCGCCAGTCGGAAATCGGGCCGGACGGCCACGCCAAGCGCGGCGGCTTCCTGCCCCCGGTGCCGCTGCCCCGCCGGATGTGGGCCGGCAGCCAGTTCGAATTCCACAGCCCCCTGCGCGTCGGCGACGCCCTGACCCGGACCTCGACCATCCATGACGTGACCGAGAAGTCCGGGCGCACCGGCCCGCTGGTCTTCGTCAAGGTCCGCCACGAGATCCGCCGCACCGGCGAGACCGAGGTGGCGCTGACCGAGTTTCACGACATCGTCTACCGCGAGGCCGCCAGCCCGGACGATGTGCCGCCGGAGCCCCGGCCGGCGCCGGCGGACGCGGCCTGGGAGAAGCGCTGGGTTCCCGACGACGTGCTGCTGTTCCGCTACTCCGCGCTGACGTTCAACGGCCACCGCATCCACTACGACCGGCGCTACGTGACGGAGACAGAAGGCTATCCGGGGCTGATCGTGCACGGCCCGCTGATCGCCACCCTGCTGCTCGACCTGCTGCGCCACCAGCGGCCGGAGGCCGAGGTCGCCTCCTACAGCTTCAAGGCGGTGCGGCCGACCTTCGACATCAACCCCTTTTCGGTGTGCGGCACGCCGCAAGCGGACGGCAAGACGGTCCACCTGTGGGCCAAGGACCACGAGGGCTGGCTGACCATGGACGCCACCGCGGTGCTGAAGTGAGGACGCCCCCTATGAAACCGACCAACATGAAACCCCTCGCTGGAATCACCGTCGTCACCCTGGAACACGCCATCGCTGCCCCCTTCGCGACGCGCCAGCTCGCCGACCTCGGCGCCCGCGTCATCAAGGTGGAACGTCCCGGCGTCGGCGACTTCGCCCGCGGCTACGACGAGCGGGTGCGCGGTGTCGCCTCGCACTTCGTGTGGACCAACCGCTCGAAGGAAAGCTTGACGCTCGACGTCAAGCACCCGGAGGCGCAGGCGATCCTCAAGCGCCTGATCCACGAACAGGCCGACGTGGTTGTGCAGAATCTGGCCCCTGGTGCCGCCGCCCGCCTCGGCCTGTCCTACGAGGCGCTGTCCGCCGAGAAGCCGGGGATCATCGTCTGCGACATTTCCGGCTACGGCGGCGATGGCCCGTACCGGGACAAGAAGGCTTACGACCTGCTGATCCAGGGCGAGTCCGGCTTCCTGTCGGTGACCGGCACGCCGGAAACACCCTCCAAGGCCGGCCCCTCCATCGCCGACATCTCCGCCGGCATGTACGCCTACAGCAATATCCTGGCGGCGCTCCTGCAACGCCAGCAGACCGGCCGGGGCTGCCGCATCGACGTCTCCATGCTGGAATCGCTGGTGGAGTGGATGAGCTACCCGCTCTACTACGCCTTCGACGGCGCGCCGCCGCCGGCCCGCACCGGCGCCAGTCACGCCACCATCTACCCCTACGGCCCGTTTCCGGCCGGCGACGGCAAGACGGTGCTGCTCGGCCTCCAGAATGAGCGCGAATGGGCGGCTTTCTGCGACACGGTCCTGAAGCGCCCCGAACTGGCGCGGGAGGAGCGCTTTTCCAGCAACTCCCGCCGCAACGCGGCGCGCGACGAATTGCGCGCGATCATCGTCGCGGCTTTCGCCGACCTGACCGCCGAGGAGGTGGTCGCCCGGCTGGAGGCCGCAAACATCGCCAACGCCCAGGCCAACAGCATGCAGGACGTCTGGAAGCACCCGCAACTGGCGGCCCGCAACCGCTGGCGCACGGTGGAGACCCAGAACGGTCCGGTGCCGGCCCTGCTGCCGCCGGGCGTGGCGAGTGGCAATGGCGCGCATGAGGATGCGCGCATGGACCCGGTGCCGGCGCTCGGCCAGCACACGGATCGCATCCTCGCGGACCTGGGCTATGCCTCCGGCGACATCGCCCAGTTGCGCAGCGAAAAGGCGATCTGAGCCGCGCCCCGAACCGAGAACCAATTTTGGGAGGACCCGAATCATGCCGTCCACGATCATCGACTCCGCCATTTTCGGCGACATGTTCAGCACCCAGGCCATGCGCGCGGTCTGGTCGGACGAGAACCGCACGCGCAAGTACCTGGACATTGAGGCCGCCCTCGCCCGCGTCCAGGGCCGCCTGGGCATCATCCCGCAGGAAGCGGCCGACGAGATCGTCGCCAACTGCTCCCTCGACAAGATCGACATGGCGACGCTGAAGGCCCAGACGGAGCGCATCGGCTACCCCGTGCTGGGCGTCGTCTCGCAGCTCAACGCGCTCTGCCGTGGCCGGCTCGGCGAATACTGCCACTGGGGCGCCACCACGCAGGACATCACCGACACGGCGACGGTCCTGCAGATGCGCGAGGCGCTGGACATCATCGACGAGGACTTGGCGGCGCTGTCGGCGGCCCTGGCGGATCTGGCCAAGCGCCACCGGGACACGCCGATGATCGGCCGCAGCAACCTCCAGCAGGCGGTGCCGGTGACCTTCGGCTACAAGATGGCTGGGCTGTTGTCGGCGGTCGAACGCCATCGCGAGCGGCTGGCGCAGCTCCGCCCACGCGTGCTGATGGGCGAGTTCGCCGGCGCGGCCGGCACGCTGGCCTCCCTGGAGCACGGCGCCATGGAGACGCAGGCCGGCCTGATGGAGGAACTGGGCCTCGCCCAGCCGGTGATCGCCTGGCACACCATCCGCGACACCATCGCCGAGGTCGGCTGCTTCCTGGGCCTGATCGGCGGCACGCTCGGCAAGCTGTCGATGGACGTGAAGCTGATGATGCAGACCGAGGTCGGCGAGGTCTACGAGCCCTACGCGCACGGCCGCGGGTCGAGCAGCACCATGCCGCAAAAGCGCAACCCGATCTCCAGCTGCTACATCCACGCGGCGATCTCCGTGGTGCGCCAGCACACGGCAGCCCTGCTCGACGCCATGGTGGCCGATCACGAGCGTTCGACGGGTCCGTGGGAGATCGAGTGGATCGTCCTGCCGGAGGCGTTCTGCCTGCTGGCTGGCGCCCTGAAGCAGGCGCGATCCGTGGTGAGCGGCCTGGAGGTCGATGCCGAGCGGATGCGCGCCAACCTGGAGATGACCAACGGGCTGGTGGCGTCCGAGGCGGTGATGATGGGGCTTGGCCGCCACATCGGCCGCGAGTATGCCCACGACCTCGTCTACGACCTCTGCCGCGAGGCGGTGCGGCAGAACCGGCCGTTGCTCGACCTCCTGGCGGAGACGCCGGAAATCAGCGCGTGTCTCAGCCGCGCCGAATTGGCCAAGCTCTGCGATCCGGCCAATTACCTGGGGCAGTCGGGGGTCATGGTCGATCGTGTGCTGGCCCGCATGAACCGCTGACTGGGCCATTCAGGGCTGGCTCAGGCAAACCACGCGCCGGTTGTTGGTCGCTTCCGCCTGGGCGGTACCTGTGGCGAGAACTCCTTCAGGAGGACGCTATGGGCGCCCCCGGCGGAAGACGCGAGCACCGGGAAACGGCAGGAGGTCCCTTCGTTCGAAGGCTGACAGAGAATTCCCACCAGAATTCCCACCAGAATTCCCACGGCGGATCGGCCGAAATCTGTTAGGTTGGGCGGGACTGTGATTGGCGACGGGGGTGTCTTGGATGCCGCTGATGGAACGGACCGCGCAAGGCGACCAGTATGTTCTTCCCGGTGCGGAGCGCCGGACCGTGCCCGGGCGCCCCTACGCCGCCGAACCTGATGGGCAACTCGCGCTCCATTTCTATGAGCCTCCGCGTGCGGACGAACGGGATACCGGCAAATCGCCCCCGACGCCTCGCGTTTTGCCCCAGCCCACACCGATCAACGACGGTCTGCTTGTCGGCCGTGTTGCGTTCTTCCCGCAAGTCATGAATGATGTCGCCGAAGCTTTTCGGGCCTTCTCCGGCGCGACGCAAGAGCGCCGGGAATAAGCTTCAGAGAGCAATTCCTCTCTCCTGATCGTGGCCCGCAGACCACCCGAGGACGATATTCCATGCCTTTTGACAACCCGGCGAACGGTCGGGCCCGTCGGCAGCCGCGGTTCGGCAAAGCGGCCCAACAGCAAGCCCCGCAGGGGACTCCGGCGCGAGCGCGCTCGAAGGTGAACGGTTCGGCCGAACAAAAGCACGCTCAATGGCTTGCCCGTGCCAGCGATGCCGAGCGGTCCGGCGATTCCATCGAAGCCGAGAATTGCCGTCAGCACGCGGAGCATTGGTTTCGTGTGGCCCACGGCCGCAACGATCCATGACGACGCGCTCGTTCCATCCTTCGCCACGCCGACCGGCACCCAAATCCTAAGCTGATCCACAAGCCCGCCGCGCCTGTTCCGGTCTGCCTCGTCGTCGCAAGCGTAACCATGCAGCACGGTCTGTGTTGCTCTTGTTCTTGATCCAT
This sequence comes from Azospirillum mesophilum, assembly GCF_053470405.2. Classification (NCBI taxonomy): domain Bacteria; kingdom Pseudomonadati; phylum Pseudomonadota; class Alphaproteobacteria; order Rhodospirillales; family Azospirillaceae; genus Azospirillum; species Azospirillum mesophilum. The sequence goes on from NZ_JBPXMQ020000045.1 coordinate 24,311, forward strand.
CCGGGACAAGAACATGGTTGCCAAAGCAGCGGCCCAACAGCCTCGGGCCCAACAGTCTCGGAACGGGGCAGCGAAGCGCGGGCACGGTGGCAAGCGCCGGAACATCGGCGCGAAGGGTGGGCGTCCATGAGCATTCTGGTCCGCCTGCTCCTGCTCGTTCTGCTCGCCCTCGCACCGATCGCCGCCCTGGAGGTTTGGAATCAGTTCGACTTCCGCCGCGACCGCGAGGAGGAAATCCGCGGCACGGCCTTGCAGCTCCTTGGCCTGCTTGGCGGCGAGCAGCAGCGGCTGGTGGAGGGTGTCCGGCAAATGCTCTCGTTGCTGGCCGAGACACGGGCCGCACGGGATCTCGATGCGGTCCAATGCCAGGAACTTCTGGAGCGGACGCGTCGGCGGATCCCGCACTATCTGACGATCAATCTCGCAAGCCGGGACGGCGTCATTCTTTGCTCCACGGACACGGCTCTGGCGGGGTTGACGATCGCCGATCGGGCGCACGTCCAGGCGGCGCTGGAGAGCGGCACCTTCACCGTCGGCGAGTTCATCCGGCGACGGCCGAGCGACGTGCCTGCGATGCCGTTCGGTCTGCCCATCCGCCAGGACGACGGTTCGCTGGTCGGCGTCGTCACCGTGCTGATCGATCTGGGATGGCTCGCAAGCTATCTTGCCGACCACCCGCTTCCGCCCAATGCCGCAGTGCTCGTAGCCGACAGCAACGGCGTCGTCCTCGCCCGCGCGCCGGAGATGCCCGGCGTGATCGGTACCGTGCTCCCCGACCGCTTTCGCCCACTGCTCGACGCGGGCGCGGTCGGCACCGCCGAACTGTCCGGCATCGACGGGACCGAGCGGGTGTTCGCCTATGTGCCGCTCGCCGCCGGCGTTCGCCACATCTTCGTGGCGATCGGCATCGACCGCGAAGCCGCCATGGCCGGCAGCGACGAGGCGCTGCAACGCTCCCTTCTGTCGACCCTGGCCGCGCTCCTGCTCAGCGTGGTCGCGGTGTTCCTGCTCACCAAACATTACGTCCACCGGCCGGTGGAGGCGCTGGTCGCCGCAACCCGGCGCTGGCGCGCGGGCGACCTCTCCGCGCGCGCCCGCCTGCCGGACGACGGCTCCGAGTTGGGCTTGCTGGGTCGGGCATTCGACCGCATGGCCGAGGATCTCGACGCCCAGACGCGCGCCAAACAGGCCACCGCCGCCGCGCTCCAGGCCAGCGAGGCCCGGTACCGCGCCCTCGTCGAGAGCGCGCCGCAGAAGATGTGGGTGAACCGGCCCGACGGCACCCTGGAGTTCGTCAACGCGGCTTTCCGCACCTACACCGGCCGCGAGACGACCGAGGCCACGCGCATGAACGACCTTCATCCGGACGATGTCGCGCGCATCCAGCGAGTGCGCGCACACGCCATTGCCGCGGGCGAGCCGCACGAGTACGAGTTGCGTTTGCGGCGAGCGGACGGGGCCTACCGATGGCACCTCAGCCGCACCCACCCCATCCGCCAGGAGGATCACATCGTCGCCTGGTTCGGCGGTGCGGTGGACATCCACGACATTCACCGCGCCAAGGAGGCGGCGGAAGAGGCTGACCGGTCGAAGAGCCGCTTCCTGGCGGCGGCCAGCCACGACCTGCGCCAGCCTCTGCAATCGATTCTCCTGTTCGCCGAGGCGCTTCGGCCGCATCTGGTGGGTACGACCGGGCGGGACCGGCTGGACAGCTTGCAGCATGGCCTCGATGTCCTGAAGGAGTTGCTCGACAGCCTGCTCGACATCTCCCAACTCGACGCTGGCATTGTGGCGCCGCAGTTCGAAGTGTTCCGCGCGTCGGAGGTGCTGGAACCGCTGGACGATGCCTACGCGCCGATCGCGCGCGGCAAAGGGCTGGAATGGCAGGTCACGCCATGCGACGCGACGGTCTGCAGCGACCGCGTGCTGCTCGGCCGCATGCTGCGCAATCTGGTCGAGAACGCCATCCGCTACACGGAGCGCGGCCGGATTTTGATCGACGGCATCGTCCAGGCGGACCGCCTGCTGATCGAGGTCCAGGACACCGGCTGTGGCATACCGATGGACCAACTCGGCCGCATCTTCGACGAGTTCCACCAGGTCGGAAACTCCGAGCGGGATCGCAGCCAGGGGCTGGGGCTGGGACTTGCCATTGTGCGGCGTCTGTCGAAGCTTCTGGATCACCCCGTTGACGTTCACTCCCGTCCGACCGGTGGTTCGGTGTTCAGCATCGCCGTGCCACTCGCGGTGCCGGCGGACGTAGCGGCGGAAACAGGGGCGCTTCCTCCCGCTCCGGCGGAGCCGGCTCCGGTCCATGGCCAGCACCGGAGGCTCGCGGTTGTGGTGGACGACGACAAGATCGTGCTGATGGCTCTTGAGACCATTCTCCGCGAATGGGATTTCGACGTTGTGGCTGCGGAGTCGGCGGATCGGGCGCTGGAACACCTGAAGGAGACAGGACTGCGGCCCGACATCCTGATCGTCGACTACCGCCTGCGTGCGGGAAAGGTCGGGACGGACGTTGTCGTGCGCGTCCGTGAGATGTGCGGACGCGACGTTCCCGGAATCATCGTGACCGGCGAAATCGGCCCGGAACCACAGAACGATGCCACGTCACACGGCCTTGGGCTTCTCCAGAAGCCGGTCACGCCCCGCCTCCTTGAGGCCGCGCTCGCCCGGCATATGCCGGGTGCTGATACCATGTTCGAAAAGTTCTGACCTTTCGAACATGGTATCGGCCACGACGGTGGCCGCGGCCCGCAAGGGCCGAAGCCTGCGTGGCGTGTGAACGCAGCGGTCCGAATTTTTCGGACCGCGTATGACTGAGCGGGAATGGCCGTCGATCGGACGAGCAGGTCTCGGCTTGGCGGATGCAACGTCGTGGTGTGATCAACGCACATAGGGTACGCCGAAGGAGAGCCGCTGCCATATCCGACCATCCACATAACTCACTAGAGGAGATCGTCATGTCCTTCGGGAAGGCGGTCATCCCTGAAAGAGCTTTTGGGAGGATGACATGCGACTGCGGAATGTGTCGGCCGTGATGTTGGCTGTTGGAATGGTGCTGGCGGCGGGCGCGGCCGACGCCCGCTCCTCAACGATGAGCCGAACCGAGGTCCAGCACGTCCAACGTGCTCTGAACAGTGCCGGTTATGATGTCAGGGTCGATGGGAAGTGGGGGCCGAGCACCCAGCGCGCTTTGCGGGAGTACCAGCAGGCGCACGGCTTGACCGCGACGGGCCGGCCTGACCGCGATACGCTGGCGGCGTTGGACACCGGGTCGCAGCGTCGGATGTCGGGCAGCTCCGGTGCACGGCTGGACCAGTCGCCCACAGCGGGAGGTTCGGCCGGGATCAACCATATGGGCAACAGCGGGAAAGGATCGCGGACGCGAACCGACACGCTGACCAACCCCTCAACGGTTTATCCGGCACCGCAGTAACCGATCACGTCTTTGTCCGTGTGTCTGCGGCAGCGGTCGGCCGGGATGCGGCCGACCGCTTTTTGCCCACAAGAGCCTGCCCGCGGGAGCCGCAACGCCCTGTGCAATCCGGTGCGGGAGAAAGCTTTTCGCCGGCCTGTCGATCAGGACTCCATCACATCGCCCATCCTGTGGCATAAGGAGCCCGCAACGCCACGGGAACCCAGTCGCACATGATTCGCTTCGATAACGTCAGCAAGCAGAATGGCCACCGAATTCTTTTTCTGGAAGCTTCCGCGGCACTGAACAGGGGCGAAAAGATCGGTCTCGTTGGTCCCAACGGCGCGGGCAAGACGACACTGTTCCGGATGATCACCGGCGAGGATTTGCCGGACACTGGTCAGGTGGCGATCGAGAAGCAGGTTTCGATCGGCTATTTCAACCAGGACGTCGGCGAAATGTCCGGCCGATCGGCGGTCGCGGAAGTCATGAACGGAGCTGGCCCGGTCAGCACCGTGGCGGCGGAGTTGGCGAGCCTCGAAGCGGCCATGGCCGATCCCGACCGCGCCGACGACATGGATTCGATCATCGAGCGCTATGGCGAGGTGCAGGCCCGCTTCGAGGAGCTGGGCGGCTACGAGCTGGAGGGGCGGGCGCGGGAAGTGCTCGCCGGGCTCAGCTTCAGCCAGGAGATGATGGACAAGGACGTGGGGGCTCTGTCCGGCGGCTGGAAGATGCGCGTGGCGCTCGCCCGCATCCTGCTCATGCGGCCCGACGTCATGCTCCTCGACGAGCCGAGCAACCATCTGGACATCGAAAGCCTGATCTGGCTGGAGGGATTCCTGAAGGGCTTTGAGGGCGCCCTTCTGATGACCTCGCACGACCGCGAGTTCATGAACCGCATCGTCACGAAGATCATCGAGATCGACGGAGGATCGCTGACCAGCTACTCCGGCGATTACGCCTTCTACGAGCAGCAGCGGGCGTTGAACGAGAAGCAGCAGCAGGCGCAATACGAACGCCAGCAGGCCATGCTGGCGAAGGAACTGAAGTTCATCGAGCGCTTCAAGGCCCGGGCCTCGCACGCCAGTCAGGTTCAAAGCCGGGTGAAGAAGCTGGACAAGATCGAGCGGTTCGAGCCGCCGAAGCGCCGCCAGCTGGTGACGTTCGACTTTCCGCCGGCCCCGCGCTCGGGCGAGGATGTGGCGGTCCTGAAAAACGTCCACAAGGGCTATGGCAGCCGGACCATCTATCAGGGGCTCGACCTCACCATCCGCCGGAAAGAGCGCTGGTGCGTCATGGGCGTCAACGGGGCCGGCAAGTCGACGCTGCTGAAGCTGGTGGCCGGTGCCGCCGAACCGGACGCCGGGACCGTCGCCGTCGGAGGCAGCGTCCGGATGGGCTATTTCTCCCAGCACGCGATGGAACTTCTCGACGGCGAGAAGACGGTGTTCGAATCGCTGGAGGCATCCTTCCCGCATGCCAGTCAGGGATCGCTCCGCGCGCTGGCCGGCTGCTTCGGATTCTCCGGCGACGACGTGGAAAAGAAGTGCCGCGTCCTGTCCGGTGGCGAAAAGGCCCGGCTCGTGATGGCGACCATGCTGTTCAACCCGCCGAACTTCCTGGTGCTCGACGAGCCGACCAACCACCTCGACCTCGACACCAAGCAAATGCTCATCACGGCGCTGGACGCCTACGAGGGCACCATGCTGTTCGTGTCGCACGACCGCCATTTCCTGGCGAAGCTGTCCAACCGGGTGCTGGAGCTGACGCCGGAGGGCATTCACCAGTATGGCGGCGGCTACACGGAGTATGTGGCGCGCACCGGGCAGGAAGCGCCCGGGATCCACAGCTGATCGGCGCGGTCCGGGGAAACGGGGACCGCGTCGTCCGAGCCCTACTGGACTCCCAGCAGGGCCTTCACGTTCCGGATGATCGCGTCTTCGGTGAAGGGCTTCGGGACGACGGCAAGCTGTCCCGGCTCTTCCTCGGGCAGCTGCTCGGTGCAGCCGGACGTCACCAGGATCGGCAGTTCGGGACGCAGCTCCCGCATGCGGCTGATCAGGGTCGTTCCGTCCACATGCGGCATCCGGATGTCCGTGATGAGGACATCAGCGGGATCGGCCTGATCGATCTTGATGGCGTCGAACCCGTTGCGTCCGATCGTCACGCGATAGCCGAGAGCCTCCAGCGCTTCGGCGACGGTCACCGCCACGACCGCGTCATCTTCGGCGACAATCACATGGAACGGTTGCGACGGTTGCGACATGGTGGGTAAGCCTCGTTGCTTCGGACGCGTTGGGTTCATACTGCCCACCGGCCGGCCGCGTGCCAAGACCCAACAGCGGATGCTCCCCTGAAGCGTTGGTCCGGCAACGCCTGCGGGAACACCTCGGCCCTGCCTGAACTGTGGCTGTTCGACATGCGGGCCGTGATCTGAGGCAATGGCGTCGGCCAAACCCGTCGCCATTCTGCCGCCTGTGGTTTTGCGGAGACCGGAATCCGCTATGCCCGGCCGCCACGACACGACGCCCGGCAACGGTTCGAAGAGGACGCTGCCGGCGATGCGCGCGGTGATTTACATCGCCTTTCCCGCTCCATATAGATGATTGCGTCAGCCTTTCCCTTGGTGAACGCAATGGCCGCTGCGCAGTCCGGAATCTCTTCTCCTATGGAAATCGCGCTTCAGCGCATTGCCGAGGAGGCCGAACGGCGCACAGGCACGCTCGATCTGAGCGAGCTTGGACTTGAAACGATCCCCGAGGCCCTGTTCGACCTGAAGCACCTCCGGGTGCTCAATCTTGGATGGGGTGAGTATTGGGGAGATTATTGGAGAGCCAGCCGCGTCGATGCGCAATGTGGGGAGTTGGCGTCACTGCCCCTGCTCAAGACCCTATTGGTAAAAGGAACTGACCTCAGCAACCTTGAACCGATCCAATTCTTGAGATCTCTTCAACACCTTGACTGCTCGGATACCGAGGTCAACGACCTCGCACCGCTCGCCAGCGTCAATGGGCTCCAGCACATCGACTGCTCGGGCACCCGGGTCAGCGACCTCGCGCCGCTCGCCAGCGTCACTGGGCTCCAGCACATCTACTGCTCGGGCACCCGGGTCAACGACCTCGCGCCGCTCGCCAGCATCACTGGGCTCCAGCACATCGACTGCTCGGGCACCCAGGTCAGCGATCTCGCGCCGCTCGCCAGCATCACTGGGCTCCAGCACATCGACTGCTCGCACACCCGGGTCAGCGACCTCGCACCGCTCGCCAGCGTCACTGGGCTCCAGCACATCGACTGCTCGCACACCCAGGTCAGCGACCTCGCACCGCTCGCCAGCGTCACTGGGCTCCAGAACATCTACTGCTCGGGCACCCGGGTCAACGACCTCGCGCCGCTCGCCAGCGTCACTGGGCTCCAGCACATCAACTGCTCGGCTACCCGGGTCAGCGACCTCGCGCCGCTCGCCGGCATCACTGGGCTCCAGAACATCTTCTGCTCGGGCACCCGGGTCAACGACCTCGCGCCGCTCGCCAGCATCACTGGGCTCCAGAACATCTTCTGCTCGCACACCCAGGTCAGCGACCTCGCGCCGCTCGCCAGCATCACTGGGCTCCAGAACATCAACTGCTCGGGCACCCGGGTCAACGACCTCGCACCGCTCGCCAGCATCACTGGGCTCCAGCACATCGACTGCTCGGGCACCCAGGTCAGCGACCTCGCACCGCTCGCCAGCGTCACTGGGCTCCAGCACATCGACTGCTCGGGCACCCAGGTCAGCGACCTCGCGCCGCTCGCCGGCATCACTGGGCTCCAGAACATCTTCTGCTCGGGCACCCGGGTCAACGACCTCGCACCGCTCGCCAGCATCACTGGGCTCCAGCACATCGACTGCTGGGGCACCCAGGTCAGCGACCTCGCGCCGCTCGCCAGCATCACTGGGCTCCAGCACATCGACTGCTCGCGCACCCAGGTCAGCGACCTCGCACCGCTCGCCAGCATCACTGGGCTCCAGCACATCGACTGCTCGCGCACCCAGGTCAGCGACCTCGCACCACTCGCCGGCATCACTGGGCTCCAGCACATCGACTGCTCGGGCACCCAGGTCAGCGACCTCGCGCCGCTCGCCAGCATCACTGGACTCCAGCACATCGACTGCTCGGGTTGTCGGTTGCGATCCTTGCCAGCGGATCTGCTGAACCATCCCTCGCTCACCACACTGGTGCTGCACCTGGGCGCGGTGGCCGGAATACCGCCGACCGGAGTGCTCTCGACAAACATTGCCGACAACTGCCTGGACCGGATCCGGGCTCATTTCGCCGATCTCGGGGCGGGTGCGGCGGTGGTGCCGGGCGTCAAGCTCCTGCTGCTTGGCAACGGATGCGCGGGAAAGACGCAGATCGCGCGCTGGCTGGCCGGGCAAGAATTCGACCCGGTCTGGAATTCCACCCATGGCATTCAAATCGGCGAGGCGCTCCTGCCGGGCGAGAGGGAGGTGCGGCTTCGCATCTGGGATTTTGGTGGTCAAGACATTTACCACGGCGCCCATGCCCTTTTCCTGAACAGCCCGGCCATTCTGGCGGTGGTCTGGGCCGAGGAGACCGAACGGCAGGAAACCCACAGCTATGGCGGGCTGGAGTTCCGCAATCAGCCCCTGGCCTATTGGATCGACGTGGCGCGCCACCAAGGCCACCCCGCCAGCCCGGTGCTGGTCGTGCAGAGCAAATGCGACCGGCCGGAGCACGACGCCCGGCGCCCGCCGGTCCCGGACGTGTTGCTGGACGATCTGCCCTATTGCAAACCACTGAACGTCAGCGCCATGACCGGCCGAGGGCGGGAGGCGCTGAAGGAAGCGCTGGGGGACGCCGCGACGTGGCTGCGCGCGCCGGAACGCATCGGGCAGCCTCTGGTCGGCATCGGCCGCCTGAAAGTGCAGCAGCGGCTGGAAAAGATGCGGGAGGACGACATGGCCCTGCCCCGCGACCAACGCCGCCACCGCCTGCTGTCCATGGCCGCGTTCGAGGCCATCTGCGCGGAGGAAGGGGGCGTGTCCTCCCCCCGACATCTGCTGACCTATCTGGACGCCGAGGGCACGGTGTTTCACCGGCCGGGCTTGTTCCACGACCATATCGTGCTCGACCAGGATTGGGCGCTGGAAGCGATCTACGCCGTGTTCGAGCGTGACCGCGGCGCGCTGACGGAGATCCGCCGCGCGAACGGCCGCTTCACCCTCCCGCTGCTCGGGCGGCTGGTCTGGCGGGACTACAGCCAGGACGACCAGACCCTGTTCATCAGCATGATGCGGTCCTGCGGCATCTGTTTCCGGCACCGGACCTTCGAGGACGGCACGGACAGGGTGGAGGAATACATCGCGCCCGACCTGCTGCCGAACCGCGCCGCCGTCTCCGGCGGGATTGCCGGGCGATGGGACGACGACCGGGCGGGCGAGACGGCGGTGTTCCGCTATCCGATGCTGCATGGCGGACTGATCCGGGCGATCATGGCGGAGGTGGGCGAGATGGCCGGTGCGGACGCCCTCTATTGGCAGGGCGGCCTGTGCGGGTCGGAGACGACCAGCGGCAGCCGGGTGATGATCGAGCAGACGATGAGCGGGCCGTGGCGGGGCGAGATCCGCATCCGGACCCAGCGGGGACAGGCGGCGGAGCAGTTGGACCGGCTGGTGAAACTGGTGGAATCCGCGCAAGCCCGCTTCGGCCTGCGGCCCGAGGCGGTGGAGCGCAGCAGCACGGCCCACAGCATGAAGGAGTCTCAAACCATGACTTTCGGCCAGGAAAAGCCGAAGGAACCGGAATGGTACGTGTCCTACGCCTGGGGCGACAAAACGCCCGAAGGCCGGAAGCGGGAAAAGATCGTGGACGACCTTTGCGCCGCCGCCGCGGCGTGCGGCCATGTGATCCTGCGTGACAAGGAGGTGCTGGGCCTGGGCGACAGCATCTCCAGCTTCATGCGGCGGATCGGCGAGGGCGACCGCGTCTTCGTCATCCTCAGCGACAAGTATCTGCGCTCGCCCCATTGCATGTTCGAACTCAGCGAGATTTGGCGGACCAGCCAGATGAAGGGCGACGCCTTTCTCGACCGGGTGCGCGTCTATGCCCTTGAAAAAACAAAGATCTGGGATCCCAGGGATTGGGCCGATTGGGCCATCCACTGGAAAACCGAATACGACGATCTGGACGGCCGCGCCCGCGCGCATGGCGCGGCGGTGCTGGGCCAGCGTGGCAACGACCGGCTGCGACAGATGCAGTTCTTCTACACGCAGGTGGCGGACATCCTGGGAACCATCGCCGACATCGTCCAGCCCCGCAGCTTCGAAGAGCTTGTCGAATACGGCTTCGATGACGGCCCGACCGACGGCGACCCGGCGTAGGCATCGGCCACCCTTCTTGTTGTGCGGCGCAACAAAGCACCTTGCACTTTTCCGGGCAGGACTGGACACTTCCCGGGGTGTCGTTCGGGAAGCTTGCGCAATCGAGATGTGGGAATGGCTGGGTACGACAACGCCGACGGCCCCGCGGGGCTGGTCATCCGCTTGATCGACACCGCGGTGAAGGCGCTGGACGAGATGTCCGACGCGGCCGGGGAAATCGCGCCCGACGTCGGCGACCTGACCGACGCGCTGGTCAGCGCCCAACGCATCGCCGACCGCGCGTCGCTGGAACTGAAGCGCCTGTCCCAGAAGGTAACGGCCGAGGCCCGCACGACCACGCCGTAACCATGTAAGAAGGACGGTGCGGCGCCGGGGCGCCGCACCGGACCGTCAGCCGCGCCGCTGCCCGGCGGTGAAGGCGAAGTTGTCGAAGCTGTTCTCGCCGACGCGGAACCACAGGTATTCGTCGTCGCGGAACTTCTTCCAGGGCTCGTACATCTTGGCGAACTTCGGGTTGGTCTTCGCCGTCTCGTCGTACAGCTCGTAGGCAGCCTTGTAGCAGGCCTCCATCACCTCGCGCGGGAAGGGCTTCAACAGGGCGCCGCCCGCCACCAGACGGCGCAGGGCCGCCGGGTTCTCCGCGTCGTACTTGGCGTTCATGATGGTGAGCGCCTCGTGGCAGGCCGCCTCCAGCGCCGCCTGATAGGGCTTGGGCAGCTGGTCCCACTGCTGCTGGTTGACGTAGAGCGAGACGTTCAGCCCGCCTTCCCACCAGCCGGGGTAATAGTAGTACTTGGCGACCTTGTTGAAGCCCAGCTTCTCGTCGTCGTAGGGGCCGATCCACTCCGCCGCGTCGATGGTGCCCTTTTCCAGCGAGGGGTAGATGTCGCCGCCGGCGATCTGCTGCGGCACCACGCCCAGCTTGGTCAGCACCTGCCCGGCGAAGCCGCCGATGCGGAACTTCAGGCCCTTCAGGTCGTCGACGGTCTTGATCTCCTTGCGGAACCAGCCGCCCATCTGCACGCCGGTGTTGCCGGCGGGGAAGTTGACGACGTTGTAGTCCTTGAAGAAGTCGCGCAGCAGCTCCATGCCGCCGCCCTGGAAGATCCAGGCGTTCTGCTGGCGGGCGTTCAGGCCGAACGGCACCGTCGCGTCGAAGGTGAAGGTCGGATCCTTGCCGACATAGTAGTAGCTGGCGGTGTGGCCGCACTCCACGGTGCCGTTCTGCACGGCGTCCAGCACCTGCAGGCCGGGGACGAGTTCACCCGCCGCGAAGGGGCGAATCTGGAACTTGTTGTCGGTGATCGCGGCCACGCGCCGGGCGATCACGTCGGCGGCGCCATAGATGGTGTCCAGGCTCTTGGGGAAGCTGGAGGCCAGGCGCCACCGGATTTCCGGGGCCGACTGGGCGATGGCGGGCGCGGCCAGCGTGCTGGCGGCCACGCCGACGCCGGCGGTGGTCAGGAACGAACGACGCTTCATGAAGCGCTTCCCCTCGATTTTGTTGGTTATCGAATGTTCAGTCTCCAATCTACCAGCGTCATCCCGGTGGCGACAAAAGCGTAAGCTTTGCAATGATCGAATGGCTTACCCGACAAAAACGCCGGGTAAGAGGACCGGATCAGCGGGCCTCCCGCTCGGCCATGGCGTCTTCGGGGGTGTCGGCTTCCTCCTCCGTCTCATGGTCCAGGTGGCTGCGCATCCGCTGCACGTCCAGGGCGTTTTCCCACTTCGCCACGACGATGGTCGCCACCCCGTTGCCCACCAGATTGGTCAGCGCGCGGGCTTCCGACATGAAGCGGTCCACGCCCAGGATCAGTGCGATGCTGGCGACGGGGATGGTGCCGACGGACGCCAGCGTGGCGGCCAGGACGATGAAGCCGCTGCCCGTCACGCCCGCCGCCCCCTTGGAGGTCAGCAGCAGCACCGCGATGATCCCCAATTGATGCCCCAGCGTCAGCGGCGTGTTGGTCGCCTGCGCCAGGAAGATGGCGGCCATGGTCAGGTAGATGCAGGTGCCGTCCAGGTTGAAGGAGTAGCCGGTGGGAATGACCAGCCCGACCACCGACTTGTCGCAGCCGAGATTCTCCAGCTTCGCCATCATCCGTGGCAGCACCGATTCCGACGAGGAGGTGCCGAGCACGATCAGCAGCTCCTCCTTGATGTAGCGGATGAAGCGGAAGATGCTGAACCCGGTCAGCCACGCGACGGTCCCCAGCACCACGAAGACGAACAGCAGGCAGGTGGCGTAGAAGCCGGCCATCAGCTTGCCCAGCGACAGCAGCGTGCCCAGCCCGTACTTGCCGATGGTGAAGGCCATCGCGCCGAAGGCGCCCAGCGGCGCCACCCGCATGATGATGCCCACGACCTTGAACAGCGCCGCCGAGGTCAGGTCGATCACATGCAGCAGCGGCCGGCCGCGCTCGCCCAGGAAATGGATGCCGAAGGCGAACAGCACGGCGAACAGCAGCACCTGGAGGATTTCGCCTTCGGCGAAGGCGCCGACGACCGTGTCCGGGATGATGTGCAGGACGTAGTCGACCCCGCCCGTCTTCTCCGCCGCCTGGGTGTAGGTCTGGATCGCCTTGGTGTCGAGCGTGGAGGGGTCGACGTTCATGCCGACGCCGGGCTTCCACAGGTTGACGATGACCAGCCCGATGACGAGCGCCGCGGTGGTCAGCGCCTCGAAATAGACCAGCGCCTTCACGCCGACGCGCCCGACCGCCTTCATGTCGTCCATGCTGGCGATGCCGTGCACGACCGTGCAGAAGATGATGGGCGCGATCATCATCTTGATCAGCTTCACGAATCCGTCGCCGAACGGCTTCATGCGCTGCGCCAGCCCGGGGTCGAAGTAGCCCAGCGCGATGCCGATGACGATCGCGCAGAGGACCTGGAAATACAGGTGCCGGTAAAGCGGCTTGTGGGGCGTGTGCGGGACGGGACCCGCGGTGCGGAGCTGTTCCTGCATGGCGCATCTCCATCGCTTCTGAACCAGTAACTGCGCCGGGCCCCGTCCGTGTGCCCCCTACTCCCTTATTTCCGGCCCCGACTTTGTCACGGCGAGCGGTGCGGGGTTTTGACCTCGCTCACGGCGCACCCATCGTTGCAGGGGTAACCTCGCGCTTGGATCTGTGAAGGAGATCGCGTGATGAGGATCCTGAATGCCAACGCCGTGACCGCCGTCCAGCGCGCGAGCCGCGTGCAGCCCGACGACCTCGCCTGGTATCGCAACGTCGCCTATTGGAAGTTCATGAGCGCCGCCCTGTTCTTCAGCGCGTGCAGCCTTCTGCCGACCCTGTTGCAGTCCTGACCAGCGCCGGCCAGTCCTATTCCAAAGGAGGGCAAGACTCCGACGCGAAGAGATGAGTATACGAATTCACGCTTCTTTTGCAGGCGGCACGGCGCATACTGGCGAACATCGACGTGGACGTGCCTCCCGCATGGGTTGGCATGCCCTCGCCTCGACCAGAGGGAGGGACACATGGATCGCCAGAGCGTCTATCGGGAGATCGAGCAGGTTTTCGGGCTCGTCCCCAGCTTCTTCAAGGAACTTCCCGACACCACGATCGAAGCGGAATGGCGCCTGTTCAAGACCATCCAGGTCGATGACGGGCCGGTTCCCCAGAAATACCGGGAGCTGATCGGGCTCGGCATCGCCGCCGTGACGAAGTGCCGTTACTGCACCTTCTATCACACGGCGCTCGCCAAGCTGTTCGGCGCGACTGACGCCGAGATTGAAGCCGCCGTTCACTACGCCAAGACCTGCGCGGGCTGGAGCACCTATCTGAACGGCCTTCAGGTCGATTACGATACCTTCACCCGCGAGGTCAACCAAGCCTGCGACCACGTCCGCTCGCAGATGGCGCAGCCGCAGAAGGCCGCGTGAGCCCGGCCCTCTCTCCCCCACGACCGGGGGAGAGAGGGCGCGGCATCACCGCGACCGGTCCGCGTCCTTCATGCGTTGCGTCTGGCGTTCGATGGGGGCCAGCATGTCGCGGGAGGCGTGCAGGGCGATGGTCATCAGGCGGGAACTGGTGTCGAACCACGCCCGCATCGATTCGCCCATCAGATGGCGGTGCAGTTCCGCCGCATGGATCAACGTGGGCGTCCGGGCAAGATCCTGCGCGCCGTGAAGACCCAGCCGCACCGTCCGGTCGAACCAGTCGGCCCAGACGCGGCTGGCCTCCGTCGTGGCCGATGCGGCGACGCCGGGGATCAAGGCCAGCGTTTCAAAACCGTCGATCATCGGAGTCGCCAGCGGGGTCGCCAGCGAACGGGCCGTACCGAAGGCCTGCCGCGCGGATTGGCTGCCCGTTTCGACCGCGGTTTCAACCGCCGTCTCGGCCGTCTTCCGGGCACCAGTGCGGGCGAAAGCCGCTGCCACCTGCGCGGCGCTCTCCGTCGCCTTTTCCGCGACACGCGGGGCCTGTTCGACCGCGCGGCCGGCCGCCTGGGCGATGGCAGCGCTCGCCTGACGGGTCGTGGGGCCTTCGGGTTCGGCCTTGGCCGCCGGCTTCTGCTGTGGCGGCTGTTCCGGCTCGGGCTCCCGGTTCCGTTCCTCCTCGATCTCCGACCGGCGGGCGTCGATGCGGTCGGCCACGGCTTGGGCTTCCTCGTCGCTCAGCACCTTGCGGATGGCGGGCAGCAGTTCCTTGCGTTCGTCGCGGATGTGCTGCTGGAACACGCGGCGCAGTTCGACGACCTTGTCGGCAAAGGCATCGTCGTCCTTGGGCATGGCCTCCAGTTCGTCCAGCAGGGCGCGGGCCTGCCTGGTGTCGGCGGCGGCGTCGGTGACGAGATCCTTCAATTCCTTGTGGCGGCGGAGCGCCGGGAACAGCCGTTCCTGCTCAAGGCGGATCTGAAGGTCGATCTCGTCCCGAAGCTCGGCCAGCAGCCGCTCGCGCGTCTTCACGGCGCGCGAGGAGGTTTCGGCAAGCTTGACGAACAGCTCGTTCGCCTTGGCCGGCGCCGCCTGGATCAGTTGCGCGATGGTCATGGTCTCTCTCCTCGTGCAGCTTATGCCGCATCACGGAAAGCTCATGCTGCGTTGCGGCATACCCAGGAAACTCAAAGGGCCGCAAAGAGTTCCATGACGGTTTGCCATGGCGGCTTGCCATGATGTCTTGAAGGAACACGGGAGGGCTTGCGCCCGCCGGGGTGGACGTGCCACATCCGGGCGGACCGTCCATCATCGCCGGGACCCGCCATGGCGCACGCCATGTTCAAACGCTACAAGCTGCTGTTCACCCGTCCCCTGCCCGGCCTGCGCCCCGGCCGGCCGGAGCGCGACGCCATGGTCGAGCGCGTCAAGCGCTTCGCCAGCCAGAACGGCATGGCCGGCGACCTGCACGCGATCGCCCCCAACGCGGGCTTCGGCATCCTGGAAATCCAGTGCACGGACAAGCTGGCCCGCCGCCTGAGCGACCTGTCCGAGGTCGAATCCGTGCTGGAGGCGTAAGCCCTCTCTTCTACCTCCCGTGCAGTTGACGACGCGGCGGCTTGCCCGCCCTGCGAGGCATTCCTATTTGGAGAGCCCTCGCGCCAGCAAATCCCGCCGATCCCCGGTTGGCGGAATACTGGGCGCGCATCGCAGAAAGTGTTCCGGTCATGACTGTTCGCGCCGGATTCGTCATCGCGGGATTGCTCGTCATGTCGTTTTTGTCTTCTCCATCTTCAGCAGCGCCGGTCAGCGGCCTCGTCGTCTTCGGCGACAGCCTGTCGGACACCGGCAACGCCGGGATGGGCCGCTTCTCCAACGGCCCGGTCTGGGTGGAGCGTCTGGCCGAACGGCTGGGGACGCGCCTGACCGCCTCTTCCGCCGGCGGGACCAACTATGCCGTCGGCGGCGCGCGCACCGTCGGCAGCGCCGGGCCGACCAGCCTGCGCGCCCCCAGCCTGCGCAACCAGGTGGACACCTATCTCAGCCGGACCCGCCGGAAGGCCGACCCGGACGCGCTCTACGTCGTCTACGGCGGCGGCAACGACCTGCGCGCGGCGGTCGGGGCGCCGGATCCGTGGGGGGCGCTGGCCGGGGCGGCGGGCACGCTGGGCATCATCGTCGCCGACCTCGCCAAGGCCGGCGCGCGGGAGTTCCTGGTGCCCAACCTGCCGGATCTCGGCCGCGTGCCGGCCATCCGCCAATACGGCCCCGGTGCCGCGCAGATCGCCACCATGGTGTCGGTCGGCTACAATCAGGTGCTGGCGCGCAGCCTGGACGACGTGGAGCAGCGCCTGCACATCCGCCTGCACCGTCTGGACGTCTGGGCACTGTTGCAGGAGGTGCTGGCCGACCCGGCGGCGGCGGGATTCGCGAACGTGACCGATCCCTGCCTTGCGAACGGATGCCGCGACCCGGACCGCTTCCTGTTCTGGGACAGCGTCCACCCGACCGCCGCCGCGCACGCCCGTCTGGCCGAAGCGGCACTCGGAGCCCTCTCGGGTGTTTCACAGGAAGGACGCCACTAGGCGCGCCCGCCGTCAGGAGCACGCTCATGAATCCCCGTCTGCTCGCCGAGCTTCTGGAGCCCGTGCTGAACGCCGCCGAGGAGGATGACGACGCCGTGCTGGAGGCCGTCAACCTGTCGGCGGAGGCTCTGGCCGCGCTGGGCGCCGTCATCCTGGACCGCAACGGCCAGCCCGCCGACGGCGTGACCGACGAGCGCGCGGTGGTGGCCGCGCTGAACACCCACGCCCACACGCTGATGCAGTGCGGGCGTCTGGACGATGTGGTCGAGGCGTTGCAGTTGGCGGAACGGATTGGGCGCCTGGGGCGTTTACCGCACCACCCGCGCCTGTCGGACGGCTAATCCCAAGAGGACGGGCGAGAGGAACACCGCGTCTCCACCGTTGTTGTGCGAAGCCGAGCCGCTCAACACCGGAGACGTGTCTTGCCGACCGCGCCGAAACAAAAAGCCTTTCCCGGCCCGATCGAGGGCGAGGCCTTGTCCCTGCTGCAGGACGACCTGCTGCCGGGCTTCCTCGCCGGCCGGCGCTGGTACGCCGCGAAGGACGCCGGCATCCCCGGTGTCCGCATCGTCGACGCCCTGCCCCTGCCGCTGGCGTCCGGGTCCGCCCAGCTCTGCCTGCTGCGGGTGGAGCCTCCGGGGCGGGAGCCGCAGCTTTACCAGCTTCCCCTCGTCCTCGACCGCAGTGGGCGGACCGACCCGGACGACCCCTTCACCATCGCCGGCCCCGACGAGCTTCCCTGGGCGGGCAGTCTGCGCGATGGCTACGGCGACGAGGAGGTGGTGCGCGCCCTGCTGGACAGCATCCGCAAGGGCGGCACCCAAAAGGACGGCACCCAGAGCGGCGGCCTGCGCTTCGGCCGCAGTCGCGCCTTCGCCGACTTTGAAACGGCGCTGGACAGCGGCGCGCCGTTGCGCTGGGCGGGGGTGGAGCAGTCCAACACCTCCATCCGCGTCGGCGACACGGCCATCCTGAAGGGCCTGCGCAAGCTGGAGCCCGGCATCCATCCGGAACTGGAGGTCAGCCGCTTCCTGACGGAGGTCGCGAACTTCCGCAACACGCCGCCGCTGCTGGGCTGGGTGGAAAGGTCCGGGGATGGCCAGACGGCCGCGCTGTGCGTCCTGCAAGCCCTGATCCCCGACTGCGAGGACGCCTGGAGCCACGTCACCGGCCGACTGGTCGAGCGCGTCCGGCGCTTCGACGACCAAGCCGACGACATCGCGCTGATGGCCTTCATGCGCCGGCTCGGCCGCCGCACGGCGGAACTGCACCGGGCGCTCGCCACCCCCAGCGACGACGCGGCCTTCACGCCGGAGCCGGTGACCGCCGACCACCTGTCCGACTGGGCCGAGGGCGTGCGGGCCCTGGCCCGCCGCGTGCTGGGCCAGTTGCGGGACGCGCTGCCGACGCTGGACGAGGCCATCGCCGTCTACGGCGCCTCGCTGACCCGCAGCGAGGAAACGGTGATGCAGCAGATTGCGGCGCTGACCCCGGCGTCGGCCGACCTGTGCGCCATGCGCCTGCACGGCGACTATCACCTGGGTCAGGTTCTGGCCGCCAAGGACGACGTCTACATCGTCGATTTCGAGGGCGAGCCCATGCGCCCGCTGGCCGAGCGGCGGGCCAAGCACTGCATCCTGCGCGACGTGGCGGGCATGCTGCGCTCCGTCGCCTACGCCGCCGCGACCGCGCGCAACGCCTTGCCGGACGATTTGGACGAAACCGCGCGTTCCGCCCGCGAGTCCTGGCTCGCCTGGTGGGAGGGGGAGGCGTCCTCGGCTTTCGTCGCCGGCTATCGGGAGGGCATCGGGGATTGTCCGGGCTATCCCGGCGATCCGAACATCGCCTCGCAGCTTTTGAAACTCTTCCTGCTGGAAAAGGCCTTCTACGAGATCGGGTACGAGCTGGCGAACCGGCCGGACTGGGTGGCGATCCCGCTGGCCGGCGTCATCGGCATCCTGGGCGCCGACGCCGGGCCGGACGTGGCCGACCGAGTGTCCGGCCCGGTCGGACAGGCTTCCCCTGGCGGCACCCGCACCGGGACCGCGCGCGCCCACGCCATGCCCTTCGGCGCACAGGTTCTGCCCGACGGCTCCGTCCGCTTCGCCCTGTGGGCGCCGAGTGCCGAGCACGTCACCCTGCGGCTGGAGGACACGCAGGGGATCCTGCCCATGGGGCGACGGGGCGACGGCTGGTTCGAATGGACCACCGCCCAGGCCCAGCCCGGCACCCGCTACCTGTTCGAGCTGGAGAACGGCGCCAAGGTGCCCGACCCCGCCTCCCGCCACCAGCCGGAGGACGTGCACGGGCCGAGCGAGGTGATCGACCCCACCACCTTCCGCTGGACGGACGAGGGCTGGGCCGGGCGCCCCTGGCACGAGACGGTGCTGTACGAGCTGCACGTGGGCACCTTCACCCCCGACGGCACCTTCCGGGCCGCCATCGACCGGCTGGATTATCTGGTGGAGCTGGGCGTCACGGCCATCGAGCTGATGCCGGTGGCCGACTTCCCCGGCAACCGGAACTGGGGCTACGACGGGGTGCTGCCCTTCGCGCCCGACGCCGCCTATGGCCGGCCGGAGGATCTGAAGGCGCTGATCGACGCCGCCCACGCCAAGGGGCTGATGGTCTTCCTGGACGTGGTCTACAACCACTTCGGGCCGGAGGGGAATTACCTCAACGCCTACGCCGGCGCCTTCTTCACCGACCGGCACAAGACGCCCTGGGGCGACGCCATCAACGTGGACGGGCCGCGCAATGCCACGGTGCGCGACTACTTCATCCACAACACGCTCTACTGGATCGAAGAGTTCCACATGGACGGGCTGCGCTTCGACGCGGTCCACGCCATCATCGACGACAGTGACCGGCTGTTCCTTCAGGAGCTGGCCGAGCGGGTGCACGATCTGGTGCGCGGCAAGCGGCTGGTCCACCTCGTCCTGGAGAATGACGAGAACGAGGCCCACCTGCTGGACCGCCACCCGGAGGGCGACCCGCGCTGGCACACCGCGCAGTGGAACGACGACCTGCACCATTGCCTGCACAGCATGGCGTCGGGCGAGGCCAGCGGCTATTACGCCGACTACGCGGGCGACGCGGTGAAGCTGGCCCGCGCCCTGGCGGAGGGCTTCGCCTTCCAGGGCCACGCCTCCTCCTACCGGGGCGGCGGGGCACGCGGGGAGCCTTCGGCGCATCTGCCGACCACAGCCTTCGTCAACTTCATCCAGAACCATGACCAGATCGGCAACCGCGCCTTCGGCGACCGCATCACGCGCGTCGCCAAGCCGAAGGCCGTACGGGCGGCGGCCGCGCTCACCCTGCTGGGGCCGGGCATCCCGATGCTGTTCATGGGCGAGGAATGGGCGTCGGACCAACCCTTCCCCTTCTTCTGCGACTTCGGGGACGAGCTGGCCGAGGCCGTCCGCAACGGCCGCCGGGAGGAGTTCGCCAAGTTCCCCGAATTCCATGACCCCGCCGTCCGCGACCGCATCCCCGACCCCACGGGCATGGCGACCTACCTGTCCGCCAAGCTGGACTGGGAGAACCGCGACAAGCCTGGCCACGCCGAATGGCTGGACTGGTACCGCCGCATCCTGGCGCTTCGCCGGACGGAGATCGCGCCTCGGCTGGAGGGCGCGCCGGGCGGCGCCGCCACCCATGAGGTGATCGGCGGGCGCGGGGTGCGGGTGTGCTGGCGCCTCGGCGACGGCAGCCGCCTGCACCTGCGTGCCAACCTGTCCGACACCCATGTGCCGGGCATGAGCGACCCGCCCGGCCGCGTCCTGTGGACGGAGGGCGAGGGCATCCGCGACGGCGCGCTGGGCGCATGGTCGGTCGTCTGGTCCATCGAGGAGACCACGACGCTCGACCGCCTTGCCGAGCGCATGGGCGTCGAGACGAGCTACACCAACGCGGCCGGCGAGACGGTGCGGGCGTCGGAGGACACCGTGCGCGCCCTGCTGAAGGTCATGGAGGTGGATGCCCCGGACGAGGACGCCGCCACGCGCGCCCTGTCCGACCTCGACCGGGCGGAGCTGTCGCGGCCCCTGCCGCCGGTGGTGGTCCAGCGCATCGACCGCCCGACCTTCACCGTGCCCGTCACCCTGCCGGAGGGCAGCGGCGAGCTTCGCTGGACGCTCGCCCTGGAAAGCGGGGAGGTGCGCACCGACGCCGCCCTGTTCGGCGACCTGCCGCTGATCCGCAAGGCGATGCTGGACGGGCGGTGCGTGGAGGTGCGCCGCCTCGGCCTCGGCGACGCTCCGGCACCCGGTTACCACCGGCTGCTGCTGGAAAGCGACGGGCTGCGGGCGGAGACGACGGTGATCGCCGCGCCCGACCGCTGCCATCTGCCGGTGCCGCTCCAGATGGGGGAGCGCATCTGGGGGCTGTCGGTGCAGCTCTTCTCCCTGCGCTGCGCGGGGGACTGGGGCATCGGCGACTTCGGCGACCTGATCAGCGTGGCCGACATGGCGGCGGCGCGCGGGGCGGGCATCGTCGGGCTGAACCCGCTGCACGCCCTGTTCCTCGACCAGCCGGAGCAGGCCAGCCCCTACTCCCCCGCCAGCCGGCTGTTCCTGAACCCGCTCTACATCGACGTGATGGCCGTGCCGGAGCTGATGGCCTGCGAGGAGGCCCGCGCGCGGGTCGCGTCGGAGGACTTCACCAAGGCCGTGCAGGCGGCCGATGCGGCCCCGCTGGTCGATTACGCGGCGGTGGCGGCGCTGAAGCTGCCGATTCTGGAGCGGCTGTTCGCCCAGTTCCAGGAGCACAGCGGCGCCGACCGCTGGACCGCCTTCTCCGCCTACCGCGTCGAAATGGGGGAAGCGCTGGAGCGCTTCTGCACCTTCCAGGCGCTCCGCGAGCATTTCGCCGAGGTCGGCAAGCCCGACTGGCGCCGGTGGCCTGCGGAGTTCCGCGACCCCGCCTCCGACGCCGTGCGCCGCTTCACGGAGGAGCACCGGGAGCGCATCGACTTCTTCGTCTGGCTGCAATGGGTGGCCGACGCGCAGCTGAAGGCCGCGACGGAACGCACGCGGGAGCGCGGCATGGCCGTCGGCTTCTACCGCGACCTTGCCGTCGGAGCGGACAGCGCGGGGGCGGAGACCTGGGCGGCGCCCCATGTGGTCGTATCCGCCGCCCATGTCGGCGCCCCGCCCGACCTGTTCAACCCCGCCGGCCAGGACTGGGGCCTGCCGCCCTTCCACCCGCACGCCCTGCGGGAGGAGGGCTACGCCCGCTTCATCGAGCTGGTGCGCGCCAACATGCGCCACTCCGGCGCGTTGCGCATCGACCACGCCATGGCGCTCCAGCACGTCTACTGGATCCCGGAGGGGCACCCGCCGTCCGAAGGGGCGTATGTCGCCTACCCGATGGACGACCTCCTCGGGATTCTGGCCCTGGAAAGCCAGCGCAACCGTTGCCTCGTCGTCGGGGAAGATCTGGGCACCGTGCCCGAAGGCTTCCGCGAACGCATGGAGGAGGCCGGCGTCCTGAGCTACCGCGTGGTGTTCTTCGAATGGACCGCCGACGGCGGCTTCGTCGGCCCCGACGACTATCCCTACATGGCGCTCGCCACCGTGGGCAGCCACGACCTCGCCACGCTGCGCGGCTGGTGGGAGGGGCACGACATCGAACTGAAGGAGCAGAAGGGCCTCTACCCCGCCGAGGGCGAGGCGGACCGCCAACGCGACCGCCGCCGGACGGAGCGCAGCCGCCTGTTGGAAGCGCTGACCGCCGCCAACCTGCCCCTGCCCGCGAGCTTCGGTGCCGACAGCCCCTACGAGGACTCGCTCAGCCACGCCGTGCACGCCTTCCTTGCCCGCACGAATTCCACCATCGCCATCGCCCAGTTGGACGACCTGACCGCGGAGCGGGAGCAGGTGAACCTGCCCGGCACCGTGGACCAATACCCCAACTGGCGCCGCAAGCTGGGCCTGAGCCTGGAGGAACTGGCGGACTCCCGCGAGGCCGGCGCGATCGCGACGATCCTCGCGGCGGCGAGGCCGGCGGCGGTAGCGGCGAATTCCCCCTCTCCCCTCCGGGGAGAGGGCCGGGGTGAGGGGGACTCCCTAT
>NZ_JBPXMQ020000046.1:0-44969 GCF_053470405.2 Azospirillum mesophilum
TCCGGGCCATTGCCACACGCTACGACAAGCTTGCCAGCACCTTTCTGGCCGCCGTTTACCTCGTCTCGGCTGTCATCTGGCTCAACTGACGACACGCTCTAACACTGGACGGGTCTGAGCCCCGAACAGGTCTGAGAAGGACACGGAGTCTTGCCGCAGCGCGGAAGGGCAACCACCTCCCTTGGCGTATCCGCGAAGGAGGGAGCATGCCGGACGGCAGCGACTCGATCACCGTCAAGGTCCTGACCGGCGTCGGGCAGGCGGACCCGCAGCAGTGGGACGCCTGCGCCGGGCTGGACAGCCCGTTCCTCAGCCACGCCTTTCTGCTGGCGCTGGAGGAGTCGGGCTCGGCCACCCGGCGCAGCGGCTGGCAGCCCACGCACCTTGCCGCGCTCGACGCGACGGGGCGGATGGTGGGCGCCGTGCCCATGTACCTGAAAAGCCATTCCTACGGCGAATACGTCTTCGACCACAGCTGGGCGCACGCCTATGAGCGGGCGGGCGGCCGCTATTACCCGAAGCTTCAGGTCGCGGTGCCCTTCACCCCGGTGCCGGGGCCGCGTCTGCTGGTCCGTCCAGATGTTTTAGGGCCGGACGGGGGAGATGTCGTCTACGCCGCCCTGATCCAGGCGATGGAGGAGGTGGCCCGGCGCTACGGCGTGTCCTCCGTCCATGTGACCTTCCCGACCGAGGCGGACTGGACACGGCTGGGCGAGGCCGGCTGGCTGTTGCGCGAAGGGGTGCAGTATCATTGGGAGAACCGCGGCTACGCCAGCTTCGACGACTTCCTGGGCACGCTCAATTCCCGCAAGCGCAAGGCCATCCGCAAGGAACGGCGCGAGGTGGCGGAAAGCGGTGTGCGCCTGCACGCGCTGACCGGCGCCGACCTGAAGACGGAGCATTGGGACGCCTTTCACCGCTTCTACATGGACACCGCCGACCGCAAGTGGGGCGGGGGCTACCTGAACCGGGCCTTCTTCCGGCTGCTGGGCGAGACCATGGCGGACCGGGTGATGCTGGTGATGTGCGAGGACGGCGGCGATTGGGTGGCGGGCGCCCTGAACCTGATCGGGACGGAGGCGCTGTACGGCCGCAATTGGGGCTCCGACGGGCGCTACCGCTTCCTGCACTTTGAAGCCTGCTATTACCGGGCGCTGGACTTCGCCATCGAACGGGGCCTGAAACGGGTTGAGGCCGGCGCGCAGGGGGAGCACAAGATCCAGCGCGGCTATCTGCCGGTGCCGACCTACAGCGCCCACTGGGTCGCCGACGCCGGCTTCCGCCGCGCGCTGGACGATTTCCTGACGCGCGAACGGGCCGCCATGGCGGCGGAACGGGAGGCGCTGATGGATCTGTCCCCGTACCGGCGCGAGGGGGAGGGGTAGACACTCCCCCTCAGTACGGAATGCGGTCCGGCTTGGCGGCCCATTCCTCGAACACCGCGCGGGCCTCCTCGGCCAGCAGACGCTGCATGGGAATGGAGCGTTGCTCCAGAGCCAGCGCGACCTCGGCGTAGAGGAAGGCATCGTCGAAGCCGATGGACGCCGCGTCGTCGCGGCCGTTGGCGTAGACGATGCGCTCCACCCGCGCCCAATAGGCCGCCGACAGACACATGGGGCAGGGCTCGCAGCTCGTGTAGAGCGTCGCCCCGGACAGGCTGAAGCTCCCCAGGTCCCGGCAGGCGTTGCGGATGGCGACGACCTCGGCGTGGGCGGTGGGGTCGTTGGTTGAGGTGACCTGATTCCACCCCTCGCCCAGAATGCGGCCGTCCCTGGCGACGACCGCGCCGAAGGGGCCGCCCGCCCCCGCCTGCATGTGGGCGCGGCTGAGCGCGATGGCGCGGCGCAGACAGTCGGTGTCGAAGTCGGTCACAGCGTCCCTCCCACAGTCTCTCCTATTGGGGCTCAGGTCCAGGCGGCCAGCACGTCCGCGACGGACGCTTCGCGGAACGGCGTGCGCTCGGGCGGGGTTCCACCGTCCACGCGCAGGCCGAGCAGAGTCTCCAGCAGAGGCTCAGGCCCCGGCACGCGCCGCACCTGCCCGCGCGCGGCAACCTGCGGGTGGTCGGCGACCTCGTCCAGCGTGGGCAGCGCTTCGAAGCAGCAGTCCACCGGGTCGAGCAGCGCCTTCCAGGCGGCGAGGTCGCGGCCGGCGAACAGGGCCTCCAACTCCGCGATCAGGGCGGCTTGGGGCAAGGGCTCGGATTGGCGGGGGATCCAGTCGGGGCGTCCGACCGCCTCGCAGAAGCCGTGCCAGAATTTGGGCTCCAGCGCCGACAGGGTGACGAAGCGTCCGTCTGCCGTGCGGTAGATGCGATAGCAGGCGGTCCCGCCGGACAGCAGCGCCGTGCCGCGCGCCGGCGTTTCCCCGCGCGCCGCGGCGGTCAGGTTGAAGCCCTGCCAGCCCAGCACCGACTCCATGATGGAAAGGTCGAGGAAGCATCCGGTTCCCGTGCGCTGCCGGCCGAGCAGCGCCGCGACCACGGCGAGCGCCGTCTGCTGGGCTGAGGCGAAGTCGGCGACCGGCGGGTGGCTGATCATCGGCCGCTCCGGCAGGCCGGAGGAATCGAGGCCGCCGCCGATGGCCATGTAGTTCAGGTCGTGCCCGGCGCGCTGGGCATAGGGACCGGTGCTGCCCCAGCCGGACAGGCTGGCGTGCACCAGCCGGGGGTTCAGCTCCCGCAGCCGGTCGCGGCCGATCCGCAGCTTGTCCAGCACGCCCGGCCGATAGCTTTCCACCAGCGCGTCGGCCCTGGCGACCAGCGCCTCGAAGGCGGCGCGGTCGTCGTCCTTCTTCAGGTTCAGCCGGACGACCGTCTTGCCCGCGTTCAGCAGCTTGTAGGCGGCGGTCGTGCCGTCGGTGTCGGGCGTGGTCAGCCGGCGCAGCGGGTCGCCTTCCGGCGGTTCCACCTTCACCACCTCGGCGCCGAGGTCGGCGAGCATCTGGGCGGCGTAGGGACCCGGCAGATACTGGCCGAGGTCGATGACGCGGAGTCCAGTCAGGAAGGGCAGGGGCATGCGGTGCGTCTCCCGGTCATGATTCTTGGTTCGTCATGGTCTTTTCTTCCGTTTTACCGCCGGTCCGGCCCCCCGCCCAGCCGCAATCTCCGGCCCCCGACCCGAAGCCCCGGCCGCCTGCGTTGCAAAGTGACGCAATGGCGGCGTTTGACGCCGCCGGATTATCCCCTTACGGTTTCCCATAGCCACTGTGGGTTGTTTCGCTGGTGGCGAATACATGCGTAGTCCGTGATAAGCGAGGGGGCGGCTATGGGGACCATTCGGATTCTGGCGGTCGATGGGGGCGGGGTGCGCGGGATTCTCCCGGCGAAGGTGCTGACGTGGCTGGAAGCGAAAACCGGCAAGCGCTGTTCGGAGATGTTCCATTTCATGGCCGGCACCTCGACCGGGTCGGTCCTGGCGACCGGGCTGTCGAAGCCGGACCCGTACTCCGCGAAGGAGATGCTGGACATCTATCTGAAGGATTCCGGCCCGATCTTTTCCCGCTCGCTGCTGCGCACGATTTTCACCCTGGACGGTCTGATCGCTCCGAAATACAGCCCGGCGGTCTACGAACGGGTCCTGAAGGACACGTTCGGCACCCACACGCTGCTGTCGGAAGTGCGCGATGTGGAACTGCTGCTGACCACCTACGACCTGTACGGATCGCGCCCCTACTTCTTCAAGAGCTGGCGAGCCCGCGGCGACATGAGCGCCCGCGCCCGCGCCGAAGCGCATCTGAGCGGTGACACGGTCGAGGACAACCGGCTCCGCGACTACCCGCTGTGGGAAGCCGTGCGGGCCAGCTCCGCGGCTCCCACCTACTGGGCGCCGTCCCTGCCGCGCAGCCGGGCGGGCACCACCTTCCCGGCGGCCGACGGCGGCGTCTACGCCAACGACCCGGCGATGTGCGCCTTTGCGTCGGTCCTGCGCATGTACCGGAAAGAGATCACGTCCGGCACGCTGGGCGTGCAGATCGTGTCGCTGGGCACCGGTGGCCTGAACTACAAGTACACGTACCGGGAGTCGCGGCGCTGGGGCAAGCTCGGCTGGATGCTCCCCAGCCTGAACGTGATGTTCGACGGCACCAACAAGACCGTCGATTACCAGCTGCGGGAAATCTTCGGCGGGTCCGCCTGTGGCGGTGACCAACTGCTGGCCGCCCTGCCGGGGCTGCAAAACAGCGAGACCAGCTATTACCGCATCCAGTCGGACATGGGGTTGGAGAAGGACAACCCGGCGAATGCCAGCTCGTCCCTGGATGATGCCTCGCCCGAGAACCTCGCCAAGCTGATGGTCGCGGCCGACGCGATGATCGAGAATAACCTTCCGTGTCTGGAACAGCTGGCGGCAAGCCTCAAGAGCGACCGCGTGGTCCTGCCGGCGGACACGACCACGCCCGAACCGGCGGAACCCGCGCTGGCCTGACGGAAGCCGGGGCAAAAAAGAAGGGGGCCGAAAGGCCCCCTTTTCGTTTCCGCGCGATCCGGCGTTACTCCGCCAGCTCGTGCATGATGTCCTCTTCGTCCTCGTCGCCGGGACGACGCTTGCGCGCGCCCTCGGCATATTCGAAGGACGGCTTGTCGTCCTTGATGGAGACCTTGACCACGCCGCCCTTGCTGAGCTTGCCGAACAGCAGCTCCTCGGCGAGCGGCTTCTTCAGGTGCTCCTGGATCACGCGGCCGAGCGGACGGGCGCCGTAGAGCGGGTCGTAGCCCTTCTTGCCCAGCCACTCGCGAGCCTGTTCGTCCAGCTCGATCGTGACCCCGCGGTCCTCCAGCTGCGCCTCCATCTGCATGATGAACTTGTCCACCACGCGGTTGATGACCTCCCGGGTCAGCGGCGAGAAGGGGATGATCGCGTCCAGGCGGTTGCGGAACTCCGGCGTGAACAGCTTTTCCACCGCCTCCATATCCTCGCCGACCCGACGCTCGCGCTCGAAGCCGATGGCCGGCTTGGCCATGTCGGCCGCGCCCGCGTTCGAGGTCATGATGAGGATCACGTTGCG
This sequence comes from Azospirillum mesophilum, assembly GCF_053470405.2. NCBI lineage: Bacteria > Pseudomonadati > Pseudomonadota > Alphaproteobacteria > Rhodospirillales > Azospirillaceae > Azospirillum > Azospirillum mesophilum. The sequence continues at coordinate 5,005 of NZ_JBPXMQ020000046.1, forward strand.
GAAGTCGACCGTCTTGCCGTTGTGGTCCGTCAGCTTGCCGTGGTCCATGATCTGCAACAGGATGTTGAACAGATCCGGATGGGCCTTCTCGATCTCATCGAGCAGCAGCACGCAGTGCGGATGCTGGTCGATGGCGTCGGTGAGCAGGCCGCCCTGGTCGAAACCGACATAGCCCGGAGGCGCGCCGATCAGACGGGAGACGGTGTGCCGCTCCATATACTCCGACATGTCGAAGCGGGTCAGCTCGATGCCCAGCGTGTGGGCGAGCTGGCGGGCCACCTCGGTCTTGCCGACACCGGTCGGGCCGGTGAACAGGTAGTTGCCGATGGGCTTTTCCGGTTCGCGCAGGCCGGCGCGGGCCAGCTTGATGGCGGAGACCAGCGCGTCGATGGCCTTGTTCTGGCCGAAGACCATGGTCTTCAGGTCGCGCTCCAGGTTGAGGAGCGTCTCCTTGTCGTCGCGGCTGACCGACTTCGGCGGGATGCGGGCGATCTTGGCGACCACCGCCTCCACGTCCTTGACGGAGATCTTCTTCTTCCGCTTGTTCTCCGGCAGCAGCATCTGCGCGGCCCCGACCTCGTCGATGATGTCGATGGCCTTGTCCGGCAGCTTGCGGTCGCCGATGTACTTCGCGGACAGCTCCACCGCCGAACGGATCGCGTCGTTGGTGTAGCTCACCCGGTGGTGCTTCTCGTAGTAAGGCTTGATCCCCTGGAGGATCTTGATTGCGTCCTCGATCGACGGTTCGTTGACGTCGATCTTCTGGAAGCGCCGGACGAGCGCCCGGTCCTTCTCGAAATAGTTCCGGTATTCCTTGTAGGTCGTCGAACCGATGCAGCGCAGCGAGCCGGAGGCGAGGGCCGGCTTCAGCAGGTTCGACGCGTCCATCGCACCGCCCGAGGTCGCACCGGCACCGATCACCGTGTGGATCTCGTCGATGAAGAGGACCGCACCTTCCGTGGCCTCCAGTTCGGAGACGACGGCCTTGAGGCGCTCTTCGAAGTCGCCGCGGTACCGCGTACCGGCGAGCAGGGAGCCCATGTCGAGCGCGAAGATGGTGGCGCCCTTCAGCACCTCCGGAACCTCGCCATGGACGATGCGGCGGGCCAGGCCCTCGGCGATGGCGGTCTTGCCGACACCGGGGTCACCGACGTAGAGCGGGTTGTTCTTCGACCGCCGGCACAGGATCTGGATGGTCCGTTCGACCTCCTGCTCCCGGCCGATCAACGGGTCGATCTTCCCGCTCGCCGCTTTCTTGTTCAGGTTGACGCAATAAGCCTCAAGGGCTTCGCTGCCTTTCTTCACGACCTTCTCCGCCGCCGCGTCCTCGTCAGCACCCGTAACGCGCTTCGCTTCCGAGCGGCCCGGGGCCTTCGCGATTCCGTGAGAGATGTAGTTCACTGCGTCGAAACGGGTCATCTCCTGCTCCTGCAGGAAGTAGACCGCGTGGCTTTCGCGTTCAGAGAACAGGGCGACGAGCACGTTTGCTCCCGTCACCTCTTCACGGCCCGACGACTGGACGTGGATGGCTGCCCGCTGCAGCACCCGCTGGAAACCAGCCGTCGGCTTCGCATCATCGGGCCTGTTCGTGATTAGGTTCGCAAGCTCGTTGTCGAGGTAATCCGACAGTTCAGCACGCAGGCGGTCCAGGTCGACCCCGCACGCGCGCAAGACGGCCATAGCATCGGCGTCCTCGGTCAATGCGAGCAACAAGTGTTCGAGCGTCGCGTATTCGTGCCTGCGCTCGTTCGCATGGGCCAGGGCTCGGTGCAGCGTCTGTTCCAGGTTACGCGACAGCATATGTGGCTTTAATCCTTTTCTAGCGTACATTGCAGCGGATGCTGGTGCTGGCGCGCAAAATCCATCACCTGCGTGACTTTCGTCTCCGCCACTTCGTAGGTGAACACACCACACAAGCCCACACCCCGCCGGTGCACGTGCAGCATGATCCGTGTCGCCTCTTCGCGCGACTTGGAGAAGAAGCGCTCCAAGACATGAACGACGAATTCCATAGGTGTGTAGTCGTCGTTCAACATCAAGACCTTATACATCGAGGGCTTTTTAGTCTTAGGCTTGGCTTTTATGACCACGCCCGTAGTGGTCCCCTCGTCGCCGTGCTTGTCGTTCTCGGCCATGGTCTCAACAGGTCAGCATCGCGATGTACGTCGCATCAATGATATGAGAACTCCGGGCGCGGTGGGAAGAGGCCGTTTTGGGTTTCTCCCCATTTGGGAGAGGCCCTTTCGGAACGAAACAGGCCTGCATACCCCGAAATAGATCGAGAAGCCGGTTTTGGACCCCGCACCGCGCCTTTCGGACGGCCATTCGCCCAAAAAGACGAAGCCCGGCGGCAGGAGCCGCCGGGCTTTCCCGGAGCATCACATTGTCGTGACGCGGCGAAATTGGAAGGGCCGCCGCCTCACGGAGGCCGGCGTTCCGGACGATCGCGTCCCGGAACGTCCGGACTCGGGAGCCTTGCGTCCCCGGGGCGTCATGGCCGATCAGGCGGCCGCCGGCTTCGACAGCGTCTCGACCGTCAGGTTGACGCGCTCGTTGATCGGGCTCAGCGCCTCGTTGGCGATCTTCACCGACAGCTCCTGGAGCTTGGCGCTCTCGGCCACGAAAGCCTCGAAGCTGGCCTTGGCGAAGGAGGTCTGCAGCTCGATCAGCTCCTGGATGGTCTTGACGGCCAGCAGCGACTTGCCGTTGGCGACGCTCTTCTCCAGCGACGACTGGGTGTAGGCGGCGACCTGCTTGCCGGCTTCCTCGGCGCCCTTGGCGACGATCGTGCCCGACTTCACCACGGCGTCGACGTTGCCCTTGGTCAGCTTGGACAGCTCGTCAAAGGTCTTCATGATCTGGGCGGACGCCTTCTCGAACTGCTCCTGCTGGGCCTTGGTCAGGCCCTCGACGTTCTGCTTGGCGGCGGCGATGGCGTCTTCGATGGTCTTGGAGGCGGCGGCGAACTTGTCGGACATGGAAAGGCTCCTCGCGATTCGATAGGGTTGGACCGCGCTGGACCCAACCGATTGGCGACCGCGCGGGCGGATCAGTCTCGACCCCGGACAAGGGCGTCGGATCCTTTGCTGCAATGCAGCATGGCTAAAAGTAAGGCAGACTCCCCGCCCTGTCAAAGGGTTTTTGTGCGGTGCACAAAATTGCAATGGAACCTATGCGGGGCGGTGCTTCCGGTGAGAGGCCCAAACGCAACACGGCCCGGCCGTCCGGAGACGGTCGGGCCGCGGCTTGCCGTAAACCTGCCAGGGCGTTACGCGGCGAGCGGCTTCGACAGGGTCTTGACGGTGACGTCGACGCGCGCGTTCAGCGGCGCCAGCGTGGCGTCGGTCAGGCGGCTCGTCAGGTCCTGCAGGCGCGATGCTTCCGCGACGAAGGCGTCAAAGCTGCTCTTCACGAAGTCGGTCTGGAGATCGACGACCTCCTTCAGCGACTTGGCGGTCAGCAGCGCCTTGCCGGTGGTGATCGACTTGTCGAAGGACGCCTGGGCGTAGGCGGTGAGTTCGCGGCTCAGATCCTCGGCGCCCTGGGTGGCGATGGTCGTGCTCTGCAGCACCGCCTCGGCGTTGCCCTTGCTGAGCGCCTGGAGGTCCGCGTAGGCCTTCAGCAGCTGGGCCGACAGCTTGTCAACCTGCTCCTTGGTGGCGGCGGCGGTCTGCTCGAAGGTCTTGGCGACCTGTTCCTGGCCGGCCTTCACGAAACCTTCGTACTGCTCCTTCGCCTGGGCGGCGGCGTTTTCGAACGGCTGGGTGGTCATCGGCTTCACCTTGGTCGCGGTCGTCATCCTTTGCGTTCCTTCCTTATTGTGTCCCTGCGCGTTGCCTTTCGTCCCGTCCGGCATCGGCGCAGTTCGATCGGCGGTTCCGCATCTCCCGCCCGTCGCCCGGCCGGAAAATGCTGCAATGCAGCAATGATGAAAATATGGGCGATCATCCGTGGTGTCAACGGAAATTTTGTGCGATGCACAATGATTGCAAAGGTATGAGCGGCTTCGCCCGTGCCGGCGGCAGAGGCGGGCGGTCCAGCCGCAAGGCGCGAAGGGCCGAGCATTTCGCGCGGGCGGCTCAACTCCTTTACGAAAGCTTTACCGCCATCAGTGCCCTATCGTAGCGCAGCCGCCGAAGAGACGCCCTTCGGCCAAAAGTCAGCCAAACTGCGGCGGAATGTCGCACCTTAAGCCCGGGAACGCTTTTCATGACCTACTGCCTTGGCATCAAGACCCGCGACGGCCTGATCGGTCTTTCCGACGGGCGCATCACCAGCGGATCGCAGCTTTCCTCGGCGCGCAAGGTGACGATGGTCGGCAGCGGCGGCGACCGCTTCTTCATCATGAACTCCGGCCTGCGCAGCGTGCGCGACAAGACGCTGGCCTACCTGCGCCGCGACATGGGCAAGCGCCGGAACGAGAGCTACGCGACCATGCTGGACGCGGTGTCGGCCTTCACCGCCTGCCTGCGCCAGGTCGCGCAGGAGGACAAGGAGTCGCTGGAGACATCCAAGCTGCACTTCAACCTGCACGCCATCATCGGCGGTCAGCTCGCCGAGGACCGCGAGCCTTACATGTTCCTGGTCTATCCGGAGGGCAACTGGATCGAGGTGGACGAGCGCACGCCCTACCTCTCCATCGGCGCGACCGCCTACGGCAAGCCGATCCTGGACCGCGCGCTGACCTACAACACCGACATGCAGACGGCGCTGAAGCTGGCCTACCTGTCCTTCGACAGCACGCGCTTCTCCACCAACGACGTGGGCTTCCCGATCGATATGGTGTCCTTCCACGCCGCCGAGCGGACGTGGCGCCAGTCGAACTTCGACTATGACGATCTGGTCGAGCAGCGGCTGTGGTGGAACCGGAACATCACCGAACTGGCCCGCCGCATGCCCGACGGCCCCTGGGTCGACACGCTGGTTCCGGACGAGCTGCGCACGACGCCGCTGGTCGAGACCGCGTAAGGAACATTTTTCAGGAGCAAGCCCTTCTCCCGTCCTGGGGGAAGGGCGTTTTCAATGGTCCCGCCTTCAATGCTCCCGCCACGGTGGGCCGTCGAAGCGGACGTCGGCGAAGCGGTCGGTCGGGTAGGGGTAGGCGTTGAAGAACCAGTTGCCGCGCCGGCAGCCGTTGATCAGCCAGTAGACGCCGCTCGAAGGGATGCGCATGCCGCTGCTCGGCGCCGGGGAAAAGGCGCCGGTCTCGTAGAGCCGCAAAATGAACAGCGCGAACTGGCGCGGGGTCAGGTGCAGCTTTTCCACCGGGCCGCGCGACACCGCCGTGGGGTCGTTCAGGTCGATGCGGGCGAGGTCGGTGGCCTCCAGCACCCGCGCCTCCACCAAGGCGCCGCCGTTGGAGCCGTCGCTGACCACGTCGTAGGTCCGGACGTGCTTGTTGTAATCCGCGTTGAAGACCAGCCGGTATCGGTCGGTGCCGCCCTTGGAGCAGGCGGCGCGCAGGTCGTCGCCGTTGAGGTAGCTGATCCAGGTCAGGTTGCTGGCCACTCCGGCGTCGGTCGGCCCGAAGGTGGAGCAACCCGCCAGAACTCCCCCGATCGCTCCCAGCCCCCCGATCGCTCTCAGCCCCCCGATCGCTCTCAGCCCCCCGATCGCTCTCAGCATGGTCCCCAGCAAAGCCGTTCGTCGCGCGCGTCCGTTGCCTTGCGTCGGGATTCGCATGGGGTGCCTCGCGTCCGGTGGAGGGGCCGGGGAAAACAGGCGTGCGGGTGCTGTCGGTTGAACGCCGTCCGCCCGCCCCGGGTCCCATATTACCCCGTTTTCGCCATCGGCGCGGCAAAGGAATCCAAGTCGCGAAATTAACGAATTGTCCCTAGACACTGATTCGGCAGGAATTTACCATTGCGCCAAACAACAAGTATTAGCCTTTGGCGGAGGCATCATGAGCGTTAAGGGCAGCGCCGTTCGAAGCCGGCTTTTTTCGTTCGCCTGGGGCGGGCGGAAAGCGGACGGGGAGCGGAATGCCGCGCGTTCGGTGGGGGAGCATTCGGTCCCGGGACGACTGACGCGCGGCCTGTTCGTCGCGCTGGCGTTGTCGGGCGCGATGCTCGCCTCGGTCCCGGCGCTCGCCGCGAAATACGCGGCCATCGTCGTGGATGCGCGAACGGGTGAAGTTCTGCACGAAGAAAACGCCGACGTCATCACTCATCCGGCGTCGCTCACCAAGATGATGACGCTGTACCTCACCTTCGACGCGCTGGACGAAGGGCGGTTGACGCTGGACCAGGCGCTGCCCGTCTCCTCCTGGGCGGAGGCTCAGTCGCCGACCAAGCTGGGCCTGCGCGCCGGCCAGACGCTGCGGGTGGAGCAGGCGATCCTGGGGCTGGTGACCAAGTCGGCCAACGACGCCGCCGTCGTGCTGGCGGAGGCGCTGGGCGGCAGCGAGGCGCGCTTTGCCGAGATGATGACGCGCAAGGCCCGCGAGCTTGGCATGCGCAACACCGTGTTCCGCAACGCCAACGGCCTGCCGAACATGGAGCAGGTGACCACCGCGCGCGACTTCTCGGTCCTGTCGCGGGCGCTGCTGGCCGACCATTCGAAATATTACCCGTACTTCAGCCGCCGCAACTTCGTCTATGGCGGCCGGTCCTTGCACAACCACAACCGCCTGATGTCCCGCTACGAGGGGATGGACGGCATCAAGACCGGCTACACGGTGGCCAGCGGCTTCAACCTCGCGGCCTCGGCGGTGCGCGACGGGCGGCGGCTGGTGGCGGTCGTGATGGGCGGCAAGTCGGCGGCCTCGCGCGACGTCCGCATGGCGGCGCTGCTCGACAAGGCCTTCGGCAAGCCCAGCCCCGACGCGACGGTCATGGCCCGCGCCGACCGGGCCGCCCCGCAGGTCGCCAGCAACGACGACGATGACGACGAGGAAGAGGACGACGCCCCGCCGGCCAAGCCGGCCGCCGCCAAGACCGCGCCCAAGCCGGCCGCCGCGAAGGTGCAGCTCGCCTCCGCCACCTCCGCCGCGGCGGCGGCCCGGCCGCGCGCCAGCGCCTCCGCCAATGGGGCCGATGACGACGATGACGAGGATTGGGGCGTGCAGGTCGGTGCCTTCTCCAGCCGTGACGCCGGCAACAAGGCGCTGGTCCAGGCGAGCAAGCAGGCGCCCTTCCTGCTGCGCAACGCCAAGAAGAACGTGGTCGAGGTGAAGAACGGCCAGGCCAAGGTCTACCGCGCCCGCATGCTCGGCCTGGACGAGAAGACGGCCCGCAAGGTCTGCTCCGAACTGACGCGCCACGGCCAGCGCTGCGTGGCGGTGTCGCCCAGCGAAAAACTATAGGGCGAGACACGCTCCAAAGAAAAAGGCGCAGCCTCGGCTGCGCCTTTTTCTTTTGCGAAAGTGTCGGAGGTCAGGCGCCCGGCTCATTGGCGTTCGGGAAGAACAGCGACTGGCCTTCGATGGTGCAATTGGCGATGGCCTGCTGGCCTTCCGCCGAGACCAGCCAGTCCACGAAGGCCTGCCCGTCGGCCGCCTTGATGTGGGCGAACTTGGCCGGGTTCACCAGCATCACGCCATACTGGTTGAACAGGCGCTTGTCGCCCTGCACCAGGACGTCCAGGTCGCCGCGGTTCTTGAAGCTGAGCCACGTCCCGCGATCGGCCAGCGCGTAGCCGCCGACGGCCGAGGCGGTGTTCAGCGTCGCGCCCATGCCCTGGCCGATGGAGCGGTACCAGCCGCCGCCGGCCGCCGGGTCGATGCCGGCGGTCTTCCACAGGGCCTGCTCCGCCTTGTGGGTGCCGCTGTCGTCGCCGCGCGAGACGAAGGGGGCCTTGCTGTCGGCGATGCTCTTCAGCGCGGCGGCCACGTCCTTGCTGCCCTTGACGTGGGCCGGGTCGGCCTTCGGTCCGATGATGACGAAGTCGTTGTACATCACCGGCTTGCGTTCGGTGCTGAAGCCTTCGGCGACGAACTTCTCCTCCGACGGCTTGTGGTGGACGAACAGCACGTCGGCATCGCCGCGCTTGGCGAGGTCGATAGCCTGCCCGGTGCCCTTGGCGACCACGCGCACCTCGATGCCGGTCTTCTGCGTAAATTTCGGCAGGATGACCTTGAACAGGCCGGAATCCTCGGTCGAGGTGGTGGAGGCCACGGTGATGAACCGCTCGTCCGCCGCCCGCGACGGCTGACCAAAACCCAGCACCAGAGCCGCCGCGGCGGCGCATCCCAACACGAACGAACGACGCAACATCGGAACAGTCCCCTCCGGATTTTCCGCCCGCGTTGGCCGCAGGCTCGCGCCAACTATGCGGAATTTCCGGAAGTCCTGCAAATTTTACGGCATCGCACTTTCGGGGGAGATCACGCCGGCGCGGCCTCCCGCGCCAGGGCGGCGGCGAGGTTCACGGCCAGCGACAGCCCCATCAGAATGACGCCGAGCCCGAGCGCCAGCGGCAGGTCACCCTTGCTGGTTTCCAGCGCGATGGCGGTGGTCATGACGCGGGTAACATGCTCGATGTTGCCGCCGACGATCATGACCGCTCCGACCTCGGCCGACGCGCGGCCGAAGCCGGCCAGGATGATCGTCAGCAGGCTGCGCCGCCCCTCCGACAGCAGGGTCGTCAGCCGGCGCAGCCAGCCGGCGCCCATGACGCGCAGCAGGTCGTCGTACTCGACCAGCAGATCCTCGACCGTCTGGCGGGTGAGGGCGGCGACGATGGGGACGATCAGCACCGTCTGCGCCGCGACCATGGCGGTCGGGGTGAAGAGCAGCCCCAGCACCCCCAGCGGGCCGGAACGCGACAGGATCAGGTAGACGATCAGCCCGACCACCACCGGCGGCAGCCCCATCGCGGTGTTCAGCAGCAGCGCCACCGCGCGCCGGCCGGGAAAGCGGAAGGCCGCCACCGCCGCCCCCAGCGGCAGGCCGATCAGCGCCGACAGGACGACGGCGGTCAGGCTGACGCGCAGCGACAGCCCGACGATCTGCACCAGATCGGGGTCGAGCGCGGCGATCAGCCGGAAGGCGGTGGCGAAGGCCTCGCCGAACTCATGCATCGTTTCCACCTTGCGGAAGAGAGACATCCCGCGCTTGCGGCGCCGGCCGATCCTCCCCACTCTTTCGAACATGGATCTTTCGGAATTCACCATAAAGCCGGACCCGGCAAATCCCAAGCTGACCGAACGCGTCTCCGGCCTGGACCAGGACGGGCGCCCGGTCGAAGCCTCGGTCACCGTCGAGCGGCCGCTGACGCTGTACCTGAACGGGCAGGAGATCGTCACCATGATGACGATCGGCGACTATCCCGAGTATCTGGCTGTGGGATACCTGCTGAACCAGAACATGCTGAAGCGGGACGACCGCATCACGGGCATCGACCACGACGAGGAGATCGACACCGTCGTCGTCCGCACCGAGCGCGCCACGAATTACGAAGAAAAGCTCAAGAAGAAGACGCTGACCTCCGGCTGCGCCCAGGGCACCGCCTTCGGCGACGTGATGGAGACCTTCGAGTCGGTCCGGCTGAACCCCGACGCGCGGCTGAAGACCTCCTGGATCTACGCGCTGTCGAAGAAGATCAACCTGACCCCCAGCCTCTATCTGGAGGCCGGCGCGATCCACGGCTGCGTGCTGTGCCAGGAAGACCGGCCGCTGATCTACATGGAGGACGTCGGCCGCCACAACGCCGTGGACAAGGTCGCCGGCTACATGCACCTGCACGGCGTGTCGCCGGAGGACAAAATCTTCTACACGACCGGACGCCTGACCTCCGAAATGGTCATCAAGACCGTGCAGATGGGCATTCCGATCCTGCTCTCCCGCTCCGGCTTTACCGCTTGGGGGGTGGAACTGGGGCGGCAGGCGAACCTGACCATGGTGGGCCGGGCGAAGGGCAAGCGCTTCCTGGCGCTGGCGGGAACCGACCGTTTGGTGTTCGATGCGGATCCCGCCTCCGTCGGCGACGAGGGCGGACGCCACCAACGCAAGGGAAGCCGGGACGATGACTAGCGCGATCGCGGGGGTGCTGCTGGCCGGTGGGCTGTCGCGCCGCATGGGCGGTGGGGACAAGAGCCTGCGGGCGCTCGGCGGGCGCACGATCCTGGAGCGCATCGTCGCCACCGCCCGCCCGCAGGTCGGGCCGCTGGTGCTGAACGCCAACGGCGACCCGGCGCGCTTCGCCGCCTTTGGGCTGCCGGTCGCGGCGGACGTGGTGGAGGGCTACGCCGGGCCGCTGGCGGGCGTGCTGACCGGGCTGGAGTGGGCCAGGACCAACGCGCCGGACTGCCCGTGGGTGGCGAGCTTCGCGACCGACGCGCCCTTCATCCCCGGCGACCTCGTGGCCCGGCTGGTCGCGGCGGTGGAGCGCGAGGGCGCCGACCTCGCCTGCGCGCGGTCGGACGGGCAGGAGCATCCGGTGTTCGGCCTGTGGCCGGTCCGGCTCGCCGACGACCTCCGCCGCGCCATGGTGGAGGAGGACATCCGCAAGGTGGACGTCTGGACCGGGCGCTACCGCCTGGCGATCGCCGACTTCGCGACGGACCCGGTCGACCCCTTCTTCAACACCAACCGGCCCGAGGATCTGGAGGAGGCGGAGCGGCTGCTGGCTGCTGGTCTGGTTGCCTGACCGGCCCGGCTTGTGGTTCAACCTCGTTTCCAGGGAGGATGGGCCGATGAGCGACACGCTGAACCGAACCGAGACGATGCCGGTGGGCATCGTGCTGGAGCGCCGCAAGAGCGCCAGCCCATGGGTGGACTGGGTCTGGAATCCCGTCTCCGTCATTCCCGGCGCGCCGCCGGTCGAGGGCGACTGGCGCCTGCTGCGGGAAGGGGAGGGCTGGGCGCAGTTCCACGCCGCGACGCTGCCGCTGGAACTCTTCCGAACCGACACCGAAGGCTACAAGCTGAACCTGTCGCAGGAGCCGCCGCGCCTGTGGGTCGTGCTGCGCCCCGATGAAGGCGGGGAGGCGGGGGCCGTCGTACCCTTCCACGTCACCGCCTCCGCCCACGAAAGCGAGGCCTATCAGGTCAGCGGTGTCGAGGTCGTCGAAACCGTGCCGATGCCGCCGGAGGTGGTCGCGCTCGTCCGCGACTTCACGGAGCAGCACCATGTGGACGTCCCCTTCGTGAAGCGCGAGCGGAAAAGGCATTTTTGAACGGCTTTTGCCCCCTCCCTAACCCTCCCCCGCCTGCGGCGGGAGAGGGGACTGCCGCCGCTTCGCCGTAAACTCCCTCTCCTGCGAAGCGGGGGAGGGAAGGGGCCCGCGGCGCAGCCGTGGGAAGGGTGGGGGCAACCGCGACCGGACTTGAGCACACCATGACCGACGAAACCTTCCTCTCCCGCTGGTCGCGCCTGAAGCGGAAACTGGCGCAGCCTGCCCCGGAGTCTGTAGCGGAGGAACCACCCCCGCAGCCCCCAGGCCCGTTGCCGGAAGAAGCCCCATCCCCCGAGTCGGCCGAAGCGGACGATCCGCTGAAAGATCTGCCGCCGGTGGAGGAGTTGACGCGCGAGTCCGACTTCACCCCGTTTCTGCGCGCGGAGGTTCCGGAGGACCTGCACCGGCAGGCCCTGCGCAAGCTTTGGACCTCCGATCCCGTTTTCGCCAACGACGACGGGCTGAAAGACTACGCCGATGACTACACGGGGATGTTCAACCTGCCCGAGCCGGTCAAGACTCTTTACCGTGTTGGAAAGGGCTTCATAAACCTGACCGAAGAGCCGCTGGTGGCCAGCGAAGACAACAACTCCGACGTGCAAGATGAGCCGGGCGACTTGGCCGGTCGTCCGGGTGGCGATGTGACAAACAAAGCATAACGCCATACAATATAAGCCTTTTCTCACGGAAAAGTCCCGTCAACGTTTGTTGACAAATTCCGCAATTCCGCCCTTTAATAGCTCAAGCCTTGCAAGTAAGTCCCTGTTTCCATGGGGCTTTTCGCAGGTGCAATATAAGGTTGATGGTTGGGGGCGTCTTGGGCGCCAGCCCAGGACGTCGTGACGCATCAACGGGCGAGCCGGAAGGCTGCCTGAAGAAAGATCGTGCGCGACGTTCGGGGCTTGGCGTGTCCCCGCATGTCGTTTGGGAGGGATGAGCGCCGTGTCCATGGCCGGTGATCACGATCCGTCGGCACTGCCGGCGGAGGAATTGCAGCGGGCGCAGGTCTACGCTCTGCTGGCGCGCCTGCTGGCGCGGCCGCCGGGCGCGGAGTTCCTGGCCGCGCTGGCCGAACTGGACGGCGACGGCAGTCCCTTCGGGCAGGCCTGGGGCCGGCTGGGACAGGCCGCGCGCAGCACCGACGCCGCCGCGGTGGAAGAGGAGTTCAACACCCTCTTCATCGGCGTCGGCGGCGGCATCCTGTCCCCTTACGCCTCCTACTACCTGACCGGCTTCCTGCACGAAAAGCCGCTGGCCGAGCTGCGCGACGACATGGCGCGCCTGGGCATCGCGCGCGCCGACGACGTGAAGGAGCCCGAGGACCACATGGCCGCGCTGGCGGAGATGATGGCGGGGCTGATCACCGGAGCCTTCGGTGAACCGGCCGCCCTCGCCGAGCAGCGGCGCTTTTTCGACCGTCACATCGGGTCCTGGGCCGGGCGCTTCTTCGCCGACCTGGAGACCACGCCATCCGCTGCCTTCTACGGCGCGGTCGGCACGCTGGGCCGCCGCTTCCTGGAGGTCGAGGCGCAAGCCTTCGACATGGCGGCGTGAGGAACAATGAACATCGGGAAACGCGGGTGCGTCGGGCTGAAGGGGTGAGGAACATGTGGGACAAAAAGGATAAGGGCACTCTCGCGCGGCGCGACCTGTTCCGCGCGGCTGGCCTGGGCGTCGGCGCGCTGGGCGCGGTCGCCGCTGGGGTCACTGTCGGCACCGAACCGGCCGAGGCCGCCGATGCGGCGAACGCCGCCAGCCAGGGCTACCGCGAGACCGACCATGTGCGGACGGTCTACGAGCTGAGCCGCTTCTAAGAGGAACCGCCCCATGCTGACGAAGAAAAAGGCGGCCGCGGCCGGTGGCCGGCAGCTCGCGAAGATGGTCTCCGGCTTGACCGGTAACACCGTCGACCGTCGTTCGTTCCTCCGTGCCTCCGGCATCGCCGCCGGTGGCGCCGCCGTCGCCGCCACCCTGCCGCTGGGCATGGTGAAGAAGGCCGAGGCGACCACCCCCGCAGCCCCCGCCGGCGCGCCGGTGAAGCTGGTCAAAAACATCTGCACCCACTGCTCGGTCGGCTGCACCGTCACCGCCGAGGTGCAGAACGGCGTGTGGATCGGCCAGGAGCCGAGCCTCGACAGCCCGATCAACCTGGGCGCCCACTGCGCCAAGGGTGCCGCGGTGCGCGAGCACGCCCACGGCGACCGCCGCCTGCGCTATCCGATGAAGATGGTGGACGGCAAGTGGACCCGGATTTCCTGGGATCAGGCGATCCAGGAGGTCGGCGACAAGCTGCTGTCCATCCGCGAGAAGTCCGGCCCGGATTCCGTCTTCTGGCTCGGCTCCGCCAAGCACAGCAACGAGCAAGCTTATCTGTTCCGCAAGTTCGCCGCCTTCTGGGGCACGAACAACGTCGACCATCAGGCGCGCATCTGCCATTCCACCACCGTCGCCGGCGTGGCGAACGTGTGGGGCTACGGCGCCATGACGAACAGCTACAACGACATCCAGAAGTCGCGCGCGCTGTTCTTCATCGGCTCCAACGCGGCCGAGGCGCACCCCGTCGCCATGCTCCACATCCTGAAGGCGAAGGAGCAGAACAACGCCCCGCTGATCGTCGCCGATCCGCGCTTCACCCGCACCGCCGCCAAGGCGAACGAGTACATCCGCTTCCGCCCCGGCACCGACGTGGCCCTGATCTGGGGCATCCTCTGGCACGTTCTGGAGAACGGCTGGGAGGACAAGGACTACATCGCCAAGCGCGTCTACGGCTTCGACGACATCCGCGCCGAGGTCGCCAAGTGGACGCCGGAGGAGGTGGAGCGGGTCACCGGCGTTCCGGGCGCGCAGCTTAAGCGCGTCGCCCGCACGCTGGCGACCAACCGTCCGGGCACGCTGGTCTGGTGCATGGGCGGCACGCAGCACCACATCGGCAACAACAACACCCGCGCCTACTGCGTGCTCCAGCTGGCGCTGGGCAACGTCGGCGTGTCGGGCGGCGGCACCAACATCTTCCGCGGCCACGACAACGTGCAGGGTGCCACGGACTTCGGCGTCACGTCGGACTCGCTGCCGGGCTATTACGGGCTGGCGGAGGGCGCGTGGCGCCATTGGGCGCGCGTCTGGGACGTGTCCTATGACGAGGTTCTCGCCCGCTTCAAGGACAAGAAGCTGATGGAGGCCACCGGCATCCCGGTGTCCCGCTGGTTCGACGGCGTCCTGGAAGCCAAGGAGAACATGGACCAGCCCGAGGCGATCAAGGGCATGGTCTTCTGGGGTCACGCCCCAAACAGCCAGACCCGCCTTCCCGACCTGAAGAAGGCGATGGAGAAGCTGGAACTGCTGGTCGTCGTCGACCCGTTCCCGACCATGACCGCCGTCCTGTCGGACCGGAAGGACAATTTCTACCTGCTGCCCGCCGCCACGCAGTTCGAAACCACCGGGTCGCGCACCGCGTCCAACCGGTCGGTGCAGTGGTGCGACAAGATCATGGAGCCGCTCTTCGAAGCGAAGACGGACCATGAGATCATGTACCTGTTCGCGAAGAAGTTCGGCTTCGCCGAGCCGATGTTCAAGCACATCAAGGTCAACGGCACCGAGCCGGTGATCGAGGACATCACGCGGGAATGGAACCGTGGCATGTGGTCGGTCGGCTACACCGGCCAGTCGCCGGAGCGTCTGAAGCTGCACATGCAGCATCAGGGGACCTTCGACAAGACCACGCTGCGCGCCGTGGGCGGCCCGTGCGACGGCGACTATTACGGCCTGCCGTGGCCCTGCTGGGGCACGCCGGAGATGAAGCATCCGGGCACGGCCAACCTGTACGACACCTCCCTGCCGGTGGCCGAGGGCGGCGGCGCCTTCCGCGCCCGCTTCGGCGTCGAGTACAAGGGCGCCAACCTGCTGGCCGAGAACTCCTACCCCGTGGGGTCGGAGGTGAAGGACGGCTATCCGGAAGTCACCTTCGCCATGCTGGAGAAGCTGGGCTGGGCCGGCGACTTCACCGAGGCGGAGATGGCCGTCATCAGGAAGATCGGCGGCGAAAAGATCGGTGCCGTCTCCTGGACGACCGATCTGTCCGGCGGCATCCAGCGCGTGGCGATCAAGCATGGCCTGAACCCGGCCGGCAACGCCAAGGCGCGCTGCGTCGCCTGGAACTTCCCGGACCCGGTGCCCGTGCACCGCGAACCGCTCTACACTCCGCGCCGCGACCTCGTGGCGAGCTACCCGACCTACAAGGACACCAAGTCCTGGCGCCTGCCGACGCTCTACAAGTCGATCCAGGACCGCGACGTGTCGAAGGAATACCCGATCATCCTGACCTCCGGCCGTCTGGTCGAATACGAGGGCGGCGGCGACGAGACCCGGTCGAACCCGTGGCTGGCCGAGCTGCAGCAGGACATGTTCGTGGAGATCAACCCCTTCGACGCCAACAACGCCGGCATCAAGGACGGCGCCATGGTCTGGGTCGAGGGCGCGGAGAAGGGCCGGGTGCGGGTCAAGGCGATGGTGACGGAGCGCGTCGGGCGCGGCGTGGCCTTCATGCCCTTCCACTTCGGCGGCCATTTCCAGGGCCAGGACCTGCGGTCCAAGTACCCGCAGGGCGCCGACCCGGTCGTGCTGGGCGAGGCGGCGAACACCGCCACGACCTACGGCTATGACTCGGTCACGCAGATGCAGGAAACCAAGACCACCCTCTGCCGGATCACGGCGGCCTGATACGGACGGAGACGATCACCATGGCCCGCATGAAATTCCTCTGCGACACGGACCGCTGCATCGAATGCAACGCCTGCGTCACCGCCTGCAAGAACGAGCACGAGGTGCCCTGGGGCATCAACCGCCGGCGCGTCGTCACCATCAACGACGGCAAGCCGGGTGAGCGGTCGATCTCCGTCGCCTGCATGCATTGCTCCGACGCGCCGTGCAAGGCCGTCTGCCCGGTCGACTGCTTCTATCAGACCGAGCAGGGCGTGGTCCTGCACAACAAGGACCTGTGCATCGGCTGTGGCTATTGCTTCTACGCCTGCCCGTTCGGCGCGCCCCAGTACCCGCAGGCCGGCAACTTCGGCACGCGCGGCAAGATGGACAAGTGCACCTTCTGCTCCGGCGGTCCCGAGGCCGCCAATTCGGAGGCGGAGTACAAGAAGTACGGCCGCAACCGTCTGGCCGAGGGCAAGCTGCCGCTCTGTGCGGAGATGTGCTCGACCAAGGCGCTGCTGGCCGGCGACGCGGACAAGGTGTCCGACATCTACCGCGAGCGCGTCGTCGCCCGCGGCTACGGCTCGGGCGCCTGGGGCTGGGGCACCGCCTATCAGGCCAAAGCGGGGTCATGACCATGACCCCCGCGCTGATCCGCCGCTTTGCCGGCCTGATGCTGTTGACGCTGACCCTGCTGCTGGGGAACGTCGCGCCCGGCTCGGCGCAGGAAGCCGCGCCGGCCCAGGCCCAGGCGCAAGTCCCGTCGAAGGCCGACTACTGGCGCGGCATCCGGCAGGGGGAGCAGGGGCTCGTCTCCATCCCCAACAAGCGGGCCGGCGTGCTGGTCCAGGCGGAAGGGGAGGTGTGGCGCACCCTGCGCAACGGCCCGCTGTCCAGCTACGGCGGGTACGTGCTGGGCGGCATCCTGGGCCTGCTGGTGCTGTTCTTCCTGGTGCGCGGCCGCATCCGCATCGACGGCGCCAGGACCGGCCGCACCATCCAGCGCTTCAACGCCTTCGAGCGCGGGGTGCACTGGCTGACCGCCGGCAGCTTCGTCGTTCTGGCGGTCACCGGGCTGAACGTCCTCTACGGGCGCCACACGATCCTGCCGCTGTTGGGACCGGACGTCTTCGCCGCGATGACCAGCTACGGCAAGTTCGCCCACAACTACCTGGGCTTCGCCTTCATCGTCGGGGTGGTGCTGGTCTTCCTGATGTGGGTGCGGCACAACATCCCGGAGCGCAACGACATCACCTGGGCGCTGAAGGCCGGCGGCCTGTTCAGCAAGGGCGTGCACCCGTCGGCGAAGAAGTTCAACGCCGGCCAGAAGGTGATCTTCTGGGCGACAGTGCTGGGCGGTGCTGCGCTGGGCTTCACCGGGGTGCAGCTGGTCTTCCCCTTCACCTTCGGGACGACGGCGGACTTGCAGCTGTACCAGCTCATCCACTCCGCCGTGGCGGTGCTGCTGATCGCGATCGTCATCGCGCACATCTACATCGGCTCCGTCGGCATGGAGGGTGCCTTCGACGCCATGGGCAGCGGCGAGGTCGAACTGCAATGGGCGCGCGAGCACCATTCGCTGTGGGTCGAGGAGGTGACGGGCGAGCGCCCCGGCCATCACCCCGGTCACAATGGCGGCCATCACGGCGGCCGCCACCACGCCCCCGCCGAGTGAGGTCACCGTGAGCATGCGTTCGCTGATCGCCGGGTTGCTGCTGGCCGGAGCCGTGACCGGCCCGGCCGCCGCCCAGAGCCCCGGCAAAAGCGCCGACCAGATCAAGCAGATGGTCGAGCAGACCTACAACGTGCAGGTTCTGCGCGTGACGGAGGTCGCGCTGGAGGACGGCACGCCCGCCTATCGGGTCGCCGCCATGATGCCGGCCACGGCCGGCAACTCGGCCTTTCTGGTCAACCAGATGACGGTGGACGCGATGACCGGTACGCCGGTCGCGCCGTTCCGCCATCAGGTGTCCGGCTACACGCTGCCCGAGGGCGGCTCCTACGAGCCTAACCGGACGACGCTCAACCCCGCCGTCGCGCGCGGGAACACCTGGAGATAACGGCACTCCGGGCGCCGACGCCTGTTACCCATCGGCCGGTGGCGTTCAAGCCGCCGGCTTGTTGGGAGGGGCGTAGGCGATGGGAACGGGAAGCCGCGCGTTGACGTCGCCGATGCGGTTGCTCATTTCGTCAAGCCGCCCCCGCACCTCACCCCGGAATTCGGCGATTTCTCTTTCAAGCACCCGGACGCGGCTATCGAGCTGGCGGGTGCTTTCGTCCTGCCGCCGAGCCAGTTCGATCAGCAGGTCGATTTTCGACAACAGTTCCGAATCGCGTTCCGGGGGCATCGCTCGCTCCTTGAGCACACGCTTGGATGATAGTGCAAAATCCATCAGCCCGTACAGCGCCAAGTTGTCGGCGGTGGTTGTGGCCGTCCTCGTCTCCTTCCCGCTCCAAGCGGCCGACCTGATCGGGCATGGCGCCATGGTGAACGCCGTGGCCGTGTCCCCCGACGGCGCGCGCGCCCTGACGGGCAGTTGGGACTACTCCGCCATCCTATGGGACTTGGCCTCGGGCAAGCAACTGGCGTCTCTGCGCGAGCACACGGCCGGCGTGAACGCCGTCGCCTTTCTGCCCGACGGCAAACGGGGGCTGACGGCCAGCCGCGACACGACCATCAAGCTGTGGGATTTGGAGAGCGGGACGCTCCTGCACAGCTACGAGGGACACACGGCGAACGTGGTAGGGCTGGCGGTCGCGCCGGGCGGACGGCTGTTCGCCTCGGCCGGCTGGGACCCCGCCGTGAAGGTGTGGGAGGTCGACAGCGGCGCCCTGGTTCGCACGCTGGAGGGACACACGGGCAACGTCAACGCCGTCGCCTTCGCGCCGGACGGGCGCCGCTTGGTCTCGGCCGGCTACGATTTCCGGGTACGCGTCTGGGACACGACCACATGGCGGGAGTTGTCCGTGCTGGAAGGACACGAGGGCAGCGTGAACGCGCTGGCGATCGCGCCGGACGGGCGGCTCGCGGCAACGGCCTCCAGCGACGAGACGGTGCGGCTGTGGGACCTGGAGACGGGAAAGCCGGTCCGAACGCTCTACGGGCACACGGGCTTCGTGACCTCCGTCGCTTTCGCACCGGATGGGCAGACGCTGCTGTCCGGCGGGGGAGGGGACCAGCGCGTGCGGCTGTGGGACGTGGCCAGCGGCCGGCAGCTTGCGGCCCTCCATGGGCACGATAAGCCGGTGTGGGCGGTGACCTTCACGCCCGACGGGCGCGGCGCGCTGTCGGCGGGCTATGACGGGGTGGTCCGCCATTGGGATGTGGCCGCGCAGCTCGCCCACGCGCCCGGCGGCCCCTCCGGCGACCCTTGACAGTTGGGGCGCGCCCGTGGCCCGCTCCGCTTCCCCGCCGAACCGGAGACGCGCCGCGATGATCCTCCTTCCGCACGAGACCCAGCGCCAAGCCATCGTCGAGACCTGCCGGGCCATGAACCGGTCGGGCGTCAACCAGGGGGCGTCGGGCAACCTGTCGGTGCGGGTGGAGGGCGGTTTCCTCATCACCCCCAGCAGCCTTCCCTACGATGAGATGACGGCGGCCGACGTGGTTGAGATGGGCTTCGACGGCACCTATCTGGGCAGCCGCCGCCCCTCGTCCGAATGGCGCTTCCACCGCGACATCCTGAAGGCGCGGCCGGACGTGGAGGTGGTGCTGCACGCGCACCCGACCTTCGCCACCGCCCTGGCCGTGCACGGGCGTGGTATCCCGAGCTTCCACTACATGGTCGCGATGGCCGGCGGCGATTCGATCCGCTGCGCGCCCTACGCCACCTTCGGGACGCAGGAGCTGTCCGACCACGCCGTGACCGCGCTGGAGGGGCGGATGGCCTGCCTGCTCGCCCACCATGGCATGATCGTGCTGGGCACATCGGTAAAGGCGGCGCTGGCGCTGGCGGTCGAGGTGGAGTCGTTGGCCCGCCAGTACCTTTACGCCCACCTGCTCGGCACCCCGCCGATCCTGCCGCCCGACGAGATCGAGCGTGTGGCCGAGAAGATGCGCCGCATGAAGTACGGCCAGTCGCCGGACGAGAACGCGGTGCCGGAGGACACCGTCCGGCCTCGGGACGTGTGAGGGGTCAGCGCTCCGCCACGGTCAACAGCGGCCGTTTGGCGGACGGATCGACGATTTCCACCTGAAGGGGGCGATCCTCTTCCGGCGGGTGATAGTAGGCGGGCAGCGACAGCGTGATGCGTGTGCCCTTGCCGGGCTCGCTCGCCACCTCGATGTCGCCGCCGAGCATGGCGGCGTAATGGCCGACCAGCGTCAGGCCGAGCCCGGCGCCCCGGCGCTTGCCGTTGGCGCCGGTCGCGGCGCCGCCGCCCTGGACGAAGGGCTGGAACAGGCGGCCGGTCTGCGCGGGCGGGAAGCCGGCGCCGGTGTCCGCCACGGTGTAGCGCAGCCACTGGGTGCCGTCGCGCTCGAACCGTTCGGCGGAAAGGGTCACGGTGCCGCCGTGGGTGAACTTGCAGGCGTTGTCGAGCAGGTTGAGCAGCGCCTGACGGACCTTGGTGAAATCCGAATACATCTGGCCCAGCGCCGCGTCGGCCTTGACCGTCACGCCGTTGCCGTTGAGGTCGGCCACCGGCAGCACGCGCTCCCGCACCTCCACCAGCAGGCGGTTCACGTCGAAGTCCTGAAGGACCACGTCCATGGTGCCGGCCTCGATCTTGGCGTAGTCGAGGATGGCGTCCACCAGGGTGACGAGCTGCTCGCCACTCCACTGGATCTGCTCGACCTCGGTCGCCAGTTCGCCGACGCCCAGCCGGTGCAGCTCGCTCATCAGGGACTGGCTGGTGGTCACGATGTCGCTGAGCGGACCGTGCAACTCGTGTCCCATGTTCACGAGGAAATTGGTCTTGGAGAGGTTGGCGGCGTCGGCCCGCTCCTTCTCGCGCAGGAGCTTGCCGTGCGTCTCCGCCGACTCCTGCTTCAGCCGCTCCATCTCCGCGGTGTTGTCACGCAGGATCCCCACCGCGCGGGCCATGGTGGCGATCTCGTCGCGACCGGTGGCGGCGGGCAGGGCGATGTCCGTCTTGCCGACGGCGAGCGCGGTGACGGCGTCGGCCATGGCGTTGACCGGCCGGCTGACGCTGCGGTTGACGATCCACATGACCACCAGGCCGATGCCGATCACCACCAGCCCGACCCAGAAAGCGATCTTCACGTAGCGCCAAGCCTGGGCGGCGATGCCGCCGCGCAGGTCAGCCGCGACGGCGTCGTTGCGCTGGCGCACCTCCGTGGCGTGCGCCGCGACGGCGGCGGCGTTCGGTGTCAGGGTGTTGGCGCGCAGTTCGTCTTCTTCGACCAGCGCCTTTTCGATCTGGTCGAGCACGTTGCC
This sequence comes from Azospirillum mesophilum, assembly GCF_053470405.2. Classification (NCBI taxonomy): domain Bacteria; kingdom Pseudomonadati; phylum Pseudomonadota; class Alphaproteobacteria; order Rhodospirillales; family Azospirillaceae; genus Azospirillum; species Azospirillum mesophilum. Next base: position 26,218 of record NZ_JBPXMQ020000046.1, read on the forward strand.
GACTTGGCCCAGCGTCGCCGTTACCTCATCGATGGTCTGGCGCGTGCCGGGCACCCACAGGTAGCGGTTCATCTCCGCCAGCCGGTTGCGCGCCTCGCCCAGTTCGGCGCGCATGCGCAGGGCGTCACGGTCGTCCCGCCGCTCGATGAAGCGCGACAGGTTGTCCTGCATCATCAGGATGGAGACGGTCGCGTCGCTGGCCAAAGCGGCGGAATCGACGCCGCCGGCGTCCTTCAGCTTGCCGAGGCCCTGCCGGATCAGCGTGGTCTGCGGCTCCAGAACGTCGTCGGTGAGCCGGGCGCGTTCGGCGCGCAGGGCGACCAGCTTCTCGAAGCCACCCCAATAGGCGTCCAGCGCGCGGCGCGCCTCCTCCACCGACCGGCGGTCCGCCGGGGTGCCGACCGCCGACGACAGCATGGTCAGCTTGTCGAGCACGCCGTCGCGGCGCAGGCCGGCGTCGAACAGGCTTTGCTGGTCGCCCGTGGCGAGGTGGTCGCGTACGGCGACCTCCAGGTCGCGAAGCCCGATGTCGAGGTCGGCCGCCGCCTGGGACGCGTCGGCGTAGCTGGAGAATGTGCCGACCTCGCGCGTCACGCCGTAGAGCGAGACGACGCCGATCAGCGCCACCAGCAGGACCAGCGCAAAGGCGATTCCGAAGCCGAGGCCGATCCGGGTGGCGATCGTCAGATCACGCAGTCGGGACAGGTCGCCGAGGCGAGTCACACCGCTGAGTCGCGGGAGTTCGCCGAACCGGGGCAGGGTGCCGTTCCGCTTCACGCCAACTCCCGTACGCGCTGTCGTTCGTAGGACAAGAGATCCGGCCGAGATGCTGCGGGCCGGTCAAGGCCCGCCGTTGTCACAACCCTACCGTGGGCACGGTCGGGCGGCGCGGATTGTAGCTTGGCGCGCCCGGGGCGCAAACAGACAAGTGCGAATAATCGGCTGCGAATAATCGGCCGGCGCCAATCAGGAATCCGCAGCGCCGTGGAAGGCGTAGGCGTGCATGCCGATGCTGCCGTGTTCGAACCCGGCGTGCAGCCGTTCGGTCCGCACCGCCTCCCCGGCCGCCCCGAACGCGACCGGTAGGGGCAGGAAATGCTCGTCGGTGGGGTGGGCGAGGCGCGCCTCCGGGCAGCGGACCTTCCACAAGGCCACCGAGTCGGCATCGCCGACGGTGAGCACGCCGTCCAGCCAATCGGCGAAGCCCTTGGCCCAGGGCGCCTCCGTCCGTTCACCGAAACGGAAATCGCCGAGGTTGTGCACGGCCCCGCCGCTGCCGAGGATCAGCACCCCCTCGCGCCGCAGCGGCGCCAGCGCGCGCCCGAGCGCGATGTGGTCGGCCGCGCTGCGACCCGGCATCACGGAGAGCTGGGCGACGGGAATATCCGCGTCCGGGTACATCAGCATCAGCGGCACCCAGGCGCCATGGTCGAGCCCCTGGCTGGGATCGATGGCGGCTCCGGTCAGCGCCCGCACCCGGTCGGCCAACGCGGCCGGGATGCCGGGGGCGGAATAGTGCAAGGTGTAGAGCTTGCGCGGGAAGCCGTAGAAGTCGTGGATGGTTTCCGGATGCTCGGCACCGCTGATGGCGGGCGCGTGGGTTGTCCAGTGCGCGGACACCGCGATCACCGCGCTCGGCTTGCCGAGCCGCTTGCCCAACCCCGCCAGGAAGTCACGGCCGGGCGAGTCCTCAATGATGAGGGTCGGGGCCCCGTGGGAGACGAAGACACTGGGAAACGGGGCGCTGGGGAAGGGGAGGGTGGTCATGGCGATGCTCCGGGTTGCGTCCGGTCAAATGGGCGCATAGTTCAAATGGGCATTCGACCAAAGAAAAACCCCGGCGCCAAGGCCGGGGTTTTTCGAAACTCCGTTGCTGGGACAGCAACGATGCCGGAACAGCAATGCTCAGTGCAGGTGCTTCGGCAGTTCGGCGATCGCCTGATCGATCAGCTTGTCCGCCTGGGCCGGCTGGATGCCGGATTCCAGGATGCGGCGGCTGGCCGTCACGGCGACGTCGACCGTCAGGTTGCGGACCTCCGCCAGCGCCGCAGCTTCCGCCTGGGCGATGCGGTCCATGGCCTGGGTCTCGCGGCGCTTGAGCGACGCTTCGAGGTCAGTACCGGCCTGCGTGCGGAGGCGCGCGGCCTCCTCGCGGGCGTGGGAGAGGACAGCCTCGGCTTCCTTCAGCGCGTCGGCCTGACGGCGCTGATAGTTGGCGAGCAGGGCCTGCGCGTCCTCACGCAGGCGCTGGGCCTCGTCCAGTTCCGCCCGGATCTTCTCGGCGCGGGCGTCGAGAAGACCGTTGATGGCGGCGGCAGCCTTCTTCCACACCAGGACGACGAAGATGAGGAAGGCAATGGCAACCCAGAATTCAGGGGCTTTCAGCATCACCGACGCTCCTCGATCACGGCGGCGACAGCCGCATCGGCGGAAGCCGCGTCGACGTCCACACCGGCCAGGCGGCCGGCAACGTCACGGGCGATGTCGGCGGCGACCGAACGGACGTTGGCGAGAGCCTGGTCCTTGGCCGCGGCGATGTTCGCCTCGGCGGTGCGCAGACGCTCGGCGATGTCGGCGTTCAGCTTGGCCTGACGGGCCTGGTTGTTCGAGTCGATCTCGGCCGCGACCTGACCGATGAGGGTCTGGGCCTGGGTGCGGGCCTCGGCGAGGGACTTCTCGACCTGGGCCAGAACGGCTTCGGCCTCCTCCTTGAGCGAGGCGGCCTTGCTGAGGTCGCGCGAAATGCGCTCCTGGCGCTCCTCCAGCACCTCCGCCACGCGCGGCAGAGCCTTCTTGGACAGAAGGTAGTAGAGGGCGATGAAAGTCAGCGCCAGCCAGAAGATCTGGGTGGGGAAGGTGGCGGGATTGAGCTGCGGCAGGCCGCCGGCATGCTCGCCGCCATGCGCGGCGGCGTCCGGTGCGTGCTCCGCCGTCGCCGCCAGGACGTTGCCGGCGAGCACGGTCAGAGTGGCGAGCGAGGCGCCCGCAACACCCGACCAGCGGACCAGCCGTCGCTTGGCCAACAGGTTCGGCATGGATCGGTCCCCCTAGGCAAGAATGCGGCGCCGAAACTTCGAGAGCCCGGCGCCGCGTCAGAGCGAATGTTTGAGGTCCGCTCGGGCCTTAGGCGAACAGGATCAGGAAGGCGATCAGCAGCGCGAAGAGCGCGACGGCTTCGGTCAGCGCGAAGCCCAGAATGCCGATCGGGAAGACCTTCGGCTGAACGGCCGGGTTGCGGGCGATCGAGCCGATCAGGGTCGAGAAGATGTTGCCGATACCCATGCCGACGCCGGCGAGGGCGATAACGGCCAGACCGGCACCGACGAACTTGGCGGCTTCAGCTTCCATGGTACTCATTCCTCTAGGTAAGGGTGAACTGAGAGAAAAAGGTGAACTATGCAGTCCGTTTCAGTGCCGGTGCTTAGTGCAGTTCCAGCGCGTCGCGGATGTACAGGCAGGTCAGGATCGAGAAGACGTAGGCTTGCAGGAACGCGACCAGGAACTCGAAGCCGGTCAGCGCGATGTTGATCGCGATCGGCACGAGACCGGCCAGGAAGCCGATGGCGCCGAGGCCGCTGATCATCAGAACCGTGAAGCCCGCGAACACCTTCAGCATCGTGTGACCGGCCATCATGTTGGCGAACAGTCGGATCGACAGGCTGACGGGGCGCATCAGGTAGGAGATCACCTCGATCGGGATCAGGATCGGGGCGAGCGCGACCGGCGCACCGTGCGGCATGAAGAAGCTGAAGAAGTGCAGGCCGTGCTTCAGCAGAGCCAGGATGGTCACGAACACGAACACCGTCGCCGCCAGCGTGAAGGTCACGATGATGTGGCTGGTGAAGGTGAAGGTGTAGGGGATCATGCCGATCAGGTTGCCGAACAGCACGAACATGAAGATCGCGAAGACGAACGGGAAGTACGGACGGGCGTCGTGCCCGGCGTTGTCCCGAACCATGTTCGCGACGAATTCGTAAAACATCTCGGCAACCGACTGGAGGCGGCCCGGAACCAGGGCGCGGCCAGCCATGCCGAAGACGAGCAGCGCGTAGATCAGCGCCACCGCCACGACCATGAACAACGCCGAGTTCGTGAAGGACACGTCATACCCGGCGATCACGATCTGGAGGATCGGGTTGATCTGGAACTGGTGCAGCGGATCCAAGGTCGTCCTCGCTCAGTGTGCGTCGCCGTTAGGGCGCTCGTTGTCATCCTCACGGGTCCGGCTATAGCCGGGGGCGATTCCGAGCCCGGTGATGGCCCGGTAGACATTCAGAATTCCGGCCGCAGCGCCCAGGAAGAACATGACGATCAGTCCCCAGGGCGCCGTTCCGAGCCAGCGGTCGAGCAGAAGCCCGCCACCGACGCCGACGATCATGGCCGCGACCAGCTCGGTCCCGATGCGAAAGGCGATGGCGAGCGGCCCCTGCGGAATCCGGTGGTATCTGCCGGGTCCCGTGTCGGATGCCTGCCCTTCACGCGCCTTCCTCAGTCGGGCTTCAAGCTCTTCCAGAGAAGGTGGGGGCTTCTCGTCGCTCATGTCGCTTCGTGGTCCCCCGTTGGCTCGCAGCCACGCGAAAGCGGCGAGACCATACGGACAGGGCTCAACCCTGTCAAGTCGCAAAACCCATAATCCAAGTGCTTGAAAAGAAAACGAAACCGCGCCCAAGCTCTGGTATTACCGCACTGCGGTGTCCGAAGGGGCGCGCGTGAGGGCTCAGCCGGCGATGCGGGTGCCCAGGTCCTGGGCCAGCCGGTCGGCGGTCGTGCCGGCCGGATAGACCCCGAGGAAACGGCCGTCCGGACCCATCAGGTAAAGAAAACTGGAGTGATCCATCAAGTATTCGTCGGGCTTTCCGCCTTGCTGCGGCGCCTTGGCGTAGTAAACCCGATAGGCCTTGGCCGCGGCCTTCACCTGCTCCGGCGTCCCCGTCAGGCCGACGAGGCGCGGGTGGAAGAGGGCGACATACTCCTTCAGATGCGCCACCGTGTCGCGCTCCGGATCGACGGAGATGAACAGCGGCTGCACATGCTCCGCCTGCTGGCCCAGAAGATCGAGCGCGCGGGCCATGGTGCCCAGTTCGGTCGGGCAGACGTCCGGGCAATAGGTGTAGCCGAAATAGATCAGCAGGAACTTGCCGCGGTAGTCGGCGTCGGTGACCGTCTTGCCGTCCTGGTCGGTCAGCGTGAACGGCCCGCCGATGGGGACGCTGCTCTGCACTGTGTTCCCGGCGTGGTCGACCTGCCACCAAGCGATGCCGGCGGCGATCAGGAGCCCCACGACGGAGGCGGCGGCGATGCGGAGGATTCGGGCCTTCATGATGGCCTGGAATGGGATGCCGGGCGGCCGAGGTCAAGAGGGAAAACAGGTCAAGAGGGAAAGTCGGCCGGGGGCGCTCAGGGACTCCAACTGGCTGGCGGCGGACGGGTGGCACGCCGCCAGACCGTCCAGCGCCAAAACGCCGTCGCCGCCATGCTGAACAGCACGATGGCGAGGGCGGCGGAGTCGGGGAGATCCTCGAAAGCGATCCCGGCGACGACAGCGGCGAGGAGGCCCGCTAGCCCGCCGCTCAGCGCCCAGCGCAGGCCGGGAATCTCCAGGATCAGGTCGAACAGGACCTCGACGATGATGCGCCCGATGGCTTCGAGGATGACCTGGATCACGAACCGGTCCTCCGCGCCGTCATGCCGCCCGCTTCGTGGTCCCTGGGGCAGTCCCTTGCAGGTGGTGGCCGATGCGCTTGTCGAATCGCTGGATGTGTTCGAACAGCCAGTCGCGGCAGAGCTTCAGCAGATCGTCCCCGACCGAGGATTCGCCGGCCTCGAAGCGCTGCTTCAGCTCGCCCACGCGCTTGCGCAGGGCGTCGTGCTGGGCCTTGTGCTGGGCGAACTCCGGATAGCCGGAGCGCTGCATGACACTTTCCTCCTGCTCGAAATGCAGGACGGTGTAGGCGATCAGCTGGTCGATGGCCGTGCCGATGGCGTGCGGCACCTCGCCGTCGCGGATTCGCGTCGCCGCCTTGTTGATCAGCGCGACCAGGATCATGTGGTCGTTGTCGATGTCCTCCTGCCCGACCGGCAGCTGGTCGTTCCAGGGCATGAAGACGTCTTCGCCGGCCGGGGCGAACAGCTTGTCCAGCTCCGCCGTGTTGATCGCCTCCACATTCACGAGGAAGGCGTCGACCAGCCCGCGCAACGACGAAGCCTGCTGGGCCAGGCTTTCAGCCGCGTCGAGCAGGCTGTTGGCGGCCTTTTCCGTCTCCAGGGCGGAAGCCGAGACCTCGGTGATGCTGGTGGAGACCTGCTGGGTGCCCTGGGCGGCCTCGCCGGCGCTGCGGGCGATCTCGCCGGTGGCGGCCCCCTGTTCTTGCACCGCGGCTGCGATGGAGGTGCCGATCTCGTCGCTGCGGGCGATGATGCCGGCGATCTCCCGGATCGCGGTGACGGCCGCCTGCGAGGCGTGCTGGACCTCCGTGATCTGCGCGGTGATCTCCTCCGTGGCCTTGGCGGTCTGGCTGGCGAGCGTCTTGACCTCGCCGGCCACGACGGCGAAGCCCTTGCCCATCTCGCCGGCCCTGGCGGCCTCGATGGTAGCGTTGAGCGCCAGCAGGTTGGTCTGGCTGGCGATGCTGGTGATGAGGTCGGCAACCTCATTGATCTTCTGCGCCGCCGTCCCCAGCCCGTCGATGCGCTCGCTCGCCGTGCGCGAGGCGCTGACCGCCTGGTGGGAGATCTGGGAGGAGGCGGCGACCTGCTCCCCGATCTCGGCGATGGCGCTGCTCAGCTCCTCCGCCGCGGTCGCCACGGTCTGCACGTTGACGGATGCCTGTTGCGACGCGCCGGCGACCGATGCGGCCTCGCGCATGTTGCGGTCGGCGGTGTCGGACAGCGAGCGGGCCGTGTCCTCCAGCGCCTGCACGGCGGTGCCGACGGTGCCGACCATGGCGGCGACGGTCGTGTCGAACCGCTCCGTCAGCCGCTCCAGCGCGCGGGCGCGCTGCTCGGTCACGCGGTGCTCCACCTGCTGCCGTGTCCAATGGCGCTGCAAGTCGATCTGGTTCTTGCGGAAGACCTCCACCGTGCGCGCCATGACGCCGATCTCGTCGCGGCGGCCCGCGGCCGGCACGGCCATGGAGGTGTCGCCGTCGGCGAGGCGCTGCATCACGCCGGTCATCACGCCCAGCGGCCGGACGATGGCCCGGCTGACCAGAAGCCCGATGGCGCCGGCCACCAGGGCGATGAGCAGCCCAAGCCCGGCGAGCGCGACGGCGGCCTCACGGAAGGCGGCGGCGACGTCGTCCACATAGATGCCGGAACCGATCAGCCAACCCCAGGGCTCGAACCCGCGCACGTAGGAAATCTTCGGTATCGGCTGCGCCGATCCCGGCTTGGGCCACAGGTAATCGACGAAGCCGGCCCCCTGTGCCTTCACGACCTGAGCGAACTCCACGAACAGACGCTTGCCGTTGGGGTCGGCGGTTTGCGACTGGTCCTGCCCCTCCATCTCCGGCTTGATGGGGTGCATGATCATGCGGGGGCTCAGGTCGGTGACGAAGAAATACTCGTCGCCGGAATGGCGCAACCGGCGCAGCGCATCCTTGGCCGCCGCCTGCGCGGCGTCGCGGGTGAGGGAGCCCTTGCGTTCCAGCGCCTCGAAATGGGCGACGACGCCGTGGGCCACCTCGACGACGCTGCGGGTCTTGTCCTGGCGGTCCTTCATCATTTCCGCGCGCAGGCCGTACAGGCTGACCACGGCGAGCAGGCCGAGTCCCGCGGCCGCGGTGCCCAGGATGACGGAAATCTTCGCCCTGATGCTGATACGCTCGAACAAGTGCGCTCCTCCGGTCACATTCTTTCGGCGCAGGCGCCGTGTTCGGGCCGTTTCGTGTCGGCTCCGAAATTGTCTTAAAATTTTTTAACAATTTTGCGAAGTCGGTGGCGTCCGTCAAGATGGATCAACGCTTGGGCGAATTCGCCGCAGGTGGCGGTCCAAGAGGTTGCGGCCACAAAGAAAAAGCCCCGGCGATCGCTCGCCGGGGCTTGTGCTTGTGCCACCCGACCGTCAGGCGGCGCGGATCTCCGCCAGGAAGGCGTCGACCTCGGCCTTGAGCGACGCGGACTGGCGGGCCAGTTCATCGGAAGCGAACTTGACGTTGTTGGTGGCGTTGCTGGTCTCCGACTCCGCCTGCTGGATGCCCACCACGTTGTGGGACACCTCGGAGGTGCCGGTCGCCGCCTGCTGGGCGTTGCGGCTGATCTCGCCGGTGGCGACGCTCTGCTGCTCGACCGAGGAAGCCATTTCCGACGTCGAATGGTCGATGTCCGCCACCTGCCCGATGATCGTCCGCATGGCCTCCACGGTCCGGGAGGAGGCGCTTTTCACCGCCGCGAGGTTGGAGCCGATCTGGTCGGTCATGGTGTGGGTCTGGTTGGCGAGGTTCTTCACCTCGCTCGCCACCACGGCGAAGCCCTTGCCGGCCTCCCCGGCGCGGGCGGCCTCGATGGTGGCGTTCAGCGCCAGCAGGTTGGTCTGGCTGGCGACGGCGTTGATCGAGGCCACGATCTGGTCCACCTGCTCGATGGCGGCGGAGAGGGCGTCCAGTTCCTTCTGCGCCTGGACGGCGCCGCCGGCGGCCGCCTTGGACCGGCTGGCGGCCATCGAGACGCGCTCGGACAGGCCGTGGATGGAGGAGGACATCTCCTCCGACGCGGCGGCGACCGTCTGGACATTCGCGCTGGCCTGCTCGGAGGCGGCGGCGACCGCCACGCATTGGGCGCTGACCTCCTCCACCGCGGCGGACAGCTGGGTGGCGGTCGCCTGCAACTCGGTGGCGGCGCTGCCGACGCTGTTGACGATGCCGCCGACCCGGCTTTCGAAGCGGTTGGCGAGGTCGAGCATGGTCTGCCGCTTTTCGGCCCTGGCGCGCTCGTCGGCGGCCTTGGCCTCCCGTTCCATCTCGCGGGTGCGGATCAGGTTCTGCTTGAAGATCTGCACGGCCTGCGCCATCGCGCCGATCTCGTCCTTGTGGTCGAGCGCGGGGACCGTGACGGTGGCGTCGCCCTCGGCCAGTCTGGTCATGGCGTCCGTCATGCGCTGCACCGGCTTCGACACGCTGAACAGCATCAGCAGCCACGCACCGGCGGCGAGGGCGCCAACCAGGGCCACGATGACGCCGGTCAGGACCTTGGCGCGCTCGTAGGTCTCCTCGCCGGTCTTCACGGCGGAGTCGCCGCCGTCGGTGTTGATCTGGATGATGCGGTCCAGGGCGTTGACCATCTTTTCATAAGCGTCGCGCGACTTGCCCATGAAAAGGGCAGCGGCCTTTTCGCTCTCGCTCTTGCGCGACAGGGCGAGCACGTCCTTGTGGATCGTCAGGTATTCGGCCAGGGCGGCCTTTACCTCTCCGTAGATGGCGGCCTCGGCGCCCGGGGTGATCGTCGGCTCGTACTTCGCCTGCGCGTTTCGGATCCAGGTCAGGCGTTCGTCCAGTTCCCCTTCGATCCTGGTCATCGCGGCCGGATCAGTGGAGATGATGTGCCGGGCCTCGGCGATGCGGAACTTGCCGACGTTGATGCTGATGGCCGACGCGTAGCGCATGCCGACCAGCCAGTTGGTGCCGAGGTCCCGCGCGACGTCGTTCACGACGGCGAGGCGGGTCCCGGCGAAGACGCCCAAGCCGACAACCAGGAAAAAGACGACCGTGAACACGGTCGCGAGTTTCGTTTTTATGGTGATGCTGTTCATGGGACACCGCGAGCTTCTGACGGACCGGCCTCCCTTGCGTGCGCGGTCCCGAGTGGTCCCAGCCTCGCAGGTCCGCGCTGTCGGGCAATTGATGTCCATCAACCAGCTTCGCAAGAATTTTATGCGAATGCGGCATGTCGCCGACGCGCGTTTTTCTGAGGCGGTGACGGCCCTTTCGGGCGTCATCATGCAGTATTACGCAACCACGATTTCATGATTCGGAGGGTTTCTTGATGTTGGTCAATAACCGCCGGTGTGATATGTGCAATAGGCCCATTTTACGATAGACCTGTTGGGTGGAAATCGTCAAAAATGCGTTCGGTATTTGTTGGTCGGTCTCCGATACAGCGGCGCTTTTGCCGGATTGACTTCCGGTGACGTGGCCTGTGCGTCAGCCGGTGCGCGCCGTTGCGCGGTTCAGTGCCAATCTGCCTGGGTGAGCCATGGTCCACAGCCGAAATTCCGTCCTCGAAAGGCTCAACGTCACCGTCGTCGGAACCGGGGCCGACGTGCTGGTGCTGGTTCCCGGCTTCGGGACGGACCAGGGCGCGTGGCGGCATGTGGTGGACGCGTTCCGGGGCGCGTTCCGCATCGTCCTGCTCGATCTGGTCGGGCTCGGCCCCGACGACCAGAGGCACTACGACACGATCCGCTATTCCAAGCTGGACGCCTATGCGGAGGACGTGCTCGCCGCCCTGCGGGAGCTTGGTATCCGCGACTGCGCCTATGTCGGGCACTCGGTCGCCGGGATGGTGGGGGTGCTGGCGGCCATCGCCGAGCCCTGGATGTTCCGCAAGCTGGTCCTGCTCGGCTCCTCCGCGCGCTACCTCAACGACAGCGGCTACCGCGGCGGGTTCGAGGCGGCGGACGTGAACGCGATGATCGACGCCGCTACCGCCGACTACATCGCCTGGACCGAGAATTTCGGGCAGCTCGTCGTGTCGGCGCCGCCGGGCGACCCGACGGTTCGGGAATTCGTCGCGAATCTCCGGGCGATGCGGCCGGATGTGGCGCTGTCGATCCTGCTGACGATCTTCTACGGCGATCTGCGGGACCGGCTGTCGAAGGTCGCGGTTCCCGCGGTCGTCCTGCAGACCGCCAACGATGCAGCGGTGCCGCTGGAGGCGGCGGAGCATCTGCGCGACCACCTGCCGGGCGGCGTGATGGAGGTGTTGGAGGCCGCCGGCCACTTCCCGCACATGACCGCGCCGGACATGGTGATCGAGGCGCTTAGCCGGCACCTGTAGCCCCGCCCCGGGCGGCTGGCCGCCGCCGGGGCAGGGCCAAGGCGTGTCAGGCCAGCAGGGGCATCATCGCGGCGACGAGCGGGTGCCGCACGATGTCCTGAGCGGTCAGGCGGACGACGGCGACGCCGTCCAGCGCCTCCAGCCGGTGGGTCGCTTCGGCCAAGCCGGACATGCCGGGCAGCAGGTCGGTCTGGTCGGGGTCGCCGGTGACGACCATGGTCGAATGCCACCCCAGGCGCGTCAGCAGCATCTTGATCTGAGTGAAGGTCATGTTCTGCGCCTCGTCCACCACGAGGAAGCTGCGCGAGATGGTGCGGCCGCGCATGTAGGCGAGCGGCGCCACCTCCACCGTGCCGTCCTTGACCATCTGGCGCACCTGCTTGGCGCCCAGCCGGTCGGCCAGAGCGTCGTAGATGGGGCGCATCCACGGGTCCATCTTCTCGTTGATGTCGCCGGGCAGGAAGCCCAGGCTCTCGCCGGCCTCCACGACGGGGCGGGTGATGACGATGCGGGCGACGCGGCCGGCGTTCAGCGCCTCCACCGCCTTCGATACGGCGAGGTAGGTCTTGCCGGTGCCCGCCGGGCCGATGGCGATGGTCAGGGCGTGCCCGTCGATCGCCTTCATCAAAGCGTCCTGGTTGTCCGTGCGTGGCTTGACCGTCTTCAGGTAGCTCTGGTCGCGCTGGTCGTCACCGCCCAGCGGGTCCCAGCCGCCCGAGCCGCGGAAGAGGCTGGTCACTTTCGAATCGTCGCTGATCACCGGCATCGCCCTGGTCTGTCGCTTGGCCATGAGGAAAGTCCTTCGTCTGGAGTTCGCCCCAAAAAGCGGAAGTGGTGTCGGCGGCGGGCCTCACCGGAGGGCGTCGAAAACCCCCGGAGTCATCATCCGGCCGGAGACCGGGCGGTGTGATCGGGCCTTCGACTCGGTCGCCGTGACAGCGCTGCCTGTGCTCTGGCGCTTGGACATGTCGCTCTCCTCACGTCACGTTGGTGGGCGGCGCTCCGGGCACAAAAAAAGCCTCCCGCAGGGGGGAGGCTTCGGACGTCGTCGGACGGCGGATGTGCCGGGAGCGTGCTTGCCGGTGCGAGGCGTGCGTCCCATCCGGCGGACCCGCAAGGGAACGCGGAGCGGTGGGGGACGCGTGTGAACGAAGGACGGTGCAAGCAGACCTCTTCGTCAAGGTATGAACCTCACAGAGACAAACATAACCCTTATAACGCTTGACGCCAGGCGAAATTGCGGGCGAAGCAAAAGATTCATACAACATGTTGTGGACGAGTCGCAGGAGGCAGCGATGGGTCAGAAGTTCACCCCCGTCTGGGGCGGCACGGGGAAAGGCGGTGCCCCGAAGGAACCGGCGCCGAACACACGGGCTGAGCCGCGACCTGCGGTCGGCCAGGGTGGGCCGCGACCTGCGGTCGCCCAGGGTAAGCCGCGACCTGCGGTCGCAGGTGCCGACACCGACGCGGAAAGCGCCGCCCAGGACGACGACGTGCGCCAGTCGCTGCGCGCGCTCAAAGTGATGCTGGACCGCGGCCTGATGCCGCCGGAGGTCTATGAGGAGGAGCGCCGCGCCATCCTGGCGCGTGCCGGCGGGATGAAAAACCCGTGACGTACGACGGGGCGTAGGACCATGAAACCCTTTGCCCGCCGATTCCACTTCCGTTACCATACTTTGTGGTGGGGTATATCGGCGACGCAACACATGGACGAGCCAAGCGGATTGGTCATAGGCCGATCCGGCAAGATTCGTGTGTGGCCTGCGGATGTCACTCCATCAAGGCCGGGAATTGCTTGAACGGACCGGGTGTGCGCCGCTAGAACGCGGGCGGGGACGACCCATCCGCCCTGGTGCTGTGCCGATGGGCCAGACGGCGGACGAAACGGATTCGGCGGGAACACAATCAGGATGGCAGCGGTGAGCAGCGCCAGGCAGGTTGCCGAACGGGACGTTCCGTTCCAGTTACGGGGCAATTCCTTCACCATGATGGTGCTGAAGGTGAGCGACCCGGCCTCGCCGGATTTCTTCCCGCAGCTCGCCGTCAAGGTGCGCCAGGCGCCCAATTTTTTCCGGAACGCGCCCATCGTCCTCGACTTCGAGGAGTTGGGTGAGGAGTCGCCGCGCTTCGACGTGGCCGCGCTGGTCACCAACCTGCGCACGCTGTATCTGCTGCCGGTCGGCTTCCAGGGCGGACCGCGCGCGGTGCAGGAAGGGGCGCTGGCCGCCGGGCTGACGCCGATGCCCGCCGGCCGCGCCGCCAAGCTGGACCAGGTCACGCGCGGCGCCGAGCCGCAGGGCGCCGCCAGTGCCGCGGCACCGCCGGCCCCGCCGCCGGAGATCATCCACCGGCCGACGCTGGTGATCACGGAGCCGGTGCGCTCCGGCCAGCAGATCTACGCGGAGAAGACCGATCTGGTCATCACCGCCCCGGTCTCGCCGGGGGCGGAGGTCGTGGCCGACGGTCACATCCACGTCTACGGCGCGCTGCGCGGGCGGGCGCTGGCCGGCGTGTCCGGCGACGCGACCGCGCGCATCTTCTGCCAGAGCCTGGAGGCGGAGGTGGTCTCGGTCGCCGGGCTCTATCGGGTCAGCGAGGACTTCGGGGACGATGTGCTGAAGAAGCCCGTGCAGATCTTCCTGCGCGACGGCTATCTGCATATGGAACCGTTGTAATTTAGGCGAACACTTCAACTGGAATTGTTGGCGGCAACTTTTAGGAATGTAGGAGAAGCTCCGTTGGGCAAGATCATCGTCATGACTTCCGGCAAGGGCGGCGTCGGCAAGACGACCTCCTCCGCCGCTTTCGCGACCGGACTCGCCTTGCGCGGCTTCAAGACGGTCGTGATCGACTTCGACGTCGGGCTGCGCAACCTCGACCTGATCATGGGCTGCGAGCGGCGCGTGGTGTTCGACTTCATCAACGTCATCAACGGCGAAGCGAAGCTGAACCAGGCGCTGATCAAGGACAAGCGGATCGACAACCTGTCGATCCTGCCGACCTCGCAGACCCGCGACAAGGACGCGCTGACCAAGGAAGGCGTGGAAAAGGTCCTGGACGAGCTGGCCAAGGACTTCGACTACATCATCTGCGACAGCCCGGCGGGCATCGAGCGCGGCGCGCTGATGGCGCTGTATTTCGCGGACCACGCGATCATCGTGACCAACCCCGAGGTTTCCTCGGTGCGCGACAGCGACCGCATCCTGGGCGTGCTCAACTCCCGCTCGCGCCGCGCCGAGAAGGGGATGGAGCCGGTCACCCAGCAGCTCCTGCTGACCCGCTACGATCCGGAGCGCGTCGAGAAGGGCGAGATGCTGAAGGTCGACGACGTGCTGGAAATCCTGGCGATCCCGCTGCTGGGCGTCATTCCGGAAAGCCAGGCGGTGCTGCGCGCCTCCAACGTCGGCATGCCGGTCATCCTGGACGACCAGTCGAACGCCGGCATGGCCTACGGCGACGCGGTTTCCCGCTTCCTCGGCGAAGAGGTGGAGCACCGCTTCGTCACGGCCCCGAAGAAGGGCCTGTTCAGCCGCCTCCTGCGGAGGACCGCATGAGCATCTTCAGCTTCTTCCGGTCCGCCCCGCGCCCGTCGGCCGTGCAGGCCAAGGAACGCCTGCAGATCGTCATGGCCCATGAGCGCGCCGGGCGCACGGGGCCGGATTACCTGCCGATGCTCCAGCAGGAACTGCTGGCGGTCATCGCCAAGTACATCGACATCGACCAGAACAAGGTCGAGGTGAAGCTGGACCGCGGCGGCGATTGCTCGACGCTCGAACTGAACATCGAGCTGCCCGCCCGCGAAGCCGCCAAGGCGCTGAAGGAGGCCGCCAAGCTGGCGGTGTCCAAGGCGACCGGCGGCACGGCCACCATCAAGGACGAGGATGACGAGGACGACTCGTCGGACTCCGTCAAGATGGCGGCCGGCGGCGCCCTGACCAACGGTGGCGTGAAGAAGCGGCGGTAACGGCGCTTCCCACCCCCGTCGTCTCATCGCTCGCCTGTTTCATGGCTCGCGTGTTGGGCTGCGCTGACGCTTGGCCCAACCCTCCTGGTGCATATCCTCTCCTTCCGCTTCGGGTCATACCCCTCCGCTCGCGCACGGCCTGCACTTCGGTGTGGGTTTACCTCCGTCGTTTGAAGGGGTATCAACGAAGAAAAGCCCGAACGATGGGCGGCCTTGGAAGCTTTGCGGCTTTGCCGCTTTGCTGCGTTTGGGGGGAGAGGCGGCCGATGTTCCTCGAATGCTCGCGGCTGATCGCTGGGAATCAACCGCGCCTGTCCAACGGCATCGCGGTCACCGACGTGGATGGTGACGGCGCGTTCGAGCTGGTGGTCACGGGCTACGGCACCAACAATCTCGTGTTGAAGTGGGACGGGGAGCGGCTGGTCGACACGGCCGGCCCGCTGCTGGCCGATTCCGGCGGCCACGCCGTCGCCATCGCCGCCGCCGACGTGGACGGCGACGGGCGCGAGGAGCTTTACGTCCTCAACTCCGACTGTTCGAGCGGGCCGAAGGAGATGGGCGACCGCCTGTTCGCTTGCTTCGGCAAGCATTGGCTCGACCTGCTGGCCCAGCCGGAAAACGCTGGCATGGCCAACCGCGTCGCCGGCCGCTCGGTGGTCGCCATGGACCGGCACGGGCGGGGGCGCTACGGCTTCGTGGTCGCCGCCGACGGCGGGCCGTTCCGCCTGTTCGAGCTGAGCCGGCGCGGCCGGCTTGAGGATGCGGCGGAGGAAGCCGGCCTCGACCTGATCGCCGCCGGGCGCGGGCTGGTCGGCCTGCCGTTCCTGTCCGACCGCATGGACCTCTTCGCCTGCAATGAGGGCGGGCCGAATTTCCTGTTCCGCAACCTGGGCGACGGCACCTTCGAGGAGATCGCCGAGGAGCGCGGCGTTGCCGATTCGCGCTTCGCCGGGCGGGCCGTGGTGGCGCTGGCCGACGGGGGCGGGGCCTTCGACCTGCTGGTGGGAGCCTGGGAGGGGCCGCAGCGCCTGTTCCGGCAACGCTCCGGCGGGGGCTTCGTGGACGAGGCCGGGGGCGACTTCTCCATGCCCGGCCGGGTCTCCACCGTCATCGCCGCCGACTTCGACAACGACGGCTACCAAGAGCTGTTCTTCAACCTGCACGGAGAGCCGAACCGCCTGTTCGGCTGGCGCCACGACGAGTGGCAGCCGATCGAACTGGGCGACGCGCTGGAGCCGAAGGGACTCGGCACCGGGGCGGTGGTGGCGGACATCGACGGCGACGGCCGGCTGGAGCTGCTGATCGCGCACGGGCAATGCGCGCAGGGGCAGGGGGCGCCGCAGCCCTTGTCGCTCTATCGGACGGCGGCGACGAACAACGGCTGGATTCGCGTTCTGCCGCTCACCCCCTACGGCGCGCCGGCCCGCGGAGCGGTGGTCACCTGCACGGCCGCCGGCCGCCGCCAGCGCCGCGTCATCTGCGGCGGGTCCGGTTTCCTGTGTGAGATGGAGCCGGTCGCCCATTTCGGGCTCGGCGCCAACCGTGCCGTGGAGCGGATCGAGGTGAACTGGCCCGACGGCATGTCGGCCATCATCGACAACCCGCCGGCCGGCCGCGTGCTGACCGTCCCCTATCCGCCGGAGTGAGGGGCGGAGTGATTGGCCGGAATGATCGGGCGGAGCGACGGTTCCGAGGCTGAGATATTTCGACACGGCAATAAATTTAAACTTTTTTGTAACCTCGGAGGACCTTAATTTGCGGCTGCCGCAAGGTTCCCGCCGGGTTTCTTGCGGTTGGGGAGATGTAAGCCCTGTAATACAACCGCAACAATAGGGGCGCCGGTTTCTCCGGCCGGCGACCGCAGGCACCATGGCACATCGCGACGTCACCCTGACCGGGGTGGAGCGGTTCTTCGACGCGGACGAGGTGATCGTCTCGAAAACCGACCTGAAGGGCCGCATCACCTACGCCAACCGCGTCTTCCAGCGCGTGGCCGGCTACACGGAGGCGGAGCTTATGGGGGCGCCGCACTCCATCGTGCGCCATCCCGACATGCCGCGCTGCGTGTTCAAGCTTCTGTGGGACACGCTGGGCGCGGGGCAGGAGATCTTCGCCTATGTCGTGAACCGGGCGCGCAACGGCGACCATTACTGGGTCTTCGCGCACGTCACCCCCAGCTACGACGTCAGCGGGCAGCTCATCGGCTATCACTCCTCGCGGCGGGTGCCCGACCGGGCGGCCATCGACAAGGTGGTGCCGCTGTACCGCACGCTGCTGGACATCGAGAACAAGAACGCCGACCGCAAGCAGGGCATGAACGAGGCCTTCGCCGCCGTCGTCGCGCTGCTGACGGAGAAGGGGATCGGGTATGACGAATTCGTCTTCTCTCTCTAGGGCCTTCGCCCTGGGGGTGGCGGCGGCGGCCCTTGTCGCGGCTTTGGTCCTGGCCGATCTGGCCGGGGTCGGCGGCGTGGCGCTCCGGCTCGGGCTCGGTGGTGCGGCGCTGGCGGCGCTGGTCGGGGTGATGCTGTGCATGGCGCGCGCCCGCGCGGCCGTGGCGCAGGCGGTGAACGTTTGTCAGGCGGTGTCGCGCGGCGATTTCGAGGCGCGCGTCGTCAACGTGCGCGAGCGCGGCGACCTGGGCGAGCTGATGCACGCGCTGAACGACGCCATCGACCGCACCGACGCCTTCATCCGCGAGGCCGCGGCCTCGATGAGCTACGTCTCGGCCAACAAGTATTTCCGGCGCATCGTGCTGAAGGGCATGCAGGGCAACTTCCTGCACGCCAGCCGCACCATCAACACCGCCACCGACGCCATCGCCGCCAAGGTGAAGGGCTTCGCCGGCGTGACCGAGCGGTTCGAGGACCAGATCCGCGCGGTGTGCGAGGAGGTGTCGGGCACCGCCCACCAGTTGGAGATGTCGGCGCGCACCATGGAAACGGACGCGCAGACCGCCACCGGCAAGGCGTCCTCCGTGGCCGCCGCCGCCGCGCAGACCGGCTCCAACGTCGGCAGCGTCGCCGCCGCGACGGAGGAACTGTCCGCCTCCATCCGCGAGATCGCCCGTCAGGTGGAGCAGGTGGCCCAGGTCGCCGCCACCGCCGCCGGCGAGGCGGAGCGCTCCAACGCCCTGGTCGCCCAGCTCTCGGGCGCCGCCAAGACGGTGGGGGAGGTGGTGACCCTCATCAACGACATCGCCAGCCAGACCAATCTGCTGGCGCTCAACGCCACGATCGAGGCCGCCCGCGCCGGGGAGGCCGGCAAGGGCTTCGCCGTCGTGGCGAACGAGGTCAAGCGGCTGGCCGACCAGACCGGCAAGGCCACCGGCGACATCGCCAGCCAGATCGCCGGCATCCAGTCCTCGACGGAAGAGGCGGTCAGCTCCATCGTCGGCATCGGCGGCACGATCCAGGAGATCAACCAGATCGCCGGGGGCATCGCCGCCGGCATCGAGCAGCAGGGCTCCGCCATCCGCGAGATCGTCGCCAACATGGACCAGGCGGCGGTCGGGACACGGGCCGTCACCCACGACATCCAGGACGTCACCAGCGCCGCCGAGCGCACCAGCGGAGCCGCCCACGAGGTCTTCGCCGCGTCGGAACAGATGTCCGCTCAGGCCGATCGCCTGACCCGCGAGGTGCAGCTGTTCCTGGACGAGATGCACAAGGTCGCCTGACCGGACCGGGTGCCGGGGGGGGGGGGGGGGGGGGGGGGGGGGGGGGGGGGGGGGGGGGGGGGGGGGGGGGGGGGGGGGGGGGGGGGGGGGGGGGGGGGGGGGGGGGGGGGGGGGGGG
>NZ_JBPXMQ020000047.1:0-44633 GCF_053470405.2 Azospirillum mesophilum
GCGCGTTCGCGGACTTCAGGAGCGTATTTGCGTGATGCCGCTTTCGTCATGATGACCCCAGTCTCTCAAGAAACGGGGCCTCCGGGAAACCCGGCACGGTTCAATGGTACCGGCTATGAACGGCTTGGCTCGGCCACGGACAGGATCGACAGTATGTGTGGGAATGCTGGACCTGGGCCGCCACATGAAGACCAGCCGCACCAACAGGTTCAACCGTCACCACACGGCAGTCCGGGATCACAAAAAGCTCTTGCATGCTCCAGTACATGGGATCTCCGGAAGTACCACCGAACCGGGGGAAGATCACCAGCCACACAGCCTCGATCGCAGGACTAATTCTACAGCTGGAAGTTGGTAGAAATGCTTATTTTCCGGCCGTATCACACCTCCTTCCAGCCATGTGTTTTGATGATTTTGTAGAGCGTGGTGCGCGATCGGCCGAGAATGCGACTGGCCATGCTGATGTTCCACTGGGTCATCTGCAGGATCCGCAGCACATGCGCGTCGTCGACCGTGCCCGTGCTGCAATCGAATTGTCCGGGAGTGGGGCCATGGTCGGAATTGAAGAGCACCCGCGCAACGGTCGAGAGCCCATACACGCTCTGGCGAGCTTCTCCAAACAAGGCAATGTTCTCCACTGCGTCACGCAATTCCCGGATATTTCCAGGCCATGAGAGCAGTTGGAAGAACTCCAGCACCTCATCATCGAAGCGTGGGGCAATCGAAGGGCTTCCACCCGCCGAGGCATGGAATTCCCACAGGAACAGGTTTGCCAGTTCCCGGATGTCTTCGCGCCGCGCCCGCAGCGGAGGAACGTGCAAGCGCCATCGACGCAGGCGGAACCACAGGTCCCGTCGAAACTTCCCGGCATTGACCAGAGCTTCGAGATCGACGTTCGTCGTCACGATGATCCGCACGTCGGACACGCAGAGCTTCCCCGGCTCGCCCAGGCGGTAGAAGCCTCCATCATCCAGGAACCGCAAAAGCCCGGCCTGCGCACGCAACGGCAAACAGTCCACGTCGTCGAGCACCAGAGTGCCGCCGTTCACTTCCAGCAAAACCCCTGGCTGGTCGGTTTGGGAGGAGGTGTAGGCATCGCGTGAGTGGCCGAACAGGGTCGCTTCCAGCGTGCCAAGGTCGAATTCTCCGCAGCCTCTCCGCCGGAATGGACCGGCGCGCCGTGGCGAGGCTGCGTGGATCTCCTCACAGAGTCGGGTTTTTCCGGTTCCGCTTTCGCCAGTAATCAGCACCGAACCCGGCCGAGTGGCGACGACGCGCGCATCATGAAGCACACGATGCATGGATTCAGAGCTGGCAACCAAAGGCATCCGATCGCCGGATGCGGGTTTGGCGCTGGTATCATCATGCTCAACTTTTTTGAGCACCGCCCTCTCCCTTTCCGTACGAACAGCATAAGCCTTACGAGAAACGCACTGTACAGATCATATCCAGAGATGCCATAAAGGCATAGAGGATTATTGTCTTTCCGTATGACGTAAGTGTTCGAATGGATTTAGCTGGTTACTTTTGTATGTAGGGCGACTGCTGTCTCTCTTCACGAGAAGTAAATGTCCATACTGAGCGATGCTGATAGCGGCGACAAAGGAACGGGCCCTGCATCTGGGCGACCGCGGCGCACGGCTTCGCGGCAAGCCAAAGGTTTAGCCCCCCAGCCGGAACCGGCCGCGGACCAGTTGCCGGGCGGCACCCCCCCATTGTCCTGGAAACTGATCGACTTCCAGAGCCCGCCGTCCTGGATTGAGCAGCCGCTCGACAGCAACGACCTCGATGCTTTCTTCCATGGCAGCAGCGGCGCATCCTGGCGGCTCGCCGCCGACGCCCGAATCAAACCGCTGGCCGTGGTGGGAAAGGTGCTCGGCAGCTTGGGCGAGCGCGATCCCGGCAGCCGCCCGCGGATCGTCATGCTTGGGGGCGGCTGCGGCGAAGGGAAGACGACCGCTTTGCGGCAGACCGTCTTGCGGTGGCTGCAGCAGGCGGAAGCGGGAGCACGAAGGGCGCTGGTCCGCGAAGGCTCCGTCGGTCCGGCCGATGACGTTATCGCCAACCTGCCGATTTCGGAAAATGACGCCCGCCGGCGGCGCGACCGATGGCTCGTCGTCGTCGACAACGCCAAGCCGATCCTTGAAATCTTCGACTTGGCGGAAGCGCTGTTCCGGCACGAGCGGTACGATGTCGATATCCTGATCGCCTGTTCGCACATCGCGTGGCCGCACGACCAGGCTTGGCCCCCGCAGGCTCCGCGCAACGCGCGCTTCGAGCTGATCGTGCGCAATTTCATCGGCCTGTCCTGGGAAGACACGGGCTCCATCATCGACGGCTGGGTCGCCTTCAACGTGGTTCCTGCGGCCGGCTGGAACCAGAAATGGTCCCAATTCTACGACCACGCCCGGCACGAGGCCTCTCCCTTCACCGACCCCGAAGGAGTGCGCGTCGAAGGCTCCCTTCTCGGGGCGCTTCTGGTCGAATGGGGCGGGAGCGGCGGTGCCGCCCAACGCCTGAACCGCATCGTCAAGCAGCTGTCCGACGACCATCGCCGGCCGGATGGAAAGGCCCCGCTGCTCTACGCGCTTTGCGCCACGTCCGTGGCGCATGCGGAGGGTTTTCCGGGGTTTACCCGTGGCTTTCTGCTGCACTGCCTTCGGTCGTCGGGCCAATGCCGCGACGACAAGGAGGCCGGCGAACTCATCAAGCGCCTGCTCTACGAGGCTGTGGTGGTCGAGACGACGGAAGGCACGCTTGCGACACGCCACCACGCCGTCGCCCAACGGCTTGCCCGGGAATGCGCCCGCGAACTGGGCATCGCGGACGAGGACAGCCTGCTGGCCGATCTCATCAACTTTGCCCAGCCGACCACGTCGCATCCGTCCAATGCCCACCATCATGGCTCGTGGCGCCAACTGCTGACGGTCATGGCCAGACACGCTCTGCGCCGCGGCGCCGTTCGGGAAGCGGCGCTTTTCTGCATGATGTGCCTGAGCGACACTCCCGGCGCTCACCATCGCCATGGCGATGCGCTCAAACGCGATGTCGCCCGGTCAGCGTTGAACGAGCTGGCGAACGCCGCCAGGCGGGCGGGCTGTGTCGCCGAACCCTTCCAAAGACATCTCCAGGCATGGATCGATGCCCTGGATTGGGGAATGCCGCCGCCGGGCCAACGTCCCGAAGGCCGGGCCTTCGACCGGGTCATCGCGGATGTCGCGGCCTCGATCATCGACGCGGGCTGGAGGTTCGAGGCCGCGCCCGGCGCTTGGCAAGCCGTGGCCGGCCGACCACAGGACCACCGCTTCTCCCACCTGTTCGCCCTCATCTTCCATCGGACCGCCCCGTAGCCCCCGCAGGACTGGCGACCCCGCCTGCCACGCCCGGAGAGTTTCCATGCGCACCGCCTTGATCCTGACTGCCATCGACGTCGAAACCCGCCATATCCTGCCTCACCTCGCCGACACGATCCGCGATGACGACCATCCAGGGCAGGTTTTCCGCGTCGGCCGCTTCAGGGACGGGAACGGCCGGGACTGGAAGGTCGTGGTGGCCGAGGAGCGTGGCAACGAAATGGCTGCGGTCAACGCCACTATGGCCATCATGAAGTTCAACCCCGACATCGCGCTGTTCGTCGGGGTTGCCGGCGGCCTGAAGGACGCGCAGATGGGCGACGCGGTCGTATCGACCAAAATCTACGGCTATGAACCGGGCAAGACCACCAAGCACAGCTTCCTGGCGCGGCCGGACGCCTACCGGCCGGACCAGAAGCTGGTGTCGCTTGCCCGGGATCTGGCGCGCAGCGAGGACTGGAAGCGCCGCCGTCTGTACCGCGATCCCTACGACAAGCGGAGAATCCATTTCGGTCCGATCGCGGCCGGCAACAAGGTCATCGCCAGCCATGAAGCGGAACTGGTCACCTTCCTGCACGACCACTACAACGACGCATTGGCGGTCGAAACCGAAGGCCTTGGTTTCGCGGCCGCCGCGCATGCCATGGGCAATGCTCCCTGGCTGGTGATCCGGGGCATCTCCGACCGGCTGACGGGAAAGAACGAAGCGGAGGCCCAGGCCAGCCAGGAAAAGGCCATCGACAACGCGGCGGCGTTCGCGTTTCAGCTGCTTTACGAACTGCCCGACAACCGAGGGCGCGCCGGCGGATCACCGAAAGCCGACGGTCCATTCGGACACGCGGACAGGCACGAAGCGTTCAACGCGGAACATCCGGAATCCGAACCCGTGGAGCCGGGGACGCGGCAACGGTGGTGGGCCGACAGGCTCGGCCTGGCGCCCTTGTTTCCGTTGGAGGTTCCCGAGCTGGGCATCACCATCCCCATGGCGGTGATTCCACCCGGAACCTTCACGATGGGCAGCCGAAACAAGCCCGAGGAGTTTCCGCCCCAGACCATCACCATTCCGCACGCCTTCGCGATCGGCTGCACCGCGGTTCCGAACTGGCTGTTCGCGCGCTGGCAGCCGGAGGCCTGCACCGCACATCCGGATCTGCCGGCGGTGAACGTGGACTGGCACAGGGCGGTCGCCTTCGCCGCCTGGCTTTCGCAAGCGGCCGCCTACCGGGTCCGCCTGCCCAGCGAAGCGGAGTGGGAATACGCGGCACAGGCAGGCTCGGACAACGATTTCTGGTGCGGCGGGCAACCGTTGGGAGACTTCAATCTGGGGTCCGCCGGGCGGCCGGGCGCTCCACAGGGACGCGTCCACACCGTGGACAGCGGCGTGCCGAACCCTTGGGGTCTCCGCCACGTCCACGGCAACGTCTGGGAATGGGTGGCGGACGGTTGGCGATCGAGCCTCCACAGCCAACCGGAAAACGGCGCGGCGTGGACCGGCGACCCGACCGACCGGGTCATCAAGGGCGGTTCCTGCCGTGACCACGCCGGCAAGGCCCGCAGCGCCAGCCGTCAAGGCCGCGATCCGTCAAGGCCAAGCGACATCATCGGCTTTCGCATCGCCATGGATCTGCGCTGGATAAGGTAGCCGCCGAAATTCGCCATTACCGGCAACCGGAACCGTCGGGAAACCGTTCATGACCGAAGAACTCGACCTTTTAAGCGGCATCGCCGAGGAAGAAGGCGCAAGCGAAACCGCACAAACGGCCTACTCGCTCGATAAAACAACCCGACCAGCCCAGCGCGGTCAGGAAACGGCTCCGAGGGATGGGGACTTTGAGAAGAGCTTTCTCCGGCAGGCCGCGGAAAAGCTGACTCGCCATCGGATTCTGTTCCTCGGCTGCTATCTGCCGAACTTCGCCAAACGCATGGCGTTCGCGGTGCTCGACGGACCGCTGTTCGCCGGGTATCGGCACAGACAAGGCATACTCGACCAGCTGGCGGGTGAAGAGGATGGTTTTGCCACCCTCGCCGCGCTCAGCCAACCCGATGCCGCCCAGGACAATGGCGCCCCGGCGAACAAGACCGCCGTCCTGATCGATGCGTCCGGCTCGAACGGCTTTTCCGTGATGACCCGGTTCCTGCCGCCGGTCAGCATGATGGGCGACATGGCCCGCCGGCTGGCCGAGCTGCAGCGGGTGGTGGTGATCATCGGTTCGCCGGAATTGCTGCTCGACCTGGAACCGGCGGTCCGCGATGCGATCTCCTGCGTGGAGATCGACTGCCTGCCCTTGCTGCTGAAGGACTATCGGGAAGACGGCAAAGACAGCGGCATCTCGATCCTGGACGACCTTCGGCAGCAGATCGCCCAGGAACGATGGGGAAGCACACCCATCGACCAGTTCAATCTGGTCCTGGAAGCGATACAAAGCAAAAGGCTGATCGCCGAGATTCTAAAGCGCAAGTCGGACGATGGCAATGTGACGGGAGTCGACCGGCACGAAGACATCGTCCGTTTGCGCGAGCTTGTCGTCAACGCGCAGGAACCGCACGCGACGGCGCTGTTCGTGGCGACCTACTTCCCGCCGCTCGGCCCCATGGAGTTTCGCCGTGTCACCGAAACCCTGCTCCGCGACCGCACACGAACCGAAAAGGACTGGCAGAGCGTCGTCGGCGACAATGGCGAGATCCGCAAGGTGCAGACCGAGCGGTCGGTGTCCTTGCGGGGCGAGTTCGCGGAGCGTTGGGACCGCGTCCGCAGCGAAGCCCAACTGACGATCAAGTTACGGGACGACGGGCGCCACAGCATCGATTTCACGCTCCAGTATTTCCGAAGAAAGCTGACGGAGCACTTCACCAACATCGCCTACGGCTTCCTGGAGCAGCGATTTGCCGACATCCGGGCAACCGGCCTGTTCTATGACTCCGTTCCAGCCGTGTCCGAAGGAGGGATCGACGTCGCCGTCGCCATCGCCCGATTCAACGATGACGCCAGCAACATCGCCTGGCTTATGGATCTCATGCCGCGCTTGGTGGTCAAGGCGCCGGGAGAGGAAGGCGGCGACGGCGAAACGCCCGGCAGTCCGGATCATCGGCCGAGTGGTCCGCTGAACGAGGCGAAGGTCCGGTTCTGGGGACGGACTTTCGCACACCTGCTCAGCAAGCTGTTCGATGACGAACGGCTGGGTTCGACCGCGCGCGGCTTTCTCAACCAACTCGCCGCGGACCGCGGCTGCCACCACGCGCTTCTGGCGTTCCTGCGCCATATGAACACGCGCGACCCCGTGGCGCTGTTGCCTTGGTACGGCCGCCTGCTCTCAGAAGGCAGCACGGAAATCCGGCAGGAAACGCACCTCACGCTTCTTGAGGTTGCCAGACGGCCGAACATTCCCCTGTTCCTCCTGATCCGGGACATCGCCAAGTGGATGCCCGACGACTGGGCGCCGGACGGCGGCAATGTGCCGCCAACCCGCGCGACCGGAGCCGCGCGATTCATCGTCGTCGCTCTCCTCCAGGCGACGTCGCGGACAAGCACCTGGCGTTACGGCGTCTGGCCTTCCGGCAACAGCCTGCTGGACCAGGTTTTCCATGGCGATGCCGAGGACGCGGAGACGCTGGCGAGGATATTGACCAACCCCTGCATCACACACTATGTCCGCAACATTTTCGATATTGAAGTCAATCTTGGGCAAGACATCAAAGGACTGCTAACCATTGTCGTCCAGATGACATGGCTGCTCTATCGCTCACCAGAGAATAACAAGCACCATCACGATCTTTTGACCTTCATCAGGCAGCAGCGGGATATTCTGGCAAAAAGCTTTGGCTTGACCCTGCTCAACCGTGAAGACGTTTCATCATACCGAAAGAAGGAAATCTGGAGCAACTTCCGGCAGGACATGCTGGATGATCCTCCGCAGATCCTGAGCACGCTCGTCAACGAATGGTATGTCCTTATCCGCGGCGTCGACGAACAGGCGGCCTCGCCTGCGCGGTTGGAGGCCTTCCGTCGCTTCCTCGACGCCTACGTCAACCGGATCGACCGCCCCGCCCGCTCCGAATTGAAGAACCACTGGCGTGAGCACGTCGCCCTGATCCGGCTGGTCATGGACACCGCGCGGCATTCCGCCAAGTCGTCCAACGCCGCCACGGACTCATCCCGAAGACTGGTCAGAGCGCTGCACCAGAAGCTCCAGGCCCTGAAGGACTTCTACAACGACCTGGACCAGGCGTTCCACAAGGCATCCCAGACACCCCGCTCTTCGTCGAGGCCGTCATGACCGAACCGCAACTTCCCGACATTGTCAAAAAGGCCGATCTGCACATTCCACCTCGCGACGGCGCCGCACTGGTCACCATCGAAACCCGTTCGCGCCGGACGCTTCCACGCCGTCCCCGGTTCCGTCTGCCGCACGAAACCTGGGAGTGCTTCCACGTCGACACCCGACGGACGGCGGCGATCGGCCCGATCCGGCATCGGATCGAGGACTTTCAGAACGACCGGCGCGTGGAGTTGAAGATCGCCGGGCGCGCGCGCTGCATCGAAAAGGAGGAAACCAAGACGGTTGCCGCGCTCCACGGCGAGTCGGGCGTGACGGCCACGTTCGAAACGCTCCTGCTTGCCGCCATCGACGACGAATTGCGCGACCGGGAAGGCACCTTCATTGCGGCCTTCACCTCCGAGGCCCCGGAGTTGGCCAAGTCCCTCCAGGAACTGGCCCGCAAGGAATGGGGGCTGAAGCTGAACCTGAAGATCGGCCTGGACAACGACGAACTCCTCGGCCCGATGACCATCGGCCCCCGCCCCTTCACGGTGTCCACGTTCGACTGCTTCCGGGAGGTTGCGGGAAGCCTGTCCGCCGAACTGGGGGTGCTGAAAACCGACCCTGTGGCGGCGCTGACCAACATGCAGAAGCCGGACGAGCTGACCGAATCGCTGGTCCAGACGATCCGGCAGCATTGCCGTGAATCCGTGACGCTGCATCAGATCTATTTCGACCGCGACGCCGTGCTGTCCACACTGAGGGAAAAGCTGACCGTCATCATCCGCGAGCATGGCCGCAACCCCGAGCGGCTGGTCGTGACGTTCGCCGATCCGGAATTCAACACGAACACCGTCGAGCTGATCAACAAGACCGCCTACCAGCCCAACCGCATCGCCGGCACCATTCATGTGGAAAGCACGATCCGGCTGACGCTCATCAACGCCAGCCAGTACGTGAACGCCGGCGCGCCCAACCTGGAGGTCTGGCTTCGCGACCAGCTCCGGCAGATCATCGGGAATCATCTGTTCGACGCCGACTATGTCGATCTGGTTCTGGGATGGGAGGCGCTGGAGCAACAGATCCAGAGCGACCTCGACATCAGCATCAAGGGCATCGGGTACGAACTGCGGGCGCTGATTTCCGCTCCCGACCTGCCGGACCGCCGGCTCGCCGAGTTCAATGACGTGCACGTCGATGTCGACACCTTTGCCACCAAGCTGCCGGCGGAGGTCAAGATCGACACCGTCGTCACCTTGCGCGTCCGGGATCTGAGCCTGATCCGCGACAGGCTGGTCCGGCGCGAAGACATCCTCCAGGAAATCAAGCGCCGCGCCACCGCCGAACTTCGCCGGATCATCCGGACGATCGAGCCAGAGCGCTTCTACATGGAGTTCGCCGACGGCAACGGACGGCCCGCCGTCCAGGATCTGCTGGCGGAGGCGATCCGGACGGGGCTTTGCGAGGAGTTTCCGGCGGACATCCGGCAGATCTCCATCCGGCCCCTGGACGATGCCATCACCCTCCGCCTGATCCGGTTGCGGGCCCTCCCCGCCATCGACTTCGAGGTCGAGGTCGCGACGGTGGGAAAGATCGGAACGGAGCCGGTGACGCTGTCCGGCGCGTTCCGCATCGGTGGCGTCGACCCCGCGGGGTGGCACGATTTCCAGAGCCTGACCGACGAAACGGACGGGGAGGACTACATCCGCCGCCGGCTGGTCGGAGCGATCGTATCCGGACTTCAGGTCAAGGATCGCGATGTCCTGCTGTTCGACACCGAGGCAAAGCAAGCGCAGGTGCGCGAATGGATCCAGACGATCCTTGAGGACGCGGCCTTACGGATGTTCGGCTTGTCGGTGTCTCTGCTGTATGTCCGGCGGGACCAGACCTTGACCGAGACGACCTACGGCGACTACCTGCGGGCGGAAATCGAGGTCGAAAAGCAGCGTATCGAAACGGTCAAGGCGGTCGGTATCGACCATTACACCGCCATCGCCGAGCGCCACCGGAACGCTCAGGACGTGCAAACCAGTGAAATCAAAGCCCGGCTCATGGACGCGGAGGAAGCGAAAGCGGCGAAAGCAAGCGCCCTGGCGGAATTGAGGGCGCCGATGCTGCCGCCCTCCGACTTGAAGGGGGCGAAGAAGCCGGCGACCGACAAACCGGAACCGGACGTGTAACCTCCGATGTCCGCGTCGGCACCGCCCCCTCCTTCCGCGACTCCCGTCCTGCCCATCGGACCGGCAGCCGAAACCCTGCGCTCCCTGGCGCTCGGGCGGCTGCCGTTCGTCACGCCGCCGGCCGACCTGTCCGCCGATGGACAAGACTTCGGCTGGCTGGACGACTGGATCGCCGACGACCCACCGGGTGAACAGCGCCTGCTGGCGGGCCTTCTGTCCCGACGCCTGTTCGGGAAGGCCGGGGCCGGGCGGATTCCGGCCAACATGGTCACGACGCGGGCGGCGCGGACCGCCCTGCCCTTCACCGATTGGCGCCGCCGGATGAAGCGGTTTCCGGCCCTGGTCCGCTTCGTTCCGCCGGAACGGCGCTATGTGCCGGACGGAGGGTGGCGCTTGGCCGGCACCATCGCCTGGAGCGATCCCCGCTTCCTGCACGCGTTGGGCATGGGCATCCGCCGGAGGGTCCGGGCGACCGGATCACCGCTGGACATGCCCGAGGGCGCCGTCCGCCCCGCCCCGGAAACCTTCTGGCTGCTCTGCGCGGCCCTGCCCGACCGGCGGTCCGGGTCACCCCCCTCGGCCCACCTGACGGAATTGGCTTTGCGCCTCGCCAACGCCCCGGGATGGGCCGGCGTTTGGGAGCAATGGCTGATCGCGGAAGCCATATCCGCCGCGGGGTCCGCCGCGGGGCTGGTGGCGCGATCGGCGGTGGCCCGCCTGCTGGCGCAATTGCCGGTCTTCGACCGCCCTGCCTACCGGGCTCTGCGCGGAACGCTCGGCCCTCCCGACCCCGAGGGGCCGTCCATCGCCGCACCGGATTGGGACGCCGCCGCCCCACCCTGCCTGGGCACTTCGTTGCGCGCCGCCTCCACCCCTGCGAAGAAAGCCGAAGTCCATGTTTGATCCTGTTCAGCTGCAACCCCTTCTGGAACGGAACCGGGAAGGTCTGGCGCGTCTTGGACGGGTCGAAGATCTGCTGAACGAACGCTTCGCCGACCTGGAGGAGCAGGTCCGCGCGATGATCCTGGCGGTCGCCTCCGGCGAGCCGCTACTGTTCGTCGGCCCGCCGGGCACGGCGAAATCCCGGCTGATCCGCGACCTGTGCGAAATCGTCGGGATCACCGACCCGGCCGAGGACGGCGAGACGGCCGGGAACGGCTACTTCGAATATCTCCTGACCCCGTTCACCGAACCCGGCGAACTGTTCGGCCACTACGACCTCGCCAAGCTCAGCGGCAACACGCCGGAGTTGAAGCGCCTCGACGCCGGCATGATGCAGAACGCCGAGGTCGTGTTCCTCGACGAGGTCTTCAATGGGTCGAGCGCAATCCTCAACGCCATTCTGGCCTTCATGAACGAACGGATCTTCCACGACCGGGGCTGGCGCCACAAGACCCGTTGGCGTTGCCTGTTCGGTGCCACGAACCTCGTCCCCCAAACCGCCGAACTGGGCGCCGTTTTCGACCGCTTCATCCTGCGCAGCCATATCGATTACGTCGAAGCGGAACCTCCCAAGCTGCGCGGCCTCATCGAAAAAGGGTGGAAGGAAACCTACCGCAAGCATAAGGCTCAACAGGTGGGCGGTGTCCTTGAGGACATGGCCGGCCTGCAGCGGTCCTTGGTCGACGCCACGGAGTCCGGGCAGCTCGTCCCGTTGAACGACAATGCTGCCTACGAGCACCTGACGGCTCTTGTCCATTTCGTCCGCGACCGCGACATCAGCCGTTTTTCGAACCGGCGGCTGATCCGCCTTCTCCGCGTCATGCTGATCCACCGGCTCTACCGGGCCTCGCGCCACGCCGAGAGCGGCGTTCTGTCTTTCGGGCAGCCGGAATTCGACCTGTTCTGGAAGTATTTCATCGACGATCCCGGCAGCCTCGACCCTGAAAGCCGACAGCAAATGATCAGTTTCGGCATGGAGTAGGCCGTTCCAATGACCGGAAGCACCGCGACCATCCCCGGCCAGACGTCCCTGCCGACGCGTTTTCTCATAGCGTCCCCACAAAGTTGGCGTCCGCTGTTCGACGCCGCCGCGGCGTCTCTGGGCTGCGAGGAACGACGCCTGTTCCTCGCCATTGTGCAGCGTCTTCACGGTGACCATGTCGGCATCGGAATGCAGGCGGCGGCGGGGCTCGCGCGGCTGCTCGGACCGGCCCCGCCACTTGATCGCCTGTTCCGATGTCATCCCTGGTCGCTGTTGCCGGAGCGGCTGGCTCGCACCGGCGTCTGGAGACCGGATCCCGCCGTCCTTTCCGGCGAAGATTTCCTCGTCCACAAATTGCGACGACAGGCGCACGCGCTTGTCGCGCGGCTCATCGGTCCTCTGGTTCAACGTGCCTGCGACGAACACGGGCTTTGCATTCTGTTTGGCGGCAACGGGCACGCCGACCCGGTGGATTTCCCATCCCGCTACGCGGCATACGAGGCGGAAACAGCCCGCATTCTGGAGCGGCTGATCGAGGGCGAGGAATGCGCCCTGTCGATGACGGGATGGTCCCTGAGCGCCGCCGGATTCGACCGCACCCTTCCGGATGGAGCGCCCGCGGCGCGCCTCCCCCAGGGGGACTCCGTCACGACGGCGCTTGCGCTGACGTTGCAGCCGGAGTTGCCGCCGCTTCGTCCCCTCCGCAGGTCCGTGGTGAATCGAACCAACCGGACTGGATCGATCCGGCAGGGTGTCCGTCCACAGCAGGGCGGCATTTCCGGCATCCGGCACTCGCGCCGGCATGAGGATCTGAACCAGATACTCGACAGCGAATTCCTGCTGCCGCGCGTTCTGCGCATGGAGCGCATGGCCAACGCCGGGTTCCTGATGAGAGACCGGCCGCCATACCGGCTGCCGCGCCGGGATCTGCTCATTCTGTTTCTGGTGGATGCCTCCGGCGCTGGCGATGCGGTCCGATTGGCCCAAGCCAGTTGGCTGCTGTTCCTCATGGGGGCTCTTTCCCGCCTGCGCGACGTCTCGCCCAAGCAGGTCGATGCGTTTTGGGCGAACAGCGACAGCCAGGGGCTGACGGCTCTGCACGGGTGCGCGGCGGACCTGGAGCTGTGGCCGTCCATGCCCGACGGATCCCTGCCGGTCGGGGACGCCCGCGCCGCTTTGCTCGACCGGTTGAACTGCCTGCCGGCCCTCACCGACCGCCGACGCCCCGTCGACATCAGGCTGGCCGTCCCGAACGATCGCCCGGAGAGCGCGGTGGCGTGGATGAAGGGCGCCATGCAGGCGCTCGCAAGCGAGTCGGGGCGGCATTCGGCCGACTACGAGCAGGCACTCTTCCTCCTGGCCATGCCGTCCCCGGCGTCGGGCCAGGAGACGCGGCGCACCCTGACTCAGCGCCTCGCCCAAGCGGTGGAGCGGGAGCCGGGCGGCGGCCCACCCTCAGCCATGCTGGGCGTGCTGTGGATGCCTGCCGTGGACGGCGGACAAGCGGGGCAGCCCTGGATCCTGACCACGCAGGGCATCGGCCACGCGGCTCCAGGGCGCCGCGAGGTGGTCTTGCGGACGGGGTCGCCGGCCGATGCGGTCCCGGCGACCCGGGAGGGCGCCGACCGGGCGGCGGGAGCGATCCTGGACGCGTGGTTCGACATTCTGGCGAAGGTGCTCTGATCATGGCGAACACATGGTACGCCCTGGGAACCGTAGCGCCGCAGCGTGCCCTCGACGCGCTGCTCGCGCTGGGCCCGGCGGCGATGAAGCTGGATGCGGGCGGCGTGCTGGTGCGGGCGGAGCCGGAGGGATGGTCGTTCGTCTGGAGGTCGTCGACCGGACGGCACGGCGCACCGGTCGGCGGGTTGTACCAGGAATTGAAGAACGTCCACCCCGCGATCGGCATCGAACCCTTCCACGGCGAGATCGCGTCCCAGCCCATCCACCGGATCGGACATGCCGCGGCACTGCTGCTGTTGAACCCGACGCCAACCCACCGGGATCTCGCGTACCCCGCGCCAAAGCATTCCCTGGTCGTCGCCCATCGGTGTCCCCCGCGTGACGCGGTCAGACTGTTTGGTGCGCTCGGCCAGCATGCGACCGCCCTGACCCTGCATGTCCGCCAGGATGCCGGCGGCCGGGACGTGGTGCTGTTCCATGCCCTCGACGATGCCAGCCGGCGCTCGTCTCTGGAGTCCCTGCGTCGGAGCGGACGCCTGTCCTCCGTTCAGACGCTGCGTCCCTTCACCCGTCACGGACGGACGCTCTTCCTTCCCGGCGGGGCGCTTCCCTCCGCCTCGCTGCTCGACACCGTCCTGCGCCTGTGCGCGGTGGCACCCGGTCTGTTCGACCTGGAGCCGCAAAGCCCGACCGCGCCGGACCATGGGCTGCAATTCGCGCTGTTCCGCGTGCCCGCCGCCCGGCCGGATGGCGTCGAAGAAGCGGTCCTGGTGCCGCTGGTGAACGCGGTGTTCCGGAAGCATCCCTCCTTGTGGCCGGAAAACGGCCGGGTGGAGGTGACGGTCGCACCGCCTCCCAGCGATGACGACGCCCTCGAACGTCTGGCCAGAACGCTTTCCAAGGCGGCCGGCCGTACCGGCTATCGGCTCGAACTCCATCGCATCTCAAGCCGCCAGACGTCGCAAGGAGAGATGGATGCGCTGTTGAAGCGGCTGACGGAGCTGCAACAGCGCTACGCCATGCTGTCCGGCGAGCGGATGGCCCGGCCCCGCCTTCTGCGCTTTCCCCACGGACAGTTGGAACGGCTGGCCACGCTG
The DNA here is from genome assembly GCF_053470405.2 of Azospirillum mesophilum. Classification (NCBI taxonomy): domain Bacteria; kingdom Pseudomonadati; phylum Pseudomonadota; class Alphaproteobacteria; order Rhodospirillales; family Azospirillaceae; genus Azospirillum; species Azospirillum mesophilum. The sequence continues at coordinate 14,494 of NZ_JBPXMQ020000047.1, forward strand.
CTGCGCCGACTTCCGATTCCGGAAGGCGGTGCGAACGGCGTGCGCTACGCCATGGATGCGCCGGTGCACGCCGAACCGCAACACTACCTGCTGATCGACAGCGCCCGCACGGCCCTGCCCCCAAGCGCCGGCTTCTGGAGCGACGAGGAAAGCGGCGTTGCCGAGTTCGTTGCCGATCCCTTCTGGAGCCATCATTACGGGTCCCAGAGTGAAGGCATGCACATCTTCGTTCCGGCACGGCACGCGCTTTTCCCCGTCCTGCACGGCTGGACGCGCGCAGATGCGGAATCGCACATCCGCGACATCGTGCAGGGCTGGCTGACGGAGCAAAGCGGTGAGGCGGTGGTGCCTTCGCGCCCCTTCTACGTTTTCGAGAGCGCGCGCGATACGGAGGATCGCATCCGGCTGCGCGTGTTCGACGCGCAGGCGTTCCGGCCCCTGGACCGAAGCGTTCTTCACTGGATCGCCGACAACATCGAACTGGGCGCCGCGGCCACCGCCGGGATCGCGGAGCGGAGCAGCGTGCTGGCGGCCGCTGCGGACCACGCGGCGGCGTTGCGGCTGGCGCAGGAGTTGTCGGAGCGAAGCGCTGCCGCGCAAGAGCGGCTGAACGGCCTCGCCGCCGCCATCCATGACGAAGCCGTCGGCCAAGGCGACGGTCTTCTCAGCGAGGTGGAGGGCGAAGTGGCCCGGATCGCAAAGGCGGCGGAGAAGGCGCTCGGCGAACTCGACAGCTTCCGGAAGCGGCTGGCGGTCATCGAAGGCGTGCGGGACGAGGCGCAAGCCCTTCTCGACCGCCTCGACCGCGGCCATTCCGCGGCCGTGCAGGCGGCGGAACGTTTGACCGCCAGCGACTCCGACATGGGCAAACGTCTCGACGCACAACTGAAGGAGATGGAGGCCGCGGCGTTGGAGATCGATTCCCAAGTGCAGGCGCAGCTTCGCCGGCTGGCCACGGTGATCGCCACCCTGCGCGGCCGGATCGCGGAGAGTTGGTCATGGTGACCGTTCCCCCATCCGGACCTTCACGCGAGGCCTTCTGGCAACGCTTCGAGGACGAGCGGTCCCGGGCTGGCAAGACATTGGCGGACGGCGAGACGGTGGCGGCCGGTGCGCGGGCCGACATCGCGGCACGCAGCCGCGCGGCGACGCGGGCAATGGACGCGATCCAAGGCCGCCTCCTGGTCAGGCGGATCAAACGCGCCCTTTGGGGTGCCACCGTGCGTTTCCGCGCCTACCGACTGCACGCCATGGCCCGCCAGGCACCGCAGAGCCGGCCGATGCGGGCCCTGCGACTGCGCATTGCCCTCCTGAGGCTGCGCCTGATGATCCCACGCATTCTCGCGGCGGTCGCTGTCCTCGGGATGCTCTGGGGTGCGCTTCGGCTGTGGGCGGTGACCGGATGACGGACACTCCCCAGCCGATGGAACCGACTTTTCGTTCGCCGCTGCTGGCGCCGCGCGACCAGGGTTCCGCCTCACGCCCACGCCGCCGGTCAGCGCGCAAGCTCGCGATCCTCCTGGCCGGCGGGGCGCTCCTGGTGGTTCTGGCAGCCGGCACGGTTGGACGGTGGTGGGCGCCTTCGGGACCGGGCGCTTGGCTCTATGCCATGCACGACGGCTTCTATCTGCCGCTGAAGGGCAACCTCTGGACCCGGCTTTACCCTGCCAGCGCCATCGTGGCCGGCGCGATCGGACTGGTAGCGCTGGTCCTCTCCTTTCGGCAGCGGGTGTTCGGCCCGCTCCACCGGCATTGCCTGAAAGCGCTCATAGCCTTCCCCGCCAGCCATGGCCTTCTTGCCGGCTGGGTCGAGAAGACGGCCGGCACGCGCCTGGCGCCGCAAATGCTGTGCAAGGCCGTGGACCTGGAGAGAAGGCGCTGTCTCGATGCGGTCATCGCGGCGTTGCGCGCCGGGCGGATGCCGGAGGAACCGGCCGAGCGCCTGATCGCGCTGACGCGGCTTCTGCTTCGGACATCGTGCGTCTGCATGCCCGCGGCTGAACGGGCTCTGGAGGGTGCGGCCACCGTGCTCGAAACGCTCGTCTGGCGCCTTCTGGCGCCGCCGGCCCTTGGCCATCCGCTGGAGATCCCGGACGGCTTTGCCGGGCTGACGTCCTGGGCGGCGCAAGCGGGCGTTCCGGCTTCCGGTTCCCCCGCCGATCCAAAGGCCAGCACGGCGTGCGGCGGCGCTCCGGCAGCTGCGCCGGATCCTTGGGATGCCTGGGATTTGGTCGATGAAGCCGGCCGGTTGCTTCAGGCGATGCTTGCCCCGTCGGTGCATTTTTCGTCCGAGGCCTTCATCGGCCGGGTCCTCGACCGCGTGGATGCGTTGGAACACCGAAGCGCCGTCCCCGGACCGACGACGGCCCTGTCGCCGGGCGTCGAACGGCTGGCTTTCCTGATCGCGGCGGCAACCGCCATGCAGACCGACGCCGCTTGGCTACTGGCGGCCCACACGGATGCGTTGCAGGCGGCACGCTTCGCCGATGATTGCCGGAGCGCGGCGGCGGCGCCTGAGCCCGCCCCGGCGGACACGCTTGCGCTCGACGAGGCATGGCTGGTCGCGGCGTTAACAGCGCGCGCGAACCGCTCCTCGATCGTCGCCTCCGGGATCGATGAGACGCGCGCCCTCTTCGGCGCCAACGCGTGCACCGAACTTCTTGCGCTGGACCGGATGAGAGCCGCCGCCGCCGCATCGGAGCCGGGCGATGACGGAGAGGGACCATGAAGGAAGCGAACACCAACCTGGCCCACCTGCGCGCCCGGCTCGCGGCCGACAGGGAAGCGTCCTGCACCCAAAGCATGGGCCACATGCCGCTCCGCCAGAGAATCGACCCCGGATCGATCCTTCTTTGGGCCGGGCTGGTCGCTGGCTTCTCCGCTCTGGTGGCCCTGGCGTTCCTGGGGGCCTCTCTGCTCGGCTGGCTTGAAAGACCGGGGGCGGCGCCTTTGCCCGACGAACGGCTCCTCGGCAACCTGCGCGACGGGATTGCCGAGCGGCCTTTCCTGGATGCCGTGGCGCACAACGACGGCGCGCTGTACGTCAGCCGACGGGGACAAGTCGTCCATCGCTGGTCGGCCAGCACCGGACTTTGGTCCGACGAGACGGTGGCGGATTCCGGGCTTACGTCGGATCTGGTGGCCCTCCAGTCCGGCTGCGGAGAGGACGCCACGGCGGCACGACGCCAGCCATGCCCCGTCGAGGACACACTGTGGGGATTGAGCCAGCGTGGCGGACTCGCCCGGCGCCAGGGAGGCGTGTGGACGGCGGTTTTCGCCGACAACCGCTTTCTCGACCGCAACGGCCATCCCGTGAAGCAGGACGACGTGACCGCCGTTGCCGCATCGCCCGATGGCCTTTGGCTGTTGCTGGCAACGAACCGGGGCGAGGTCGGCCTGTACCAACGCCGGACCCGCCGCTGGTTTCCGGCACCGGCCGTCGCCGCCGTGGCTGTCGCCCGCTGGAGCGGCAATCGCTTCTGGCTGGGAACGACCGAAGGCCTCGATTGGATTCTGCCGGACGAGAAGCCTTCGCGTGGCAAGGCGGCCGACGGAAACGGAAGCGCGATCACCGGGCGGATCCGGGATTTGGCGACCAGCGGAACGGAGTCCCTGCTCGTTCTGGAAGAGCGCCCATGCCCGAAATCCTCCGGGCAATGCACCCGCCTGACGCGCGTACCGACGGCGCACATGATGGCCCGCCCAGTGACCCTGATCGACGAGGAGGCGTTGTTTCCCCAGCTCGACCTCGGGCGGATGCGTTTCGCGCAGTTCCAACAGGCCGACCTCGTCATCGCCGGCGATCCCGGGGTTTACGCCTACGACCAGCGCCTGCATGGCTGGCGCCAACTCGACGAGGGGCGGGTAAGCGCGGTTCTTGCTTCCACCGACGCCCGATCGTTCCTGTATGCGGCGGGTGGAACGGTGAGGCTGGTCGCCAACGGCGCGCTGTCCAGCCGTGCCTGGACATTGCCGGAAGGCCCCATCCACCGGCTCGCCGGCTACGACGGGATGACGCTGGCGCTCTCCCGGACGGGAAATCTGTACGGCTTGATGCCGAACGGCGACGTGCGGGTCTTGTGGAAGCCGGGAGCCCAGCCCATGCCAACCGACAGCCCGCAACGGATCGTCGGAGCCGGCGACCAGTTGCTTGTCGTCACGGCGCGAGAGGCGGTCCTTGCGGATATGGCCACGGGCGAGCGGCAGGCGCTGGAGCGCCGGACACTTCCCGGCTGGCTTGCCGACGCGAAATCGCCGGTGGCGGTGAACGGCAGTCAGATCATCGGGATGCGGAGCGGCGCAAACCGCACGGCGGTCGAAGCCATCGACCTCGTCCGCCCCGCGACGCTGAGCAATCCCTCCGCCACGATGCTCCCCGTGGGCGACGTGCAATGGCTCCGGCCCTGGAACAGGGGAGCGATCCTCGCCGATCGCGCCAACGGCCTCTGGTCCGTCGTCCCCGGCGAGACCGGGAACCGCATCGTCGGGGATCCCCTGCCGGCCGGAACCGTGCTGCGCGACGTGGTCGAGGACAGTGGGCTGCTGCGCTTCGCCACCGACCGGGGACTGGTAACCTATGACCCGCAAAGCCGTTCCTTCAGCGGTCCGACGTCGCAATCCGCCGACGGTGGGCGTTTGCGCCGCCTTGCGCGGCATGACAACCGGCTGCTCGCGGTATCGGACGCAGGCAGCTTGTTCGACCTGACGAATCCGGCCAGTCCGGTGCGCCTCATCGGTTCCGGCCGCCCTCTGCTGCTGCCGGAAAGCGGGCCGACCGACGCCATGAGCCTGAACGACACCCTGTTCCTGGGTGGAAACGGCGTCATCGAAATCTACGACATGGCCCGGCGCCGCGTGGAGGCGAACCCGCTTCGCCTCGGCGGATCGGCAGAGCCGGTCCGGTTTGCCGGTGTCAATGGAACGCTGCCGGTCTCCATGGCCGGTGACCGGGCCTGGGTGGGCGACAAGCCGCTCGCGCCGGATGCCGGCGGCGTGCGAACCGTGTTCCTGTCCGGCAATCGCATCTGGACCGTTCGGAATGGCGTCACCGGGCGCTACCTGCGCGGGCACCTTTCTTCCGCTCCGCTGGACCGGCAGCAGGACACCTGCCTGTTCCTGAACGCATCGTTGCCGGGCGCAACACGCGCCATTGATGCCCAGCCGGCGGGACCGGACCACCTCGTCGTGCTCACCGATGTCGGGCTCGCGGTTTACCACATGGCGGAGCGAAGCTGGCGGCGCATCGCTTCCGGGCCAGCTTCGCCGGAAGATCGGCTCCACAGCGTCGGGCGCCATCTTCTGAGGGCAACCAGAACGCAAGATGGCTGGCATCTCAAAGCCCTTGATTTGGCATCGCTTAAGCTTCCGGCAAGCTGTGAGTCCGGCTTCGCCTCCATGCACGAACGGGCGATCGGCGATGTCGTCGATTACGCCGTCCATCCGGCGGAAGGGCGTGTCGTTCTGCTGACGGCGGCCGGGGCCGTGACAACCTGGGCGGACGGGACCTCGGCCAGCCTGCTGTCCGCCAACCCGGCGCTTCCGCAGACGGACCGCTTCCTGCGTGTCGCGAAAAGCGGCGACAAGCTTCTGTTCGCCGCTCCCGACGCGCTCTGGCGGTACACGCCATCGTCCGGGGAGTGGCGGCAAATTTCCTTTCCCCTGCCTTCGTCCAGCATGGCGACCGATGTCGTCATGGAACCCGCTGCCGGCGGGGTCGTCGTCACCGCCGTGACCGCGACCGGTGAGCGGTTCACCGGATCGCTGAAGACGGACGCGACCCGGATATCCCTGACACCGATCGGGTCGCCCGTCGTTCCACCCTTGCCTCCCGACACCGGACCTCCGAGAGACATTCACCTCCAGGGCAACCGCTGGGTCTTTCTGTTCGACCGCCAGATACGCGGTTTCGATCCGGAAAGCCGGCGGTGGGCCTGGAGCGTCGAGTTCGAGAAGGCTGACCCAACGCGGCGTTTCGGTACGGTTGGGAACATGGCCGTCGTCACTGAACGGAATGGCCGGACCTGGTGGATCGCGAAGGGCAGGCTCGACGAACGGCATGGACCGGTCGCAAGCCTGTTTAACCGCTTCGACCAGAAGGAGGAAGACGCCGCCATCGGTTTCGATGGCCAAGGCAACCTGGTCCGCCACCGGACGGACGGAGCTGTCCAGTTCTGTCGTTTCGGCACCGGCGACGGCTTCCAGTGCCGGGCAGCGGTAGAGCCCGCACCGCTGCTGGAGCCGGATGTGGTGCGCGGCGCGTATCAGACGCGCGTCGCGGCCGGCACGCTGCTCCTCCTGTTTACCGACGGTGGCGCCCGCCTTTTGTTCGGGCCTTCGCCCGACGCCGAGACGAACTGGCGGGAGATTCCCTTGCGTGGCAGCATCGGTGCCGAACCGGTGCGTGGGGTATGGAGCGCGCCGAACGGATTCCGGCTGGTGACCGGAAGCGGACGCTTGCTGTCCATCGCCGATGACGGTTCCGTGGTCACAAGCCTCGAAGGCGTCACCGACATGGTCGCGATGTACGGCACACTCGTCGCCGTTCGTGACGACCAGGGCTTCTGGCTGAATGGCGGCGAACCGCGGGCGGTGCTCAGCCTTGCCACGAAGGCTCGGCTGTTGCGGATGATGCCGAACGGTGATTCCGCCGCACTGGACGAGGCCGGACGGCTGCTCGTCGACCTTCGGTGGGGTCGTCCTTCCAGCTACCGGCTGCCGAAGACTGTCGACGCCGCCGCCCTGCGGTCGGTGGTTCCCGGGCAGGGCGACGTTCTCGCCTGGGTGCAGGACGGAGCACGGCTGTTGTTCCTGGTGGCGGCTCCCTGTTCCGGCGACGGCCCGCCGGACGCAGCCCCGTGCACAGCCGTCCAGGACAGCATCGACCTTGGCGAAAGCCCGCCGGTCACCGCCGTCACCAAGATCCCAGGGGGCCTGTCGATCACGGTTCAAGGCGGCGCCACGCTCCGCGCAAGCCTCAACTCCGACCCCACTTCGCACGTTCGATGGGCCGTTTCCGAGGAAGGGGGGCGTACCGGCGCGTGGAGCGCGGCGCCCCTCCCCGACGAGTGGCCGAGACTGCGCGCGCGTGTCGCGCCCCGGCCGGACGGACGCCACGCGTTCGGCGCGGTGACCGAATTGCGCGGCGACGAGAAGGAGGGCTTGGTCGCCGTCACGCCGACGGGACGGCTGCCCCTGGCCGCGCGGGGCATCGTCGGGCCTCCGTCGGTGCCGCCGCTTTCGACCGACTGGTCGAGGTGGGATCCGGAGACGCGCCAGTTCATCGTTGCCTCCCCGACCGGAGAGACGCGGCTTTCCGCGGACCAGATGTTCGTGAACGGGCAGCCCCTGTTCGGAATGCCCGGCGTCGCGGTCGCGACCGACGACACGGGGACCACGACGGTCGCCACCGCGCTGGGGGTTTGGCGCTATCCCAATTCCCTGCTGTCCTTGAAGGCCGGGCGCATCACCTTTCAGCCGGCTTCCCTGTCCGGCAGGATCGTCGCCCTCCCCGGACGTTTCGTCGGCGAACGAGGATCGGCGGCCTACAGGCCCGGCACCCCGGCGGCGCCCGAGGCGGGAACGGTCGAGATCTCGGCCGGCAAACTCGTCCTTTCGGGCGATCAGCGATCCCCGGGCGTGACGGCGCGCTTCGAGCGGCAGGGCCAAACCATCGATGCCTTCGCGTCGTTCGGCTTCCGGTGGGACCGGCGGGAAGGCGTCGCTTGGCACGATGACGGTCCGTTGATCCTCTACACGGACGGTGCCCAGCCAGCCGGATCGCTGGACGGCGGGATTGCGCCCCCATCCACGGCCGGTCCGGGAACATTCCGGCGGGCTCCGGCGGGAAACGTGCTCTATCGGACCGAAACCGAGGTTTTCCAGTACACGGGAAAGCGCTGGAACCGGGAGGAAAAGCCCCCTTCCGACCGGCGGACGATCGTCTCCGACTCCGCATGGGAATGGTGGACCGAAAACGGCAGGGTGGTTGCGTCGTCTCGGGCATGGAACGTCCCGCAGATGCTGACCTCCGGAGGCGACGGCCTGGGGCTTGCGTCGGACCAGCTGGTGTCGGCCGCTGGAGACGGATCCGTCATGCTGCTTTCAACCTCCGCGGGAATCGAGCAGCATCCGGCGCAGCCGGCCTCGTCCTCCCCGGCCGTACGCCGCATTTCCGACATCCCTCGGGAGACGCTGGAGGTCGTGGCCGAAGCCGGCGTCAAGCCGTCCATCGTCACGCGCGCCGGTGGGGTGACCCTCCGGTGGAAGGACGGGGCCTTCGTTCCGGTCGAGTCCTCCGCCGACCCGCGTCTCAAGCGACGGCTGGTGTCCACCGGCCGGTTGCGGATCGACTGGGACCAAGGTGTTCTGCGCACCACGGTTCTGCTGCGGGCTCCGCAAGGAGCCGTGCAGGAGCGCTGGGCACCGTTTGCTCTCGGCCCGGCAGGCTTTCCTTTTGACCGTGTGTCGGCGGTGCAGTCCGCCGGACGCCGCCTTTATGTTGCGACCGACGCCGGACTTGCCATCGGAAAGCCCGATGCCGGGTATGCGCTGAGCGACATGGAGGCCCTGCTCGACCTCAACAAAGGGGACGGCGAAGCGCCCGAACCGGCGGTGCGGCTGGGCTATCCCTCCACAAAGCCCGATCGGCTGACCGTGACCAGCACGGGCCGCTGCTGGACGGTTCGAGGGACCGCCGCCGTGCCCTGCGAGCACCCCGGCGACCTCGACACGCGGGTCGCGGTCTCGACGCCCTTCTGGGAATGGCTGGATAGTGCCGGCACCGGGCTGCGCGGGCTGTACCGCGTGGCCGATCCGGCTGGTCGAGCGACAGCCCCTTACTCCGTCATAGTGGCGGGCGGGCGGTTCGGCCATGACCGGATCGCGGACGCCGCCGACTGCGACGGCACCACCACCATGCTTTGGGAGGATGGTTTGGTGACCCGGTATCCGCGCGACGAGACCGGCGTGACGGGGAACGCGACAACCTTCCGGGTGGCCGATCCGACGGCCCCCGCCCCGAAGGCGTCGTCGGCGCGTTTCGTCTGCCTGGACAAGGCGGTCGTCAACCGCGGGGTGACCATCGCTCCCGGACTTTATCTTTCGAACCCGCCGCAGCGGCCGCTGCGCTATGGCCGGGACTCGTGGACTTCGGTGGATGACGGGCGTGCGGCCGCCATGCTGGACCGCCGGGCACAGGAGACGCCGCCCTTCGTCCGGGGGGGCTTTCGCGTCGAAAAGTCCGGATCGGGAGCCGGAATCGTCGCCACGTTCCGCGACAACAGGGACATCTGGCGCCCTCTGAGCTGGTCGGAGGAACGCCTTTCGGTGCATCGGTTCGATGATCTGGCGGTTATGGCAAGCTCTGTCTGGGTGGCGACCCCGGACGGGCTGATCCGCTTCGCGGCCCCCGATTCCAGCCGACCCTGGCGCCTGGATCTGGACGATCCGGTCATTGTGCCTTGGCGGCCTCTGCTTTCCGAACCGTGCCGTGCGGACGAGATGCTGGTTTCGGAGGAGACCCTCGCCTTCCGGTGTCGGGAGGGCGAAAGGACGTACGCCGCCACGGTGGAAGGCAGCCGCGCCGATATGCGGATTGCCGTCCACAAGGGACCCGACCCCTTTTCCCTCCAGGCGCTCCCGGTCGCCCCGCCATGGGACGCCACCTTGGTCCGCCATCCCGGCGGGGACCAAAGACTGGACCTTCGACTGGCGGGAGAGACGCTGGCGCTGACCGGCGGACGCTTTCCCTTCGACCGGATCGAACGCCTGCTGTCGTTGCGTTCCGGCATCGTCGATGTCCTGAGCAAGGACAAAGGGTGGTATGAGGTGCTCGGTTCGGAACGGGACATGCTGCCGTCCGCTGCCTTTCGCCGTCCAACCGTATCCGGGTTCGATCCGGCCACGGCCGTGTCGCTGCATGCCGGCCTTCGCGACGGAAAGCCGGAGATGTGCGTGGCATCGGGAGCCAAGGGTTCGCCATCCGTCGTCCGGGCTCTTCCCGACGGCGCCCCTGCCGCGTCGTCTGGGGTTTGTGCCGACGTCCTGGCGAGCGCCGACGGTTGGGAATACCGTGTGGACACCGCTGGCGGCGCTCCGGCGGCTCTGAGGATCGTGGGTCACGACGGCAAGGGACGCACCGGGCAAAGACGCTTGTCCGCCGGCCGCTTCACGGACGACGCCGTCAGGGGATTTCCTGTTTTCGGAAGGGAACCCGATGGTTGGGCGCTTCATGTGCCCACGGCCTCCGGAGTGCAGATCATCGAGGCCGACGGGGCCTGGAAGGCTCGGCGCTTGCCGCCCTTCGATGGTCTGCCGGCAGAAGCCGCGCCAACGGCGTTGTACCGGTATTCCGATCAGAAAATCCAATATCTGACCGGGGATGGCCTGCACGACCTGTGGACCGGCACCGGCACCGCCGAGGGCGCTCGTCCGGGAACCGCCCCGCCGCAGCACATCGCGATCACCGACGGGCCTGGACATTCCGTGCGCATCCGCTGGACCACAGGACACTCTCCCGAGGGCGACGGGGCTTATGCAGAGCGGCTGAAGCGGCCGGTGATTGGCTTGGAACCGGCCATGCCGCGCCGGCAGTCGCCGGAAGTGGATGGCGCGGGCGATTCCGCCGCCGTCCTGCGCCCCACGCCGTCGGGCATCGGCGTGGTCCGGTCCAACCGGCTGGAGCGCGACATAACGCTTGCCCGATGGGCCGGGCGGCCGTTGCTGCCGATCAGGCTCACGAACATCGGCGACCGGCTGATCCTGGTCGAGCCCAACGAGATTTGGGAGATCGACCTCGGCGTGGCAACCGGGGGAAGCCACCCCCTTCCGTGATCCTGTCCATTCCTACGGGGCGCGGCGACGCTCACGCGACCGCGCCCCGGTCCGAACTCAGAACAGAACCATTTCATCGCCGACGAATGTTCTTTCGCGCCTGCGCACCTCTTCGCTGATGTGCACCATGGTTTCCAGCTTGCCACGAACCGCCCTCGCCGAAATCTGCGGACCGGCGAACAGGATGCTGAGTTGCGCGTGAACAACGGAAAGGTCGAAATGACCTTCGCGAATTCCCGGCAGGGCGGTGATGGATTCATGCAGCGCACGCTCCGTGTGGTCCTGCAACATCGCCTCCAGAATGTCCATTCCCAACTCTGCGGGGATGTCTGGAATGGGCTGCCCGATGCTGAAGGTGTTGCGCAATGCCTGAAGGGTGCTTTCCTGAACATCTGCGTTGGTTGCGCCGAAGTAACCGGTCTCCAGCATCCAGCGGAGGACCCTGGCCGGCTGACTCCCACAGATCACACAGGAATCCGGCAGGGTATGGGCCGGCCGGTCGCGGAAATATTCCGCGACGTCCTCCGGACGGAAATGCCGGACCCTGTTCGTTTCGCGGCGCCCCAGCAGCACAAGACAGATCGGGCAGACGTCAATGTGCCGGGAAAGATGTTCGAACGGAAGCAGCGGTATCTTGTCGGCGCCCCCGCAGGCCTGGCAGTTGCCAAGATCGTAATCGGCCGCCGTGCTCCAAGGCCGCGCTCCGGCATGGCATGAGAAGAGGTTGCGGCAGAAGCCCGGCCTCTTCAATCCGTCAGCAGCGATGGACTGGTAATCGCTCGTGTCGCGCAGCATCAAGTTGGTGCAGCGCGGGCAACGGATGGCGCCGATGGTGCTCGGCATCGGCTCGAACAGGGCGCCGTCGTGGGACGAGCAATATTGGCAGACCTGCAGCGTGCGCTGGCAACGACGGCAGGTCAGCGGCTTGCCGATCCGCGTCGCCTCCACGTCCGCGGCCGACGCCGGAAAGCCGCAATGGAAGCAACTGTGCGCGGTGGTCGGAACGCCGGCCTCCGCGCTGAAGCGCCCGTCCGCGCGATGCACGTGGACCAGTTTCTTCCCCGCGCCGTCCTTCACTTCCAGGGCCGGGAACAGCAGGTGTTCCGGAACATTCTGGTTGGGGCATCGGTGTTCGAGAAAATGATGATTGTCGATGAGTTGCTCGAACTCAAACCGGTCAAGTGCCGCAACGCCGTTCTCGAAATAGGTCCGGAGCGCAGCCGGAATCCGGGTCCGCATCCCCGGGGCAAGCCGGAGGGCCATGCAGCCCGGGCAGTCGATGGAATCGTCGGGGTCACGGCGCCGGACCGCCGCCAGTGGCCGATGTCCGGCAACATACCCCTCCAGGCACTGCGGGCAGGTCGTGTCGCGCATGGAGATGAGGCGGCCGTCATGGGCCGATTCCGGACAGTGCCACCAGTAGGTCTTCAGCTCGCCATGGCAGCACGGGCACTGCCGCACCGTCGGGCGCCCGAGCCCGTCGAAGGCGCTTGGCGGCAACCGTTCGGTCAGATCATCGGCCGGACAGGACGGGTTGCCGCAGCGGTTCAGGATCGGTCCGCCGCACCCCGGACAGATCAGCTGATCGCGCCCCGGGAGCCGACCGAGATCATAGCTGCATCCCTTGTTTCCGCACAGCACAGCATCGGGCGCCAGTTCGTCGGGGACGAGGTTTTCCAATTCGTCCGCCCCCCGCTGGAAATGGAACAGGGACCGGAAACGCGGGTCGGCGTCCCGGTAACGGCGGTGATAACGCTGAATCCCGGAGATTTCCGCGCCGGCCCGGTACAGTTCCTCGTAATAGATGATCGGGACCGGGCTGGCCTCCTCGGTGAAGGTGGGCGTTATGTTCAGCACCTTCTGCGCCGCGGCCTTGAGGCGGTTCATCAGGGCGTTGCGGTCGGAGGCGCTGCGGTCTTCCGACAGCGCGCGGCCGATCTGCGGCTTTCCGATCACCAGTTTGGCCTGCTGAATGGTCGGCGCCACCGGCCCTTTGCCAAACACCGTGCTGCGGCAGCGGGCGATCAATTCCTCCAGCCCCTGATCGCCGTTCAGGCGCGCGATGATGAACGCCTCCTGTTCAGACCAGAAGCGGACGAAGCCGTCGGCGTAGAGCCGGGCGAGCGTTTGGAAGTGGTCGAACGCGGCATTGGTCCGAATGTCCTCCCGATTGCCGGAAGCGTTGTGGGGGCGCAGGAAATGCCGGTCGATCGCCTCCGCCAGGGTCTGCACCAGGGGCAAAGCGGGCTGGGAGCGGACATCGCGCGGCTCGGCCGCGGCAACGATGTCCTTGAGGAATTCCTTCCATACGGCGCGCCGCGACGGACCATCCTGGAAGTGATTCCGCAGGTCCTCCCCTTCCGCGATCGCGTCGCGCGCGAAAAGGCCGTTGAGTTCGTCGAGCAGGGTATCCAGACGGTTCGGCGTGTCGCTGGCAAGGATGGACCGGAGCGTGGCCGGAAGGGGGGCCATCATGCGCTCGAAGCGCTCGGCGTGCTGGTTGTGCTGGGTGAAGGAACCACGCAGCTTTTGCTGTCCGTAGGTCTGCAGGCCGACGTTGCGTTCGTTGAGCAGGCGCAAGTTCCGGTCATGCATCTCCAGAATCTTGCGGATATCGCCGGCCAGACGTTCCCGGTTTTGGTGCAGGAACTGGTCGACGAGCTTTGGCCATGTCTTCGGATCCAGGACCGCCCGCCCGACATCGGCCAGAATGGCGTCGAGCCGCTCGCGGAACTTGGCCATGATGACGTCCAGCGGACCGCTGCCATGCATCGCGTGCTGATGAATCAGGTCTTCGTCCCGTGTCTCGTTGAGGATGTTCAGCGCGATGCGCATCTGGATCAGCGACGGGGGCGCTACCACGGACGAGACGCGGAGTTCCTCCGGAGGCACCGGCGTCATGCCTTCCAGCGTCAGCAGCGCAGTGCGCAGCAGTTCCAGCCCTTCATCGTCGAGAATGCCGATGCTCCGATCCAGGGAGTCGCAAAGGGCGTTCAGAGCCTCGCGAAACGGCTTCCAGCGCTCGTCCAGCTCGGCCTCGCACAGATCGACGTGGCGCAGGTCGGCCTTGACCGCTTCCACGCCCCCGGTCTCCACGCTCCAGCCCTGGGACTCGATGACCGCGGCCCAGGGCTCGCGCAACGCCTCATCCACCAGCTGGTAAAGCTCCTGCGCGCGCGCCTCGGGTCCGAGGGGATCTTTCCGGCCCGCCTTCAGTTCCTTGATGCGGGCCTTCAACACGTCCAGGGCCGCGCGCATGCCGTTGATCCGCGCGCAGGCTTCCGGCGGACCGTCTTCCGAAGCGGACCGCTGCCACAGATCGATCAGCGTGCCTTGCTCCAGCCGTTTCAGTTCCCGTTCCTCGCCGTACAGGCGGGTGGCGGCGGTGTCGGGCAGGCCCGGTGACGACGCTCCGGTAGCCAGCGACGGGATGGCCTGGAGAAGACTCATTTTGACCTTGCGGCCCGGCGTGACCGGCCTATGGGCGCCGGTGTCGTCGATGACGCGGTTCAGGATCGCCGCTTCCAGGGTCCGCGCCATCTCCCCGATTTCGGCCAGGGCCAGGGGCGTGACCGCCGACGTCGAGAAGACGAACCCCCGTTCGCGGTGATGGATCGGGGCGTTGACGTCGGTCTTTTCGTTGTTGGCCCCTTCGTCCAGCTTGGCGCGCACATCCTGCCGCAGCTGCGACAGAATGTTTTCGGCGATGCGGAAGCAGGTCATGCGGATGGTGGACGCGGCCAAGTCGGGAATCTCGGCCGGCTCGCCCTCCGGCTTGAAGGATTGGTAGAGGTAGACGAGGTTGAAGACGCTGGTGTCGCCCCGCCTGGCCTCGAAGGTCAGGCCCTGGCGGCCGATGGGATAGCGGACCTTGAACGTCTCGTCCGGCCGCAGGCGCCAGTTCTTGTAGGCGGCGAGTTCCTTCAGCGCGGCGTAGGCGTTCGTCTCGACCCGTTCCGCGCGGTCGCTGGCGACGAACGGATCGGCCAGCAGGAAGGCGCCGGTCAACGCACAGTCGGGGTCGATGTGCCGCATCATGAAGGCCACGTCCCAGAAGGTTCCCGCCCCGGTGCCGCCGGACAGCGAGCAGACGAGATGCACACGGACCGGCTTCCCGGGCTCCGTGACCTTGCGGACCCGCTCGTGGCTGTCCTTCAGCTTGTCGTAAATGGCGCGGGCCTCAGTGAACAGGCCGATCCGGCCGAGGGGACGCCATTGCCCGGCCCCTTCATACCGGGCCTGACCCAGCGACATCTCGTTGAGCGCCTCGTGGTTGATCGCCGGCAGCCATTCCGCCACCGCGGGCACCGCCGATTCCGCGCTGCCGTCATACTCCCCGCCCCCGACCACCCGGAGCCGCTGGCGCGGAGCCTGCCGGATCGCCTCGACGCTGCGGACGATGTCGTCGGTGCGGACACCGATGATGGGCTCGATGGTCGGCAGCGTCCGGCCGAACGCGTGCCCTCCCCCACTCCGGAAAGCGGCGGAGCGGGGGACGACATGCTCGTCGAGTTCCTCCTCCCGGTTGGCCTTCCAGTCCGTGTCGATGGCCAGCAGCTGCAGGTGGCCGTCTTCGTACATGCGCCGCAGCCCGGAATCCACGCCGCTTTCCGCCTGCCAGCGCAGGTAGCGCAGGGTGCGGACGCCCGTGCCGCCCAACCCGATCACCAGGGCCGGGAAACGCTTCACATTCTTCATGGCCATGGACATGGATGATGTCCCCCTTGGTTTCGGGTCAGTTCAGAGCGGTGGTCAGATTGCGTGCTTCGCGGTAGTCCCAGTGATGCTCGACCGTTCTCGGGTCGGTCGGGGTGTACCAGATCGCGTAGGTTATAAGTGGAACGAGCGACACCAGGAATATTCCGAGAATGAGCAAGGCAACATGCCGGTCGAAGGAATGAATGACCGCCGGCATTTCCTTCGCTTTTTCGCCTTTCACGGCGATACGGTTTACATGAAATCTTTTGTATCCGCGCGCCAAAAGGCTAAGTCCAGTGAATGCGGACGTTACGACGGCGATCACCGAAAGCCATACGGTCCAGTCCAAATCACCCAGGAGCCACAACAGGCTGATCCAAGCCCCAAAAAATGAGGACGGAACGATGAATGAGCCGAACAGATTGGAAAAAGAGCTTATCCAGTCAAAAGCACTCGATCCGTTTGACAAAAAGTACTCAACGAGACCCTTTTTCCTTACAGCAGACCATTTCCTGGCAAGGCCTGCAATGCTAAGAAGCATGATGGCGCTGACAACAACGGATCCAGCCATTATTATGGCGGACAAATTGTATCCAAAGCTATCGTCAAAGGAAAATGACTTACTGTTTTCCTGGTTTGACACAGGAGCAATCCTCACCAATCCAGGAGAGTACTGCCTAAAATCCCCCTGAAGCCCCCAAGCCACTGTTACAGCGAAGCTTTCTCGAACCCCCGAAAAGTCATGCGGTATGACGATCCTATCACCATACACCGCGGTTCCATCCTTGCTTGAAAGCCAGACATTGAATTCCTGCTTTCCAAGCCTTAGAAACGATGTGTTCTGAATTTCGATATCGACGCTTATCGCAGTGTAAGGATCCTTTGTCGGAACCTTGGTTGCCTTGAAGTTGCTGAACGCGAAATCAAATACAGGTATTCCACCAACAGCGGAGGAAGAGGAACGCGCATCGCCGTTACGGGTGGACGACGTCTTGTCCCTAAGCTCCACGCGAAACCTTTGAAGTGTCGCAATTTCCCTTGCTTCGTTATCGTTCAGTGCGATCACCTTTGTTACTGTCTTTCCGCCCCCCACGAATTCCGGAATGTCGAACGTCTTTTGCGCGATTTCCTTTTTTCCATCCGGCGAAAGAAGGGCATAACCGGTAGCCATGTTCGGAACAATGCCGGGGTTGGCCATATCGATGCGGATTTCCCGGCGTTGCGGGTCGAAGGGACGGTCCTTATTCACCTGGACTTCAAGTGGCTTCGGGGTCGGCAAGGCAACGGACGCCCAACCGACCGGGCACAACTTCGGGTTCTGCAACACATCGAGGTCGGTCAGGGCGCATATCCGCAAATTTTGCCCCGCCAGCAGTTTGGTCTGCCATTCGTCCTTCATCGGAACCACCACCTGAAGCGGCGTGGGGATTTCCTTGGCTCCCTCCTTCGAAGCGCCCCTGATTTCAATTCCGTTGGGAGGATCGTAGAATTCGGGCTCACCACCTTCGGGTGGGGCGAGCAAAATCCGTCCCAGCGTCTGATTGTAGATCGCTTCGTTCTCAACGGTGACAGACAGGATCAGCGGCAGACGATCGCTCCACGCAACCGAGTCCGCCACCTTCAGCGGCTTCGACGGCAATGGCGTGATGGGGTAGCTCGGCAACAACGCCCGCCCCGGCGCCGCCTGCCCATTTTCGTCCTGCAAAACCACATTCTGGTCCAGATGCGGACTGTGCGCCCGGAAGAAATCCTTGTTGAACGGAATCTTGATCGTTTCCTGGCCCAGGCCGGCAATGGACACCGGCGATGGAAGAGGAAGGGGTTCCGCCTGCTCCGGCCGTCCGCCTTTGCCGAAAATCCGCACCTGGGTAAGGCGGTTCAGAACCAATGACGGATTTTGCACCTGAAGCTGCAATTCCAGGAAGCCTTTGTCATTCGGTGCGAACGCACCCGACGCCAGCCGCAGTGGGACGTAGGAAGGGGTCGTTTCTTTCTTCTCCGGTCCCAGGTTGTCGTTGTCGTCCATCGCCTGAATGAAGAAGGACGATTGCCGCAGAATCGCCCGGACGGCGATGTCGCGCCCGTCGAAGGTCAGGATTTTCTCCATGGTCGAACCAGGGCTCAGGGTAGACGGGTCGGTCTGCACCGCGACCTTCTCGCCGCCCTCCCCACGCAGCATCACCCCCGTCAGACTTTCACGAAACATCGCGTTGCCGTTGCTGACCACAATCCGGGCGCGCAGAAGACCGGTTTCGACATTTTCCAGCCAGCGCAGCTCGTCGATTTTGAGACTGGTCGAACTGGCCGTCGGGCGCCCAACCAGCCGCGGCTGGGATTCACTCCCGCTCGCCGCGTCATCGACCGCGACCGACAGGCTGTTGTTGTTCAATGCCTGTACCGCGCTAACACCCAGCGGAACGGTCAGCCGCGCACTCCCGCCGGCAGCAATCTCAGCGGCCGAGCTGACCGGCTCGTTGGCAAAGGGTGAGCCGTCGGCCCCATAGAAAATGACGTTGCGGACGAGCCGGGGCGGCAAGCCGGGGGAGACGACCTCGATGTCGAGGAACACCCGGCCGTCCTGTGTCCGGGCGCGCGCCTCGGCGACCCGCAACGGCGCCGGCCGGCCATACACGACACGCACACGGGGCGACTCCGGATCGTTCAAACGCTCGCGGTCCATGGACAAGACCGAGGCGAAAACCGGGCCGCGGTCCAAGGCCGCGTCAATGGTCTGTGTCAAGGGAATGGTCAGAGACCTCGTCCCGCCCTTCGCCAATTCCGTCGATGCCGGCAGGTCGATCCCACCCAGCCCTGCATTCCCCGGTTCGGCGCTGTAGAAGGCGATCCGACGGACGATCCTGGCGTCCGATTGCGGGTTGGCCAGCGTGATGATCAGGCTTGCCGGCTGTCCCGCCGCGCGGCGCTCCGCCTTGACCTCATTGACGGTCAAGCCCCCGCCGCCGCCCTTCTCGACCTTCACCCGGGTCGGTGCGCCACGCCCCTCGCTGTCCAATCCGGCGAAGATGGACGCGGCGGCCAGCAGGGACCGCGCCTCATTTCCCCCGACCCGCAGGTCGATGGTGTCGGTCGCACCGGCCTCGATCGTCCGGTCGGCGGCAATTGTGGCCAGCGCGGCTCCGTCTGGACGGTCGGCCAGCGCCACGGACCGCAGACGGGTCGGCACGCGCGCCGGGTTGCGCACCGTCAGCGTGCAGCTCATTCCATCCACGCCGCGGGGTTGGCAGGCTCCGGCCGACAAGGCCAGCCGGGGCCGCGTCGCGCGCAGCACGCCGTCCACGAATTCGCGCGCGAACTGGTTCAGGTCCTTGGCCGCATCTGAGTATTCGATGGATTGCGCGTTAAGTTCCTTTTCCAGGCTCTGCACCAGGGGGCGCAGCCGCACCGTGTCCAAGGCGCAATCCCGGTAGGGCTTAGTGGTTTCGGCGAAATCCGCCTCGCTGGGGCGCACCACGAAAAGGCCCACATAAACCGGCAACTGGTCGGAATCGGCCGGAACGGCGATGGCCCGCCGGACCGCGTCGATGTCCGAGGCGACCGCCGTCTTCTGAGTAGCCTTGTACTGCTTCATCAGGTCGCAGATGCCGGTCCCCCGATTGTTCTCCGCCTGGTTGGAAGGATCGTGGATGAAGTCGCTGGCGATCAGAACGATCTTGAGCCGGTTGTCCGAACGGTCCTGCAGACCGGGAAGGGTGGAGATGGAGCGCAGAATGGGGCCGAAGTCGGTCACGCGGTCCGGCGTGATGGCTTCAGTGAAACGGTTGACCGCGTTGTTCAGCGCGCTGACGTTGCCGCCATCAATGCGTTCGGCCAGCGGCAGCACCTCCCGGCCGAACGTGTAGAGCGACACACGGTCGCCCTGGCTGACGAAGGTCCGCGTGCCGTCGATGGGGAGGTTGAAGGCAGTCTTCAGCATTTCGGCCAGTCGTTGGTTGGGACCGTCCGGCCCGCCCGTGAAGACCGTCTTGGAATTGTCCAGGAAGACGAACAGGTCGATGGGAGGAAGCGCGTGCTGCGCCGACGCCGTTCCCG
The DNA here is from genome assembly GCF_053470405.2 of Azospirillum mesophilum. Classification (NCBI taxonomy): domain Bacteria; kingdom Pseudomonadati; phylum Pseudomonadota; class Alphaproteobacteria; order Rhodospirillales; family Azospirillaceae; genus Azospirillum; species Azospirillum mesophilum. Next base: position 34,072 of record NZ_JBPXMQ020000047.1, read on the forward strand.
CGAACAACGTGAGCGCAACCATCAAAGCCGCGACGATAAGCGTCCGCAAGGCCTGTGCCATGGTGAAGTCCCTTTCCTGTCCATCCAGCCGGCGGGCCTTTAGCAGGAATCGGGCCAGCGCTCTGACCTTTGAATCTCAAGAGAATTTTGGAACAGAGGGCCAAATGGGACTGTCCACTGCACAACCGGACTGTACAGCTTGGACAGTGCGGAATGAACCGCGCCGGGTTTCCCGGAGGCCCCGTTTCTTGAGAGACTGGGGTCATCATGACGAAACAGGCATCACCCAAATACGCCCCTGAAGTCCGCGAGCGCGCGGTTCGGATGGTGTTCGAGCACGAAGGGGAGCACGCCTCGCAGTGGGCGGCGATCAGCTCGATCGCGGCGAAGATCGGCTGCAATCCTGAGACGCTGCGGGGCTGGGTCCGAGGACATCGCGACATTTGTTCGGTAAACAACGCTAAGGTCGAACGCACCGGGAACGCGGCTTTCAAGCGGCATGGCGGCGACGTCCCAGGTTGAGCGGCCGCCTTCCCATCGGTATGGCTGCCGCCCGGTCCCACAGGAAATCACGGGACAGGCTGATGTGCTCCCAGCCGACCGGCGAGGTGTGGACGAGCAGGTCGTCGGGCACGGTCTCGCCGATCATGCGCAGGTGAGCCACCGCGTCAGCCATGTAGGTCGAATTCCAGTGGACGATCGCGGCGATGAGCAGATTTAGTCCCGAGGCGCGGTACTGCTGGGCCTCGGACCCGCGGTCGGCGATCCGGCCCTGCTTGAAGGTGCAGATCGCCTGGGCCAGGGCGTGACGCTGCTCCCCTTTGTTCAGCCCGATGTGACAGCTCCTCCTGAGTTCGGGCGTTTCCAACCAATCGATCATGAAGAGTGTGCGCTCGATGCGGCCCAGTTCCTGGAGCGCCAGATCGAGCTGGTTCTGCCGCTCGTAGGCAGCCAGTTTCTTCAACATGGTCGAGGGCGCCACGGTGCCGGCCTTCAGCGACGCGACCAGACGCACCACGTCGGTCCAATGGTCGCGGATGACGTCCACCTTGATCCGTCGGCCCAGCAGCGGCTGCAGGTCCGGATAGCAGCTTGGCGGCTCGATGCTGGCCAACCGGCGTTCGGGAAAGTCGCGCAGGCGGGGACAGAAGCGGAAGCCGAGCATGGCCGCCATGCTGAACACATGATCCGAGGCGCCGCCCGTGTCCACGTAGTGGGTGTCGATGGTCAGGCCGGTGCCGTGGTGGAGCAGACCATCCAGAACGAAGGGTGCCTCGTGCGTCGCCGCCGAAATGACCCGGACATGGAACGGACCGTGCTGATCCGAGACGTGGGTGTAGAAGCTGAAGCCGGGGCTGCCGCCGTAGCGGGCGTTCACCTCGCCGGCGACGTTGCCGCGCTTGCCGGAGCGGAAGAACTGGCCGTCCGACGAGGACGTCGTGCCGCCACCCCAAACGTGGGCAGCCGATGGTGCGCGTCGATGATCCGGGCCAGGGCCGCCTGGTAGGTTTCCAGCCGGATGAAGGAATCGGCGGTCCAGATCAGCCGGTCGCGGGTCACGCCCTGGCTGGCCTCCGCCATGCGCGTCAGCCCCAGGTTGGTGCCGTCGGCCAGGATGGCGGCGAGCAGCGCATTCTCGTTGTCGCAGGCCTCGCCGGTGCGCAGGTTGGGCCCGAACGAACGAAATGCGCAAATTTGGCCTATAAGCAGACAAAATGAGAACGTCAGGCGGCAAGGAGGAGGCTGTCCGGGACAGGGCGGAGCGCCCTCAATCCGGCATGGTTTTCCGTTATGCTCGAAGCGGTGTTTCAGATGTAGTCGCCGGTCAGGTTGACATGCTCCCATCCCAGCGGTGAGAGATGAGCGAGCAGGTGCTCGGGGACGTTTTCCACCTCCTGTAGGGCGGCGACGGCGCGCTCCAGATACCGCGTGTTCCACAGGATGATCGCGGTCACCAGCAGGTTCAGGCCGGAGGCGCGATGCTGCTGGTTCTCGTAAGTCCGGTCGCGGATCTCGCCGAGCCGATGGATGAAAACCGCACGCGCAAGGCTGTTGCGGGACTCGCCCTTGTTGAGCTCCTGGCTGGTTTGCCTCCGGAGTTCGGGATCGGACAGCCAGTCCAGGGTAAAAGCTGTCCTGGCCAGTCGGCCCAGTTCCCGCAACGCCGCAGCGGTGCCGTTTTGCCGCGGAAAGGCGGCCAGCTGGCGCAGGATCACCGAGGCCGTCACCACGCCGTTGCGGATGGACATGGCGATCCGCAGGATGTCGTCCCAGTGGGTCCGGATGAGCCCGACGTTGATCCGCCCGGCGATCAGCGGCTCCAGCGACGGATAGGCCGACGGCTTCTCGAAGCTGTACAGGCGCCGGTCCTTCAGATCGGGCACCCGTGCGGTTGACCGTGCGCAACACCTCGATGGCCCGCAGAAGTGGGGCGGCGGCCGAAGCACTTTGAAAGCTGAACGCCTCCAGGAACGCCGGTGCCCAGCGGCGCACCCCCGCGTAATGCTCGCCCAGCATCTGGAAGGCATCGAACTCCTCGTCGCGCGCCAACGCCTGGGCCTCCGCGACGCTGGTGCGGAACCGCTCCCACGGGATCACCGTGGCGACGGCCGTGAAGGCGTCCCGCTGGCCATCGTAGGCACCGATCAGGGCGGCGCCGACCTTGGCGAAAAGGCGCACCTTGTCATTGATGGCGCGCCCGTCGGCCTGGAAAGCCCGGGCATGGTGGCCTTCGGCCTTGCGAAACATCGTCCCGACCAGCCGGTCGAAGAGATCGATGGCTTGGTCGGTCAGGCTGGCGCCAAGGTCCAGCGCGATGGCCACCAGCGTGGCGTGGCGGCGCTGCCGCTCCAGGCCGGCGAGGTGCTGCACGGTGGTTCGGCCAGCCTCGCGGGCCAAGTGGGCCAGGCGCCCTTGGTGAACGCGATGGCCCTGCGCCGCGTCGATGCCGATTTTCCGGACATGGGCCACGCGTTCCATGAGGCCGAGCATGGCCGTCGGCTTGGCCGCTTCCGGCATTTGGCGCAACCATGTCAGCCAGCTCTGGCTGGTGTCGGCCCGGCGCTCCGTCAACGCGTCCAGACTTTTGCGCTGCTCGGCGGACAGCCCCTCGGTCAGGCGGTGCTGGACCTCCCGCCGGGCTTGCTGGCGGACCTCGATGCACAGCCGTTCGAGCGCCCTTGGCGACGGGATGGCGATCCGGCGCTGCCGGCATTCCTCCAGCACCCGGCCGGCGAGATGGGCGAGCCGGTCGTCCTCGATCGCGTGCGGCAGCAGCCATTTCGCCAACTCGGCCGCAGGACGGGATCCGAACGGACGCAGCCCGACCCGTTCCTGCGCCTCGGCGGCATGCCGTCGGCAGGTCCGCGGTGCGGCCAAATAGTCTTCGATGCAGTTCGGAAGAACGTCGATCTGCTCGGCGAGGAACGCAACGAGGGCGGCCGGCGGGCGCTCGTCGACCTTCAAGGGCCGCCCCGGATAGCGCAGATAGCCGAGCATCAGCGCAAAGCCGAGACGGTTGTGGTCGCCCCGGCAAGCGCGGATCAGGGCAAGGTCGCCGGTGGACAGCGTGTAATGACGCACCAGGTCACGCCGATCGGTCGGCGGGTCGAACAGCGCGGCGGCGTGGGCTTTGGTCAACTGCGGACGGCGGGGCACTCGGGTCTCCCGGTGGTTGGACGCCGGGAGCCCAGCCGATCCGGGCCAACGCGTCGATCAAGGTGCTGCGCTTGAGGCCGAAGGTGCGGCAGACCGCGGCCTTGCTGGCGCCGCCGTCGAGGGCGGCGACCACCGCGGCGAGCTTTTCGGCATCGAGGATGGGCGGACGGCCGCCCCGGCGGCCGCGCCGACGGGCGGCGGCCAAGCCGGCCATGACCCGTTCCTGGGTCAGGGAGCGCTCGAACTGGGCGAGCGCGCCGAAGATGTGGAACAGGAACTCGCCCTGCGGGGTGGTGGTGTCGATCCGCTCGGTGAGGGAGCGGAACGCCACCCCACGCGCCTTGAGCTCGTTGACGGTGGCCAGCAGGTGCGGCAGGGAGCGGCCGAGGCGATCAAGCTTCCACACGACCAGACAATCGCCCGGCTGCAGAAACGCGAGCGCCCCGGCAAGTCCGGGGCGATTGTCGTGGCTGCCGCTGGCGTGATCTTCGTAGAGGTGGCGTGCATCGACGCCGGCGGCGAGCAGGGCGTCGCGCTGGAGATCCGCCACCTGCCGCTCGCCGTCGCTCGACACGCGCATGTACCCGATCAGCATGTGCGGAAAACCCCTTGGAAATGGTTCCCGTATAATACCCCATTCCGACAGGGTTTGCCGTACAGAATTTCAGCCTGAAAAGGGCCTCCGGACGTGCCGGCCGGAGGCCCACGGGAATCATCTGATTCCCGACAGGGCACCGCTAACGAGGGAGAGGGGGCAGCGCAAGCCAAGCTGTTGATTCTCCAGGAACCTTCAGCGTGGCTGTTCCGGGTTTGTCCGCTTATAGGTCAAATTTGCGCATTTCGTTCGTTCGGGCCGACCAGCGCGCGGACATTGTACCGGGAGGCTTTCTGCCACGCCATGCGTCCGTGCTCGGCAATGGACTGCAGGTGCTGATCGCGCTGTGTTGAGGTGGTCTCGGCGGTCGCACTCGGCACCGCCGTGGAGCGGGGCGGCACGATCACCGCGGCGTCCGGTGTGTGCTCCGCCACGGCTGCGGTCACGCCGGTCTGGTCGTAAGCACCGTCGCCCATGAACGCGGCAATAGGCCCGTCAATCTGGTCCAGCAGAGGACCGACCTGCGATCCGTGTAAAGGCCGGATGAAATTTGGTCCATCCGCAAACTCGGTGCATAGGGACGGCTTGAGCGGTGCCGTTCAGGCGGCCTCAAGGACGCGATGGCGTAGCAGGTCGAAGCCGCCGCGGCCGTTCATCGTGCGCTTGGTCGTCTTAAGAGTGCTGATCTGTCCCTCCACCGGCCCGGTGCTCCACGGCAGCGACAAAGCCGCCTGCACCGCCGCCAAGTCGCGCTTCAGGCCGCCGGCAAAGCCCGCCAGGGCCGTGTCGGCCGCCGCCGTCAGCCATCCGTCCAGCTCGTCGGCCCGCTGGCCGCGGACCATCGCCCGGAAGGCCCGCGCCAGTTCGATGGTCCGCGCCAGCTTCGAGGAGCGTGCGATCAGGGCGGTGACGAAAGCCTGTTCGGTCGTCTCGATCTCGTCGTCGCCGGCCACCACCAGCCACGCCGTCCGTCGCCGGGAGGGCGTCCGCCACGCAGCGGGCTCTGCGGAGGCTGCGCCCACAGCGACCTGCCGCAAGGGGCGCGCCCACTCCCGGACCAGACCGCTCTGGCCAGTGAAGCCGAAGGCGCGGATCCCTCGCCACAGCCGCGTGGCGTTGTGGCAGCCCTCGTCCCAGCGCTGGCGCAGATGGTCGGCGAACGGATCGAGCAGGCTGCCCGCGGCCGGCCGTTGCCAGGACGGCGGCTGCCCGGCGCGCAGCCAGACCCGCACCGTCCTGCGGTCCAGCCCGAGCGTCTCGGCGATGCGCGTCTGGGACCAGCCGCGGGCGTCCAGCGCGGCGACCTCCTCGTAGCGGGATTGACGGGCGGCGTGGGTCGCGGCACGCCGCTGGTCACGGCGGGTCGGCGGCCGGGTGTTCTTGGTCGGGCGCGGTGCCGGCTCTTCAGGTTTGTCCCGCCCGGCGGTCTCGGCCGGAACGATGGCCCGCCGGGCGGCTGCCCGCAGGTCGCGGTGATGGACGGTGAGGACCTCCCCCAGCGCATCGCCGAAGTTGCGCAGGAGATGCCAGCGATCCGCCACCTGGATGGCGCCGGGCGCGCCCTGGCGGATGCCGTCGGCGTAGGCACCGGCGCGATCGCGGGCAACGATCTCCACGCCAGGGTGCGCCTTCAGCCACGCAGCCACGGTGTCGGCCTGCCGGTCGGGCAGCAGGTCGATGGACCGGTTGCGCTCGAGGTCGACGACGATGGTGCCGTAGCGCTTGCCCTTGCGCCAGGCCCAGTCATCGATGCCGATGACGCGCGGCTCCGGCATTTCCGGGACGGGCACGGCCCGGATCAGGCGCAGCAGCGTGTCGCCGCTGACCGGCATGGCGAGCCGGCTGGACAGCCGGGCGCCGGGCTCGCCGCCCGCGCGCAATGCGATGGTGCGCTGCGCCTCGGCCAGCCGGCGGGTGCGCCGGATGCGGGGTGGCGCCACGGTGGGCAGGCGTTCAGCGAAGATGCGGCGCGGGCAGTCCGGGGCTGCACAGCGGAACCGGCGGACCCGCAGGTGGAGTTCGCCCACCCGCCCCTGCCAGGGCAGGTCGCCCAGGCGACGGCTGTACCGGCTGTGGACGCGGCGCGACGATCGCCGGCATTGCGGACAGGTCGTCGTGGCGGCCCGCACATGGGCGGCCACGACGACGCGGTCGCCATCGACGGTGACCCGGTCGACGGCAAGCCCGGCCGGAAGCAGGGAATGCAGTGTTTTGGACAAGGAAACCGATGTTCTGAAGGGGATTTCGATCCCCTTATGTGCTCACTCCGGCTCCGATCCGCATCCGGCATGCACCGAGTTTGCGGATGGACCGAGTATTCAACCGGCACTGACAGGCCCTACGCGGTAACCGGACAATCCCTGCTGCACGAGCTTCTGAGCAGTCCTGAATCCTTCCGGGAGCGGAAGGATGTGATCGCCGTCTACCCGCTCGGCTGGTTGAGCCAGACCGCTGACGACCTCCAGAAGGAAGCCCAGGAAGATCATCAGGATCCTGAGCTGGAGGTCTACGAGGGATGGGAAACGGCATTTTTGCCGGGCGCGCACGTGGTCGATTTCCGCAGCTACGCGAGCGGGGCACCGTCAAGTCCACGGTGGCGGGGCGGCAGGGGTGCGGGTATAGGGTTGCCATGACGACGCCCCGTGACCCCCGCTACGTCGGATACCGCTTCCCCGCCGAGGTCATCGCGACGGCGGTGTGGCTCTACTTCCGCTTCCCCTTGAGCCTGCGCATGGTTGAGGAACGCTGGCGGCCCGCGGCATCACCGTGAGCCATGAGACGGTGCGGCAATGGGCCTTGAAGTTCGGCCGCGAGATCGCGGATCGGTTGCGCCGGCGGGCGCCACGCCGGGGCGATAAATGGCACCTCGACGAGGTCGTCTTGACCATCGCCGGCAAGAAACATTATCTCTGGCGGGCCGTCGACCGCGATGGCTTCGTGCTCGATGTGCTGGTGCAGAGCCGGCGCGATGCCAAGGCGGCCAAGCGCCTGCTCCGCAAATTGCTGAAAAAGCAGGGCCGCGCGCCGCGGGTGCTGGTGACCGACAAGCTGAAGTCCTACGCCGCGGCCAAGCGGACCATCATGCCGGGGGTGGAGCACCGTCAGCACAAGGGCATCAACAACCGGGCCGAGAACTCGCACCAACCGACCCGACGACGCGAGCGGCAGATGAAGCGCTTCAAATCGCCCCGACAGGTGCAGCGCTTTCTGTCCATCCATGACCCGATCGCCAACCTCTTCCACCTCCGCCGCGACCACCGACCCGCCTCCGACTACCGCGCCGCCCGCGCCCAGGCCTTCACTGCCTGGGTTGAGGTCGCTGGTGCGCCGCTGGCCGCTTGATCCCCCGATCTCTGGGCATCCGTGGCCGAACTGCGCCAGCCATCATGGTCGGTGCCAACGAGTTGACGGTGCCCCAAGCCCACCAGCCGAAGGTCTTGCGCGACAGCCCCTGCGCCGCGCAGTAATCGCTGCGGCTCCGGCCACTCGCCCGCCACGCCTCAACGTGTCCCCGCCAAAACGACTCGGCCGAGCCCGCCACCGTCGATCCCATCCCCGCCTCCCGCTGATGATCGGTTCGCGCGGGAGGCTACTGGCCTCAGCGCCAAATCGGCCAGATGGGGCGCTCCTGACGGATACGGTCTTCATGCTGTTCGAGCGGTATGGCACCATCGACGGGGTGCTTCGTCATCTCGTCGCCCACGACCTGCTCCTGCCCGACCGGCGGCGCTCCGGCATCGGGAAGGGGGAGTTGGATTGGCGACGTCCAAACCGGGCCACGCTGAGCGACCTGCTGCACAGCCCGGCCTATGCCGGTGTTTATGCGTATGGACGCCGCGCGGTCGATCCGGGCCGCCGCCAACCGGGCCACCCCGCCACCGGCCGGCGCCGTGGCCATGAGTTGGACGATGGCATCATTCTGCTCCGAGACCGCATGCCGGCCTACATCAGTTGGGAGGCGTATCTGAGGAATCGCGACCAGATGCAGGCCAACCGCACCCAGCAGCGCGGTGTGGCGCGCGGCGGACCGGCCCTGCTGGCGGGGCTCGTCGTGTGCGGCCGCTGCGGGCACCGGATGCTCACGGTTTACAACAACAACGGCCGTGACCTGCGCTACATCTGTGGGGTCGAGCGCGCCTCCTACGGCACGCCGCTCTGTCAGTCTCTGGCCGGGCGGAGTCTTGACCAGCACATCGCCGAACTGGTGCTGCAGGCGGTCCAGCCCTCAGCTTTGGAAACCAGTCTCCAGCTGGTCGAGGATCTCGAACTGGAGCGGGCCGAGCAGCATCGCCAATGGCGGCTACGGCTGGAACGGGCGCGCTATGAGGCCGAGCGAGCCCGTCGGCAGTATGATGCGGTCGAACCGGAGAACCGGTTGGTGGTGCGAGCCCTCGAACAGCAATGGGAAGAGGCCTTGACCACCGAACGCCGCCTGCTGGCGGAATACGAGCGCGCGCGGGCGGAGCAGCCGGTGCCGCCGAGCGCAGCGGAGCAAGAGGCGATCCGGCGTCTGGCGGCGGACGTTCCGGCCCTGTGGGCGGACCCAGGCACGACTGACCAGGACCGTCAAACCCTGGTTCGCTTGGTGCTGGACCACATCGTGGTGACCGTGGAGGGAATGACGGAAGCGGTGATCGTCGATGCCTTCTGGGCTGGCGGCGTCCGAACCCGGACCCACTTTCGCCGGCCGGTGGCCAGCCTGAAGCAACTGAGCACCTACGATGCCTTGGCGTCGCGCGTGGCGGAGTTGCGCGAAGCCGGGTACACGCATGCCGCCATCGCCGACACACTGAATGCCGAAGGGTGGATGCCGGCCAAACGTTGCGCCCACTGCACCGGCGGCATGATCGGGGATCCGCTCCGCCGGCAGGGCGTGGTGTCGCACCAACGCTCGACTGTGGTCGGACGCGTGGACCGTCAGGCCAATGAAGTGACGATCCTCGAATTGGCCGAGCGCTTGGCGATGCCGCACCAGACCGTGTTCGCGTGGTTGCGCCGGGGCTGGCTCCACGGCCGGCTGGCCGAGGCCGGCGGCCAGCGGATTTGGCTGATCCAGGCCGATGAGGCGGAAATAGCCCGCTTGGCGGCACGGGAGCACATCCCCAAACACCGGTCCACCCGGCCATCACCCCACCAAACACTATAATCTCTTGAGAGGCGCCATGGTTGGCAGATGTCGATCGCCCACCGGCGCTTGTACAGATCGGCGATCTCCTGCGCGCTCGCCGCCAAATCGTTGCTCAAGACCCGCAGCACTTTGCCCGTCGCGATGCGCACCCGCACCTCGCGCACCGGGGCCGGAAAGGGGTTGGTCCGGCTCTTGGCTTGGCGGGCCGGCAGGTGCCCAACCCGGTCGGACAGGGTAACGTCCAGGGGCGTGGTGGAAAAAGCGCCCATGAAGGATCGGGCCGGGGCCGGGCGAAGCCCTCCCATAGCGTAGCCCGGCCCGATCCTCCGCCTCGCTGGCGGTGACTTGGCGGAAGGAGGTGGCCATCGCGCGTCTTTGGTAAGGTCGAGTTGCGACACCGGACCACAACCAGCGAGACGGTCCCCGACTTGATCGGGGATGACCGACGACACAATGGCACTTCTCGACCAGATCCAGAAGAGCTCGGATGGCGACTTCCTGCGCGCCATCGCCGAACACGCGCTGCACCGGCTGATGGCCTTCGAGGTCGACGCGCGGATCGGCGCCGGCCGGCACGAACGTAGCGAGGCGCGCACCACTTACCGCAACGGCTCGCGGTCGCGTCCGTTCGACCCCCGGCTCGGCACGCTCGACCTGAAGATCCCCAAGCTGCGCCAGGGCTCCTATTTCCCGAGCTTTCTGGAACCGCGCAAGACGGCGGAGAAGGCGCTGACGGCCGTCATCCAGGAAGCCTGGATCCAAGGCGTCTCGACGCGCAAGGTCGACGACCTCGTCCAGGCGCTGGGCATGACCGGCATCTCCAAGTCGCAGGTTTCCGCTCTGTGCCAGGAGATCGACGAGCGCGTGCACTCCTTCCTGAAGCGCCCGCTGGACGGCGAGTGGCCCTACGTCTGGCTGGACGCCACCTACCTCAAGGTCCGCCAGAACGGGCGCATCGTCTCGATCGCGGCGATAATCGCCACCGGCGTCAACCAGGACGGCCGGCGCGAGATCCTCGGCCTCGGGCTCGGCCAATCGGAGGCGGCGACCTTCTGGATCGAGTTCCTGCGCGGCCTCGGGCGGCGCGGGCTGAAGGGCGTGAAGCTGGTGATCTCCGATGCCCACGAGGGGCTGAAGGCGGCCATCAGCCAGGTTCTGAGCGCCACGTGGCAACGCTGCCGG
>NZ_JBPXMQ020000048.1:0-44187 GCF_053470405.2 Azospirillum mesophilum
TTCCCTTGAGAGCCGTGGTAGACCACCACGTCGATAGGCCGGGTGTGGACGGGCGGCAACGCCTGAAGCTGACCGGTACTAATCGCTCGATCGGCTTGATCCCCACCAGCGCGCGTCGCGCGCAGCGGCAAGCCCGCACAAAGACCCAACCCCTCCGCAAGATCAACGTCCTCACTTACAAAGCCCGTCCGGTTGGATGGTTCGCGTGTGCCTTGGTGACCTGGTGGTCATGGCGGGGCTCCCAACACCCGATCCCATTCCGAACTCGGCCGTGAAACGCCTCAGCGCCGATGGTACTGCGTCTTAAGACGTGGGAGAGTAGGTCGCCGCCAGGTCACCACGGCACACGCCAACATCCGCTGGACGACGCTTCAACACTTACACCCTTCGACACGACACACCAAAAGCCGGCGCTCCCCAAAGGTGCGCCGGCTTTTGTTCGTTCCGGGGGAAGGAACGCCGTCGGTGCCGGAGCGTTGAAAGGGTCTGACAAGAAGATCCCTCGCCGCGCCGTAGCCCGCCGGGTTGCGTCGGCAGAAGGGCTCCAGCGGGGGAGGATTGCGGATGCTTCAACTCTCCGAAACGCAGGTGCGCCTTGGGCTGTCGGCGTCGAGCAAGGACGAGGCGATCCGTATCGCCGGTCGTGCCATGGTGGACAGCGGGCTGATCGAGCCCGGCTACATCGACAGCATGCTGGGACGCGAGAGCATCGCCGGAACCTATCTCGGCAGCGGCATCGCCATTCCGCACGGTCTGCCTCAGGCCCGTGAATTGGTACGCCAGACGGGCGTCGTGGTCGTGCAGTTTCCGCAGGGGGTCGACTGGGGCACGGGGGAGCCGGCGCGGCTGGTGGTGGGCATCGCCGCGAAATCCGACGAACACATCGCCGTGCTGCAACGGTTGACGGGCGTGCTGGGCAACCCGGCGGAAGCCGAACGCCTGGGCACCACGGCGGATCCCCGCGAGGTGATGGCGGTGCTGAATGGCTCCGCCCCGACTGCGACAGCGGCTTCCGACACGGCTGAGCCAACGGGGGGGCAGTCCATCGAGGTGACGGCGCCGTCCCCGCATGGGCTGCACGCCCGCCCGGCGACGGCGCTGGTCGAGGTGGCAAAGCGGTTCCGCGCGGAGATCGCCGTCCGGCACGGCGGCAACCTGGGGAACGCCAAGAGCCTGATGTCGCTGCTGCGGCTCGGCGTGTCGGGCGGCCAGCCGCTGACCATCACGGCAGCGGGTGACGACGCGGAGGCGGCGTTGCAGGCCATCGCGGCGGCGTTCGCGGCGGGGCTGGACGAGCCCACCGTTTCGGAAACGCCGGCGGCTCCGCCCCCACCATCGCGGGCGACTCCGGTGGACCTGGACTATGACGGCGCCGTGATCGCGGGGATTTCGGCGTCGCCGGGGATATCCACGGGCACGGCCTGGAAGTTCCAGCGCGAGGAGTTGGTGGTTGCGGAGGCGGCGCCAGACCCGGCGGTGCAGCACCGCAGGCTTGATCAGGCGCTCGCAGGGGCGGCGGCGGATTTGCGCAACCTGCACGAGGAGTTCTGGAAGAAGGCCGGCGCCGCCAAGGCGGCCATCTTCAAGGCGCATCTGGAACTGCTCGACGACCCGGAAATGGCCGGGACCGCGCACGCGCGCATCGACACGGGCGCCAGCGCCGGCTGGGCCTGGAGGGAGGTGTATGAGGAGCGGGCGGGCATGCTCGCCAACCTCGCCGACCCGCTGCTGGCGGCGCGCGCGGCCGACCTGCGGGACGTGGGCCGCCGGGTGCTGCGGCTGCTGGCCGACGCGATGGAGAGCGTGGCGGCGCTGCCCGACCATCCGGTGATCCTGCTGGCCGAGGATTTGGAGCCGTCCGACACGGCGAAGCTCGACCCGGCCATGGTGCTGGGGCTGTGCACGGCCGGCGGTGGTGCGACGTCACACACGGCAATCATTGCCCGCTCCTTGGACATTCCCGCCGTGGTGGCGGCCGGGCCGTCGGTGCTGGACCTGGAGAACGGACGTGAGGTCATCATCAACGGTGACGACGGCGTGCTGGTGGTCGGCCCGTCGGAGCGCGACCGGGCTCGTGCCGCCGCCGCCCGCGTCGCGGTGGGGGAACGGCGCGAGGCGGAGCGGCTGGACCGCTACAAGCCGGCCATCACCACCGACGGCCGCCGGGTGGAGGTCGCGGCCAACATCTCCGACCCCAAGGACGCGGCCGCGGCGGTGGAGGCCGGCGGCGAGGGCGTCGGGCTGATGCGCACCGAGTTCCTGTTTCTCCAACGCGAGTTTCCGCCCGACGAGGAGGAGCAGTTCGAGGCCTATCGCACCATGGTCCGGGCCATGAACGGGCTGCCCATCATTCTGCGCACGCTGGACATCGGCGGGGACAAGAACGTTCCCTATCTGCGCCTGCCGGCGGAGGGGAACCCGTTCCTCGGCGTGCGCGGCATCCGGCTCTGTTTTGAACGGGAGGATCTGTTCCGCACGCAGCTCCGCGCCATGCTGCGCGCCTCGGCCGAGGGGCCGGTGCGCATCATGTACCCGATGATCGCCGCCCCGGCGGAACTCGCCAAGGCCAAGGCGATCACCGAGGAGGTGCGGCGGGAGGTCGGCGCGGCACCCGTGGAGATCGGCATCATGATCGAGGTGCCATCCGCCGTGATGATGGCCGACCGGCTGGCGCGCGAGGTGTCCTTCTTCTCGATCGGCACCAACGATCTGACGCAGTATGTGCTGGCTATGGACCGGCTGCATCCGGTGCTGGCGCCGCAGGCGGACGGTCTGCACCCGGCCGTCCTGCGCATGGTGGAGCGCACGGTGGCTGGCGCGCGGACGGCCGGCATCTGGGTGGGGGCCTGCGGCGGCATCGCCGGCGACCCGGCGGGGGCTGTGCTTCTGGCGGGGCTCGGCGTTTCCGAACTGAGCGTGGCCATCCCCAGCGTGCCGTCGGTCAAGGCGCGGCTGCGCGGCATAGCCATGGCGGAAGCCGAACGCACCGCCGGGCAGGCGCTGGACTGCGCGGACGCGGCGGAGGTGCGGGCCTTGGTCCGTGAACGCTTCGCGGGGATGGGAGGGGCGGCATGAAGGGCATCGTCACCGTCACGCTGAACGCCGCTGTGGACCAGACGCTGGACGTGCCGGGCTTCACGGCGGGGGCCGTCAACCGCGCGGTGGCGGAGACGCGCACCGCCGGGGGCAAGGGCATCAACGTGGCCGCCTTCCTGTCCGCCTTCGGGTCGGGGAGACCAGTGACCGCCACGGGCTTCCTGGGCGAGGACAACACCGGCGTGTTCGAGGCGCTGTTCCGCCGCCGCCGCATCCAGGACCGTTGCCTGCGCGTGCCGGGCAGCAGCCGGGTCAACGTGAAGGTCGTGGACCGGCAGGGCGGCTCCGTCACCGACATCAACCTGCCGGGGCCGCAGATCCGGGCGGAGTCCTGGCAGGGGTTGTTGTCGGCGCTGGACGGTCTGGCGGCCTCCAACGACACCTTCGTGCTGGCCGGCAGCGTGCCCGCCGGTGTGCCGGAGACGGCCTACGCGGAGATGCTGCCGCGCCTGCGCCGGCACGGGGCTTTCGTGGCGGTGGACGCCAGCGGCCCGCCGCTGCGCCACGCCGTGGCCGCCAAGCCGGACATGGTGAAGCCCAACGCGCACGAGCTGTCCGAACTGCTGGGCCGGCCGCTCGGCGGGCGCGATGAGGTGGTGCGCGCCGCCCGCGAGCTGTCCGCGACGGGAATCGCGCTGGTGGTCGTGTCGCTGGGAGCGGACGGGGCGGTGTTCGTGGAGGCGGGCCGCGCCCTGCTGGCCGTGCCGCCGCGCGTGCCGGTGGCGAGCACCGTCGGGGCCGGGGACGCCATGGTGGCCGGCGTGCTGAGCGCCCGGCTGGAGGGCGGCGACCTGGAGGCCTGCGCCCGGCGCGGCACGGCCTTCGCGGCGGGGACCTTGGCGCGGCTCGGCCCCGAACTGCCGCCGCCGGAGCGTCTGGCCGAGTTGATGACGGCGGTGAGGGTGGAAGCCCTGTAAGGGAGGGGGTCGATATGGCAAGGCTCGTGGCTGTAACCGCCTGCCCGACGGGCATCGCCCACACCGTCATGGCCGCCGAGGCGCTGCGCCGCACGGCCGCGCTGAAGGGGCACCTGATCGAGATCGAAACCCAGGGGGCGGAGGGCACCGGCACGCCGCTGGGCGACGCGGCCATCGCGGGGGCCGACGCGGTGATCCTCGCCGCCGACATCGCGGTGGATGAGTCCCGCTTCGCCGGAAAGCCGGTCCTGCGCACCTCGACAGCGCGGGCGATCCGCGACACCGACCATGTGCTGGACGAGGCTCTGGCCGGTGTCCCGGGCGTGGTGCGGGCGGCTGCGGCACCGGCGACACCCGCTGCGGTTCCGACGCCCTCCGGCACAGGTTCCGGCCTGCTGGTCGCCATCACCGCCTGCCCGACGGGCATCGCCCACACCTTCATGGCCGCGGAGGCGCTGAAGCAAGCGGCGCAGGCCAAGGGCTATCGGATCAAGGTGGAGACGCAGGGCTCCGTGGGTGCCAAGAACACCCTGACGCCGGAAGAGATCGCGGAGGCCGAGGCCGTCATCATCGGCGCCGACACCCATGTGACGACCGAACGCTTCGCCGGCAAACGCGTGCTGAAGACTTCGGTGGGCGAGGCGCTGAAGCAGGCCGACCGGGTGGTGACGGATGCCCTGGCCCTGCCGCCGCCCCAGGCGGGCGGAACGCCTGCGGCGGGCTATGCCGACACGGTGGCGCAGGCCAAGACGGCGCAGAAGGAGAAGCAGTCCGGCCCCTACAAGCACCTGCTGACGGGCGTGTCCTTCATGTTGCCCTTCGTGGTGGCCGGCGGGCTGGTCATCGCCCTGTCCTTCGTCTTCGGCATCGAGGCCTTCAAGGAGAAAGGCACGCTGCCCGCCGCGCTGATGCAGATCGGCGGGGACGCGGCCTTCGGGCTGATGGTGCCGGTGCTGGCCGGCTACATCGCCTATTCCATCGCGGACCGGCCGGGGCTGGCGCCGGGCTTCATCGGCGGCATGCTGGCGGCCAAGATCGGCGCCGGGTTCCTGGGCGGCATCGTGGCGGGGTTCCTGGCCGGCTATGTGGCGCGGTGGCTGCGCGACACCATCCGGCTGCCGATGAACCTGGAGGGGCTGAAGCCGGTGCTGGTCATCCCGCTGCTCGCCACGCTGGTGGTCGGGCTGATGATGATCTACGTGATCGGCACGCCCGTCGCCGCGATCATGGCGGGGCTGACCGCCTTCCTTCAGGGCATGACTGGGGCAAACGCCGTGGCGCTGGGCCTGCTGCTGGGTGGGATGATGGCGCTGGACATGGGCGGGCCGGTCAACAAGGCCGCTTACACCTTCGCGGTCGGGCTGCTGGCCTCCAACACCTTCACGCCGATGGCGGCGGTGATGGCCGCCGGCATGACGCCGCCGCTGGGGCTGGCGCTGGCCACCATGCTGGCTAAGAACCGCTTCACCGTGCAGGAGCAGGAGGCCGGCAAGGCCGCCGGCGTGCTGGGGCTGGCCTTCATCACGGAGGGCGCCATCCCCTTCGCCGCCAAGGATCCCCTGCGCGTCATCCCCGCCGCCGTGGCCGGGTCGGCGGTGGCCGGGGCGCTGTCGATGTGGTTCGGCTGCGGGCTGCGGGCGCCGCACGGCGGGGTGTTCGTGCTGGCCATCCCCAACGCGGTGGCGCCGCTCGGCCCCTACATCCTGGCGATCCTGGCAGGCACGGCGGTGACGACGCTGGCGCTGATCCTGCTGAAGCGCCCGACGGAGGTGGAAGGGCTCCCGGCCGGGACCACGGCGGCCACACCGCCGGGCGCCAGGACCAGCGGGGCGGGGGATTGATCCCGGCGAGCGCAAGGGACCTTCATGGTTGCTGCAAAACGCCGCGCGCTGTGCGGAGAACGGCGCGGGTGATGTCCGCCAGAGTGCGGCTTGCGATGCGGCTTCGCTGCCAGACCAGCGCGACATCCAGAGGCTGGTCCGGGATCAGGGCGACCAGCCGGCCGCTGCGCACATGGTCGGCGGCCAGGATTTCGGGGTTCATGCCCCAGCCGAGGCCGGCGAGGGCGGCATCGACGAAGGCCTGGGACGAGGGCAGCCGGTGGCTTGGTGACGGGATTTCCGTCCCGAAGGCCTGCCGTGTCCACTGCGTCTGCAAGCGATCCTTGCTGTTGAAGGTCAGGCGCGGCGCGCGGGCGAGGGTGGCCGCGCTCACCCCGTCGGGAAAATGCCGGCGGACGAACTCCGGGCTGGCGGTGGCGATGTAGCGCAAGGCGCCCAACGGTGTGCTGTCGCAGCCTTGGACCGGCCTTTCGCTGGCCGTCACGGCCGCCAGAACCTCCCCCCGGCGCAGCCAGTCGGCGCTGTGGTCCTGGTCGTCGAGGACGAGGTCGAACAGGCAGTCCTGGGTTTCGGCCATCGCGGCGACGAACCATGTGGCGAGGCTGTCCGCGTTCACCGCGATGCGCACGGTCACCGGCGGCCCGGCGTGCTGGATGCCCGGAAGCTCGTGCCGCAACTCGCTTTCCAGCAGCGCCACCTGCTCAGCATGCTGACACAGGCGCTGGCCGGCCGGCGTGGCGGTGCAGGGGACGCCCCGCACGACCAGGATCGTGCCCAGCCGCTCCTCCAGAAGCTTCACGCGTTGCGACACGGCCGAGGGGGTGACGTGGAGCTGCCGTGCCGCCCGCTCGAAGCTGCCGGTGCGCAGGACGGCCGCCAGCGCGGCAAGCAGGGCGTAATCCAGCACGGATCAGAGTTCCTTAATTCAGCTAAGAATCTTTAATCACTCTAATCCGGTCGGCCGTGATAGCGGAATGGCCTTCGCAACCGAGATGGGCCGCCATGCCGTCCGCTTTCCTCTCCGGCTTCATGCTGGGCCTCAGCCTGATCGTCGCGATCGGCGCGCAGAACGCTTTCGTTCTTCGCCAGGGATTGCGCGGCGAGCACATCCTGGCGATCTGCCTGACCTGTGCGGTGTCGGATGCCGTGCTGATCCTGGCGGGGGTCGGCGGTTTCGCCCAAGCGGGCCAATGGCTGCCCTGGCTCGAAACGGCGACGCGGTATGCCGGCGCGGTCTTCCTGCTTGCCTACGGCCTGCGCAGTTTCCGGGCGGCGGTCCGTTCCGGGGGGGCGTTGACGCCGGCGGACATCGTTCCGGTCGCTTTCGGCCCGACGCTGGCGACCTGTCTGGCGCTGACGTGGCTGAATCCGCACGTCTATCTGGACACGGTGGTGCTGGTCGGGTCCGTGTCCACGCAGTTCTCGGCCGACAAAGGCGCCTTCGCGGTCGGGGCGATGGCGGCGTCCTTCCTGTTCTTCTTTTCGCTGGGTTACGGGGCGCGCCTGCTGCGGCCCATCTTCGCACGGCCCAGCGCATGGCGGGTGCTGGAGGCGGCCATCGGCGTCGTCATGTGGGCCATCGCCGCGACGCTCGTGGGCGGCGCCTGACCTCCGGTTTGCTTCGTTCGCGTCGGCAATGATGCCGCCGGGATCAGCGGTCCGACTGACCTTCAATCCCCACGCTCTCGTGTGACGTGCGGACGGCCAGCCTCAGGGACAACAGGCTTCCGCCATCCGGCGCGCTTGATGTGATTGTGGCCATATGACCAATTCATCAGCAACTCAGAGAGTTGGATTGCGCTTGGCCCGATCCTCCCGGGCGCCCTGCCGTCCTGCCACGTCCATCGGGCGAAGCGCGCAACGGACGTGTTGCATTCTGTCGCATGCACCGAAGGTTGATGATTGAGTGCTGCGCACCTATGATTGGGTATGGTGCGGTGTGCAGTGCACTCTGAAGCAGGAGAGTGTCTCGGCCGCGCCTAGCGGAACGGTGGACCGGCTTTTCGAATCGGACCTTCCGGGGAATCGGGGTTCAGCCCGCGCACCTGAAAGTTTTGGGGGATGAATGGCAACGGATATTCTCAGCGGCAGCGGGGATCTTGGCGGCAACACTACCACCCTGTCTATCGCCAATGCCGACTCTGGGGTCATTTCCGAAGGGGACAGCGGGCGCAGGGAACTCACCTTCAAAGTGACCCGCTCGGGCGACTTGTCGAAAACAACCTCCGTGCTCTACACGGTTGCGGGGGTCGGTCCCGACCCCACCGATGCGAGTGATTTCACGGACGCTCCCTACGGAATGGTCACGTTTCAACCTGGTGAGACCTCGCAGATCTTCTCCATCGGCATCGCCGGTGACAGCACGGTGGAACCCAATGAGAGATTCGCGGTCACGCTTTCCCAGGCGACGAATGCGACCATTACCGGGGCGGCGGCCACCGGGTCGATCATGACCGACGAATACAGCTTTGGTCGGGGGAGTTCGAACGGCTTCGTCCTTAATGACGTGTCGGGAAATCCGAACACCACCATCAGCATCCCTTTCTTCTCCATCGGCGATAGCCAGTATGGGCTGGCGGACCCCGCCAACGGTGGGACGGTCACGCTCATGAGCGATTCGGGAAGCCGTCCGTTGCTCCAGGCAACCGTCGCGCCGGGCGGTCGCATCCGCGATTACGGTCCGATGGGGTCTTCTGTTGCCATCGACAAAGTTCCCGGCATCTTCGACGCCATGCTGGGGACGTACCTGTCGGAAAGCCAAAGCGCAAACATTCGGGGCGCGGTGCGGGATTTCGCGGCCGGTTCCAGCAGCCAAATCAACCTCCAGGTTTTGACGCCGACGGGATCGGGGCCGGTCACGATCACCGGAACGCCCGGCGCCAACGCGGTCCGCAAGGCCCTGATCCTCAACATGCGCGACAACCCCGGCGGCTCGGTCGTGC
Source organism: Azospirillum mesophilum (assembly GCF_053470405.2). NCBI lineage: Bacteria > Pseudomonadati > Pseudomonadota > Alphaproteobacteria > Rhodospirillales > Azospirillaceae > Azospirillum > Azospirillum mesophilum. The sequence goes on from NZ_JBPXMQ020000048.1 coordinate 8,797, forward strand.
TGAACAACGTCAACTTCGCGGCGGTCGTCGGCAAAGGCACCTTCACCGGTGGGGAGGGCAGCAGCCTGACCATCGGCGATGACGAGGCGCAGTATTTCAACCTCGGCCCCGGCGACGACACCACGCGCGGCGGCGGCGGCGACGATGTGGTCGCCAGCACCACCGGGCGCGACCTGCTGGCCGGCGACGCCGGCAACGACACGCTCAACGGCGGGGCGGACAACGACACGCTGCTGGGCGGCGACGACAACGACGTGGCCGGCGGCGGAACGGGCGACGACCTGATCAGCGGCGACGCGGGCAACGACACCCTGCTCGGCGAGGACGGCAACGACACCGCCATCGGCGGCACCGGCAACGACCTGCTGTTCGGCATGGATGGCGCGGACCTGCTGACCGGCGACGACGGGGCGGACACCCTGCTCGGCGGGGCCGGCGCCGATTCCGTCCTGGGCGGGGCGGGCACCGACCTGATCGACGGCGGTGCCGACGGTGATCTGGCCAACGGCGGTGACGGCAACGACACGCTGTTCGGCGGCTCCGGCAACGACACGCTGTTCGGCGGGGCCGGCGACGACGCGCTGTGGGGCGGCGAGGGCGACGACTGGCTGACCGGCGGGGCGGGGACGGACATGTTCGGCTTCACGCCCGGCGGCGGCAACGACCTGGTGTTCGAGTTCAACCCGGACGACGACCTGCTGGGCTTCGCCGTTCCGGGCATCACCGTCGCCGACCTGAAGGCGGGCGCCCGCACGGTCGGCAACAACACGGTGTTCACGCTGTCGGACAAGAGCACGGTCACCGTGGTCGGCGTCACCGGCGTGACCGATGCCTGGTTCAGTTGATCGAAGGGTTCAGCTGACCGAAGGGCGCTCCTCCGGCCCGTCCCTGGTCAGATCATCCAGGGGAGATAGAGGAGCGTTCCCGCCGCGATGGCGACGCCGTAGGGGATGGGCGCGCCGTCCTTAAGGATGTGGGGCTCCGCCTCATCCTCCATCCCACCGCCGGCCGGGAGGGCGCGGCGGACCGTCTTGCGCAGGGCCGCCAGGGACAGCGCGAGGATGGCCCCGGCCGTGCTGACCGCCAGCACCTGCGCCAGAACCGCGCCCGGCGGAACCCACAGCGTCGCGGAGGACAGCAGCTTCACGTCGCCGCCCCCGATCAGGCCGCGCGCGAAGAGCAGGACGGTGACGGCGAAGGCGATGACCGCCGGCAGAAGCTGCCGGACCTCGTCGGCCGCGTCGGGCAGGACGGCGGCGCGCAGGGCGAACAGCCCGATCAGCGCCAGACTGATCGCGTTCGGGATCCGGAAGCGCACGACATCCCACCCGGCGGCGAGCAGAAGCAGGCATCCGGCGCAGGCGACGAAGGGGTCGATCATGGGACCGCTCTCGGTTGTTGGGGGGCTTGTGGTGATGTCGGCTGCGGACGGGGGCCGTCAGTTGTGCAGGGCCGGCAGGAGGACGCGCAGCACGCGAATCACCGTGGGGATGGTGATGACGATCAGGAAGGACGGCATGATGAAGGCGGCCAGCGGCAGGACCATGTGCACCGGCAGCTTGTTGGCGTGCTCTTCGGCGCGCACCAGCCGCTTGCGCCGCATGTCCGCCGCGTAGACCCGCAGCGTCTGGGCGATGCTGACGCCCATGCTGTCGGACTGGATGAGCAGGGTGACCAGGGCGCCGACCTCCTCCAGCCCGATGCGCGCCGCCAAGTTCCGCAGGGCGGCGTCGCGGGCGATGCCGGCCTGCATCTCCAGGCCGAGGATCAGGAGATGCTCGCTCAGCAGCGGGTAGGGCGCCCGCAGCTCCGTCGCGACGCGGGCAATGGCGGCGTTCAGGCCGAGCCCGGCCTCGACGCAGACCAGCAGCATGTCCAGCGTGTCGGGAAAGGCGTCGCGCACCGCCTGCTGGCGCTGCTTGATCCGCCGGTTCAGGGCAAACGCGGGGCCGAAGAAGCCCAGCGCCGCCGCCCCGACGCCCGCCAGATACATGGACTTCACCGTCATGGATCCGGTCAGCAGCGGCCACAGCGCGAGCGCCAGGACCGGCAGGCCGAGCGCCAGGACGCAGCGCAGGGCGAAATACAGGACCACCGCCCGCGGGTGATAATAGCCGGCCTGCACGAGGCGTTGCTGCGCGTGGGTGCGCTTCTCGCCGTCGGCCGGGACGAGCGTGCGCTCCAGTCGGCGGATCAGGTCGCGCATCCCGTCGCTGTCGAGCCCGTGCCGCAGCGTGGCGCCGCGGTTCCGGGCCGTCAGCGCGCGCATCCGCGCGGCACCGGGATCGGCGCCGCGGAAGGCCATGGCGCCGGCCAGCACGGCCAGGGCGACCGACAGGAAGACCGCCCCGAGAAACAGCGACCGTTCGTCCACGAAGGCGTAGCGCAGGTCGTTCATGACGTCGAACAGGGATGTGCCGGACATGGCGGCTGGCCTCCGCGATCAGATTTTGAAATTCACGAGGCGGTAGATGATCAGGTGTCCGACGGCCATCAGCCCTCCGGCCACGGCCATGCCGGGCATGAAGAGGGGGTCGGTCAGGACCTCGCCGAAATAGCCCTTGTTGATGACATTGATCAGCAGGGCGGACGCCAGCGGCATCAGGCCGATGATGAAGGCGGACGAGCGACCCTGCGAGGTCAGGGCCTTCACCTTCGCCTTCATCGCGAAACGGTCGCGGATGACCGACGAGAGGTTGCTCAGCGCCTCCCCCAGGTTGCCGCCGGTGTTGTGCTGGATCTGCACGGTCACGATGAAGTACCGCAGGTCCGGGTGAGGCACGCGCTCCGCGAGGTTCAGCAGCGCGCCGTGCAGGTCCAGGCCGTAGGTCATCTCGTCCACGACGATGCCGAACTCCGTGCCGATGGGGTCGGGCATCTCGGTGGCGATCAGGCCGATGGCCGCGCCGATGGGATGGCCGGCGCGCAGGCTGCGCACCATCATGTCCAGCGCTTCGGGAAACTGCTCGCCGACCTGCGCGACCCGGCGCCGGCCCCGCATCCTCAGGAACAGGACCGGGCCGCCGCCGGCCGCGAGCGCGGCGAGGAGCGCCGCCAGGGGTGCCAACCCGACCACCAGGGCGAAGACGGCCAGCGCCAGCACCGCCATGACAAGGCACGACCCGACGAGGCGCCGCACCGTCATCGTCACGCCCGCCTCGCGGATCAGCCGTTCCAGGACGGGCAGGGCGCGCGTGAACGCGGCGGACAGGCGGTCCATCTCGCCCCGGCGCAGCCGGTTCAGGGCCGCCCCGCCGGCCTCGCCCGTGGCGAGCAGCCGCATCCGGCGGTTCCGGCCGCCATTCTCGCCCCGCCTCAGGTCGATCGCCAGATGGTACAGGCCCTCGACCAGCAGCAGTCCGGAGACGAACAGCAGGATATAGGCGTACTCGATGTCGCTGAAGCTCATGGCGACCTCGGAGGCAGGAGGTTGGAGCACTTTGATGCACGTCTTTCGGCCGTCATCCCCGCGAAGGCGGGGATCCAGCCTTGTCAGCCGCTTATGTGCGAAGTTTTCTGGATCCCCGCCTTCGCGGGGATGACGGGGGAAATAAGCGGCGTCACGCCGCGCCGTGCCTGGGCACGAACAGGCGGCTCGGCAGGTCCAGGCCGCAGGCGGCGGCGTGTTCGAAGAAGCGGGGGCGCACGCCGGTGGCGACATGCTCGCCCCGGACGGTGCCGTCGGCGTCCACGCCATGCTGGTCGAAGCGGAAGATCTCCTGCATGGTCACCACGTCGCCCTCCATGCCGGTGATCTCGCTGAGGCTGATGAGGCGGCGGCGCCCGTCGGAGAAGCGGCGGATCTGCAGGATGACGTGGATGGCCGAGGCGATCTGCGCGCGCATGGAGCGCGGCGGCAGGTTCATCCCGGTCATGCCGATCAGCTGTTCCAGGCGGCCCAGCGCGTCGCGGCAGGTGTTGGCGTGGATGGTGGTCATCGACCCGTCGTGGCCGGTGTTCATGGCCTGGAGCATGTCGAAGGCCTCGCCCGACCGGCACTCGCCGAGGATGATGCGGTCGGGGCGCATGCGCAGCGCGTTCTTGACCAGCTCGCGCTGGGCGATCTCGCCGCGGCCCTCGATGTTCGGCGGGCGGGTCTCCAGCCGCACGACGTGGGTCTGCTGGAGCTGGAGTTCGGCCGCGTCCTCGATGGTGACGACGCGCTCGCGTTCGTCGATGAAGCTGGACAGCGCGTTCAGCATGGTCGTCTTGCCCGAGCCCGTGCCGCCGGAGATCAGCACGTTCAGCCGCGACTTCACGATGGCGCGCAGCACCTGGGCGATCTCCGGCGTGATGGAGCCGATGCCGACCAGCTTCTCCATGCCGAGCGGGGTTTTGGAGAATTTGCGGATCGACACGACCGACCCGTCGATGGCGACCGGCGGCACCACGGCGTTGACGCGCGACCCGTCCGGCAGGCGGGCGTCCACCATGGGCTGGGATTCGTCCACTCGGCGCCCGATGGCGGCGACGATGCGGTCGATGATGCGGCGCAGGTGCCGTTCGTCGCGGAACTTCACGTTGGACAGTTCCAGGGTCCCGCGCCGCTCCACGAAGACCTGGGCGTGCGTGTTGACCAGGATGTCGGAGACCGTGGGATCCTTCAGCAGCGGCTCCAGCGGCCCCAGCCCCAGCAGCTCGTCGATGATGTCGCGCGTCAGGCGGCTGCGTTCGCCGGTGTTCAGCGCGATCTGTTCGTCCGCCAGCAGCTCGCCCAGGATCTCGTTGACCTCGCGGGCGATGTCCTCGCGTTCCATCTTTTCCAGCGCGGACAGGTTGATGACGTCGATCAGCTTACGGTGCAGGCTGACCTTAAGGTCGATGTAGCGCTCGCTCTCCTCGAAGGCCGCCGGACGCGGGGGTGCGGCCGGTTCCGGAGCGGCGGGGAGCGTGGGCTCCGCCGCCGGCGCGGGCTCGACGATGGCGACGGCCGCGCCGCCGCGGAAACGACCGAACATGGCTCAACCCTCCTGTGGACGAGTGTCAGCGGGCAGTGTCAGCGGGCAGCACCCAGCGGCGCGAAGGACAGCAGCCGGCGCAGGCCGGAGCGCGGCGCCCCGGCGGCCTCGCCGGCGGCCTCGGCGGCGGGGAACAGGGTGGACAGGGCCGTCGCCACGAAGGCGCGCGTGTCCTTGACGAGGACGCTGCCCGGCGCCGCCTCCGACAGCGGCTGCCCGGCCTCGCGGGCGGCGGACGCCGCCTTGGCGTCGGCGCGGATGCAGGCGTCGATGGGGCGGCCGAGGGCGGCGTGCGCGTCCTTCAGCGTCTGGCGCAGGGCGGATCCCTGCTCCACCTGGGCGGCGACGAAAAGGCGCGGCACCTCGTCCAGCTGCTCGTCGGCGATCAGCTTCAGGTGGCTCTGGGTGCGCAGCAGGCCGGTCACGTCCAGCCGCAGCACCAGCGCGATCAGCGAGGAGGCCGCCAGCACCGGCGAGGTCCAGGCGGTCCAGGCGTGCGGCATGTCCACCACCACGAAGTCGTACTGCTCGCGCAGCAGCGACAGGATGCGCGCGGCCATCTCGGGCGTGAGGGCGTCGTGGGGCACGATCTCCGGCGGGGCGGCCAGCACGTCGAGGCCGGAGCCGTGGTGGGCCACCGCCGACCCGACGAAGGCCGCGTCCAGCCGGGCCGGGGCCTCCAGGATCGGCAGCAGGCCGGCGGTGCCGGTCAGGTCCAGCGACAGCGCGGCGTTGCCGAACTGGAGGTCGAAATCCACCAGGCAGACCCGCGCCTTGCGGCCGCGCTGGTGGTCCATCAGCTCCAGCGCCGTCTGCACGGCCAGCGTGGTCGCGCCGATGCCGCCGCAGCTGCGCAGGACGGTGACGACGCGCCCGTCGCTGCCGCCCCGCTCCGCCAGAAGGCGGCGGGCGTGGGCCAGCGCGTGCTCCAGATCGGTCGCGGACAAGGGGCGCGGCAGCACGTCCAGCAAGCCCGTCCGCATCAGGTCGCGGACCAGCGGGATGGTCGCGTTGCGGGCGATGGCGATCACCGGGCGGCCGTCGGCCATGTCCAGCAGGACGCGGCGCATCGCCTCCACCGCGCCGGCGTCGTCGGAGTCCAGCTCCACCAGCAGGGCGTCGACGTCGGCGGGCGCGTCCGGCGGGGCTGCGGCGCTCATCCGGATGGTGAGCCGTCCGGCCTTCGCCGCGTCGAACGCGGACCGCAGCTCGTCGGCGCACTCGGGGGACCGCAGGAGGGCAAGGCAGTTGATGCGGCGGCTCATGGTCGTTCCCACCACTGTTTGAAAAGAGGCTGTTCGGAAGGCGGATCAGGAGGCGAGGTCTTCGCCCGACAGGGTCGCCCGGAAGTCCGGCATGGTGATCGGGCCGAGCCCGAGCAGCCCGTCCAGCACGACGAAGCTGAAGGTCAGGTCGCGCAGCGACACCGTGACGTTCGGAACCGGGGAGCCCCGGCCGACGAAGCCCAGGCCGGTGCCGGCATACTGGACGGTCACGTTCGCGGCGGCGATGCGCGGGTAGATGGCCTGCATCCGCTGCACGATGGCGTTGAAGGCGGTGGCGTCGCAGCCGCCGGCCCCCGCCGTGCAGGTCTTCTGCCAGCCGACCGACCCCGGAACCAGCCGGCAGGGGGTGCCGGCGGTGGCGCTGGTCGTCACGCCGCAGTCGGAAATCCCGGTCGCCGCCATGGTCGAGGTGACCGCGTAGCGCACCCCCATCTCCGTCGCCTTCTCCGCGACCAGCCACTGGTAGGTCAGGTTCCCGAACTCCAGGACCGCGAAGGTCAGCGTCAGGATCAGCGGGAAGACCAAGGCCATCTCGACCATGGTCGTGCCGCGGCAGTCGACGCGCAGGCCGGCGCGCAGGCGGATGCGGCGGAGCAGGCGGCGGATCGGTCGCTTCATGGCTCGTTCCCCTTTATTCGCTCCAATTCATTCGCCCCAATTCATTCGCCGATGTGCATTTCCTGGTGCGCGGCCTGGATCTTGAAAGCCTGAATGTTCAGCAGGGCCAGGAAGCCGAGGCTCTGGTAGTCGACCGAGCCGGTGACGCTCATCACCTGCACCGGACGGCCCGACAGGGTCTGGCAGGTCGGCGTGCCGATGGTGAAGCTGCCGGCGGTCCAGTAGCTGACCAGCGGCTTGGTGCCGTCGACCTGCCCGGTGAGCGCCAGCGTCTGCGCCGTGCTGCGCGCCGCCGCCCAGTTGGCGTCGCCCGTCGCCGGGCAGGACAGCGGGACGCGGGCCAGATAGCGGGCGGCGTCGCGCACGCTTTTGGACATGATGTGCTGGTGCTGCAGCGCCCGGCCCATCTCGATCAGGCCGAAGGTCAGGCTCGTCAGCAGGGGAAGCACGATGGCGGCTTCCAGCATGGCCGAGCCACGGCGGTCCCGGAACAGGCGCCCAGGCATCAGGCGCAGCGGACCCTTGGGGAAGAGCAGTCCCGGCATCGGATCACCTGTAGAGCTGGACGATTTCGTGAAGCACGCCGTCGTCGGCGCCGACCTTCACCACGTCGATGAATTCCATCACCAGCTCGTCGTCGCCGCCCGAGTTCACCACCGGCTCCGTCAGGAAGCCCTTGCCGAAGGCGGCCACCGGCACGTTGTCGCGATTGCCGTTCAGCGCGTATTGGGAGCAGTTGACGATGGCGAAATACAGCACCCGGCGGTCGGGAGTGTCGGTCGGCGGGTTGGACTTGTTCTGGTAGCAGGCCGGATTCCCGTCCTCCCGGTTCTTGCCGTTGTTCGGGATCATGTTGTTGTCGATCTCGTAGCGGTACATGTCGTACCGGCTCATCTTCGACGGGTTTGTGCAGGCTGCCGGCGCCTTCTTGCCGTTGTGGTTGACCTTCCAATAGCTGTCGCAGTCCCACTGGCCGTTGCCGAACCGGTTCGTCGCCGACAGATCGCTGTCGCGCGGCAGCCCCATGGCGGTCGGCGGCGAGGACTTGGTGACGCTGCACGCGTTGCCCTTGTCCGGGATGTAGCCCTTCGTGACGTTCAGGGCGGGCCGGTAGTTTGGGTCGGTGCGGGCGTTGCCCCCGAAATTGGGGGTCTCGTACATGTCGAAGCGGGTGTTGATGGCCGTGCGGACGGAGCTGGCGGCGCCGGGGCGCAGATTGACCCCCTGCGATTTGAAGCAGTCGTCCGGATTGACCGAGGCGAGGAGGTCGGCGACGGCGCTGGCGCCCTGCCCGTTGGGGGAGTCGAGCAGCCCGAAGTTTCCGGGCGTCCAGGCGCTGTTCGACCCCGACGACTTCAGAAGGGCCTGCCGGCCGCGCCAGGAGGAGGCGTTGAAGATGGGGTTCGTGCTCGACCCGTCGTCGTTCGGGTTGCAGATCCAGACCGGCGGGACGCGGCAGACCACCTGGACGAAGCCGGCGACCGCGACGGCGCTTGTCGAGGAGGACGCCGCACCGCCCACCGCCGGGGCGAACAGGTGGTTGGTGGTCAGGGTCTCCGTCGTGACCTCGACGAAGTGGGCCTGCCAGGGATCCTGGGTCTCGTAGCCCGAGCCGATCGCGCCGCTGGAGGAGCCTCCGTTCTGTTCCGGCAGGCCGGTCAGCAGCCGCAGCTTCGACACCGCCACTTGTCCGCCCGAGGAGCCGGCAAAGGTCTGTCGGTTGACCGCCACGGTGGAGGCCGCGCTCTGCACGGCGGCGCGGACGCTCGCGGCGTCCTGGCCGGGGGTGCGGACGGCCGAGGCGAGGATGGCGGCGGCGCTGAGGGCTGCGGCGTCGGCGGCCGACTTGGCCTCCGTGTTGGTGGTCACCACCCGGCCGACGTCCACGGACATGCTGACCGCGCCGACCATGACGGCGGCCAGGACCGCGAAGTAGGGAAGAACGCTTCCCTCCTCGTTCCGCACCAGTTTGCGAAGCGGCCGGGGAGGGCGCGCGGGGCCTCGTCTTCTGGGGCTCATCGGATCCTCCTCATGGAAGTGTCCATGTGGTGGGCATCACCGCGGGGCGGGGGCGGCCATGGCGACGGGGGTGCCGCCTTTCTCACGGCCGGCGACCTGCTCCCGCCGGGTGTCGTTCGGCCGGCGCGGGCCGGCGGGCTTCGGAGGCGTGGTGGCTTGGGCGTCGTGCGGCACGTCCTGGACCGATTCCTCCAGGGCGCGCACGATGCGGACGCTGGTCCGCTGCGGCCCGACCGGCTCCAGCGGCGCGTCGGCGGCGATGGCGGCGGGCGCCGACCGGTTCACCAGATTGCCGATGCGGATCGTGTCGACCGCCGCCGTCTGGACCCCGCCCGACTGGCGGAGCGTCAGCCCGAGGCTGCCGACCTGACCGGCCAGCGCCAGGCGCTGGGCGTCGTCCGGCGTGACCTCCAGGGTCACGGCCTTGGCCGGGATGGGCTTTTCCTTCTGGTCGTCGGCGGTCTGGTCGACGGCCAGGACCTTGACGCCCTGAAGGAGGACATCGGTCATGGGCTGTGACTGGGTGCCCGGCGCCGGGTTCTCCGGACGGGTGAACAGCACGTCCACCATGTCGCCCGGCAGCACGAAGCCGGCCACGCCCAGCACGTCGTTGACGCGGATGGTCGCCGCCCGCATGCCGTCCGCGATGACCGCCGACAGCGTCGCCCGGCCGCCGTAGCCGGACACGCGGGCCTTCAGCACGACTTCGTTCGGACCCATGTCGCGGAGCGCCACGCGGCGCTCGCCGCCGAGCAGCTCGTCCATCGACTTGAAGGAGCCTTCCGGGGCCGCATCGGCGGGCCAGGCGATCTCGCGCAGGCTTTCGCGGGTCAGTTCGTCGCCGAATTTCAGGGGGATTTTCGCCACGACCACGGTGGTGGTTGCGGCGGGCGGGGGCTCGGCCGGAAGGACGACGACCTGCGGCTGGACCTGATGGGCAATCCATCCCCGCGCCAGATAAACAGCCGTCCCACCCGTCACGCAGGCAAGGCCGAGCATGAGAAGCGCACGCTGTCTCATCGTGCCTCCAGGCTTTCAAAAGGGAAGGGGCAAAATGGAAGGAGAGGGAGCCGCGGCGACGGTAAGGCGGAGTGTGCCGTCGCCGCATGGCTGCGGCGGCGCTTACTTGATGTACAGGACCAAGGCGTCGGAAACCCTGGTCAGGGAGTTGCCCACTTCGGTGCCGATGGTGCTGACCGTAGCGACAACGGCGGCGGTGATCAGGCCGATCCAGACCGCCGTTTCGACGAGCTGAGTGCCGCGCTCGTCGCGGGCGAAGCGAGCAAAAGAGCCTTGAATGGTCTTCGTGATCTTGGCCATGGCTTGCTTCCACACTTTGATTGGGAGAGGCGAAGGACCGCGGCGACAGCCGAGAATGCACTGTCGCCGCACGGTCGCGGCGGCGCTTACTTGATGTACAGGACCATGGCGTCGCGAACCCTGGTCAGGGAGTTACCCACTTCGGTGCCGATGGTGCTGACCGTGGCGACGACGGCGGCGGTGATCAGGCCGATCCAGACCGCCGTTTCGACGAGCTGGGTGCCGCGCTCGTCACGGGCGAAACGGCCGAAGGAGGTACGGATATTGTTCAGGATCTTGTTCATGTCTTCTATCCTCTGTATTCGAATGGATTTCGGTTTGGATCGGTGAGGGCTCCGTCGCTCTCACACCCAAACTTTATTTTGGATAATCTTGCGGCGCGACATCGCGAAGGAATTGTTCCGGAATTCAAACGGTACACCCCATCGACTCCGCCGCGCTAAAACGGGCGCTGGGATGGGTGCGGGGGCTAATCCTTCGATGCGGAAGGATTGACCCGCCCCGCACCGAATGGTGCAACTTGCTTAAAATGTCGAAGGAATTTGGCCGATCGGCGCTTCGTTTCAGCCGGACGGGGTGCCCGCCCAGTGTTATTTGGCCGGTGTTACCCGCCCGCCGGAACGGCGACCAGACGCCCGTCCACGAGGTGGAAGCGCTGGCCCGCCGTGGCGGCAAGGCCGGTGTCGTGGGTGACCACCGCGACCGTCCGGCCGGCGCGGGCAAGGCCGTGCAGGATCTCGAACACCGCGGCGGCGTTGCGGGTGTCGAGCGCGCCGGTCGGCTCGTCCGCCAGGATGAAGGGCGGGTCGTTGGCGAGCGCCCGCGCGATGGCCGTGCGCTGGCGTTGGCCGCCGGACAGCTGGGCCGGCAGCTTGTCCGCCTGCTCGGCCATGCCCAGGCTGTCGAGGATTTCCAGCGCGCGGGCGCGCATGGCGCCGGAGGGCAGGGCGGCCAGCTCCCGCATGGGCACCAGCACGTTGTCCAGCACGGTGAATTCCGGCAGCAGGAAGTGGAACTGGAAGACGAAGCCGAACCGCTCCAGCCGCAGCCGGTCGCGCGTGGCGGAGTCCAGCGCCGCCGTGGGCACGCCGTCCACCAGCACGTCGCCGGAGGTCGGCCGGTCGAGCAGGCCCAGCAGGTAGAGCAGCGACGACTTGCCCGACCCCGACGGCCCGGTGATCGCCGCCAGCGAGCCCGGCCGGATCGACAGGCTTACGCCATCCACCAGCACCGTCGGCACCGGCCCCGGCAGCACGCGGACCAAGTCCACGGCCTCCAGTCCTCCAGTCGTGACGACGGCGTCCATCAGGCGGCCCCGCGGATGATCGCCAGCGGGTCGACGCGGGCGGCGCGGCTGGCCGGCAGCCATGCGGCCAGGGTCGCGGTTGCCATGGCGATGCCCCCGGCGATGGCGAAGCTGACGAGGGAGGTGTCCACCCGCAGGGTCTGGGTCGTGTCGGTCGCACCCGGCGCCGGGATCATGCGCAGCCCCTCCGCCATGGCGAAGCCGACCAGCCAGCCGATCAGCATGCCGACCGCGCCGACCACCATCCCCTCCACGATGAAGATCCGGGTCACGGTGGAAGGCGGCATGCCGACGGAGCGTAGGATGGCGATGTCCCGCGCCTTTTCCAGCACCACCGTGGAGATGATGTTGAAGATGCCGAAGCCGGCCACCACCAGGATCGCGCCGGTGGTCATGTAGATGATGAAGTTCTGCAGGCGGAAGACGGACAGGACGCGGCTGTTCGTCTCCTCCCACGGGGCGGTCTTGTAGCCGAAACGGCGCTCCAGCGCCTCCGCCACGGGAATGGAGCGGGCAACCTCGGCCAGCCGGATGCGGATCTCGTTGATGACGCGGGGGCGCCCCTGGATGGCCTGCTGCTTGGCGAGCTGTATGTAGGCCTGCCCGTTGTCCAGCGTCTCGATCCCGGTCTTGAACAGCCCGACCACGCGCAGCCGCGCCGACCCGCCGGTGGGGCCGACCAGCAGAACCGTGTCGCCAAGGCCCACGGCCAGCTTGGCGGAGAGCCCGCTGCCGAGGATCACCCCGTCGGTGGCGCTCTCCAGCGCGTCGAGCGTGCCGGCCACCATCTCGCCGGCGAGCTGGGTCGCCTTCGCCTCCCGCTCCGGCCGGATGCCGAGGACGGTGACGCCGTAGTCGCGCCCGGCTCGCCGCAGCAGCCCCTGGCCGTGCAGCGCGGGTGCCGCCTCCAGCCCCGGCATGGCTTGCAGGGCGTCCAGGATGGCCTGGGCGTTGGCGATGCCGCGCACCGGGTCGCGCGCGACCACCCGCTTCAGGTCCAGCGCGGCCTGCGGCTCCAGCACCTCCAGCGGCTGGGCGGGGGGCGAGCGGTATTCGTCGGTGATCAGGATGTGCGGGGTGGATTCGACGATCTGCACCAGGAAATAGCTCTGGAACCCGTGCATCATGCCGGAAATGGCGATGAAGAAGCCCACCCCCAGCGCCACCCCCAGGATCGACACCGCGCTCTGCCGCCGCCGCGCGCGCAGGTGGGCGATGGCGATGGAGATCGGCAGGGGGAGCACGGAAAAGGGGATCATGGCCGCACCCGGACGCGGTCTCCCTCGGCCAAGCCGGCGGTGGGGGCGGCCAGCAGCCGGTCGTCCGGACCGACCCCGTCGGTGATCTCGACCCGCGCCGGCCCCTCCGCCCCGATGGTCACCGGGACGCGGTGCAGCCGGTCGCCCTCCACCCGCCAGACATAGGGCTGGCCGGGCCGGCCGCCGCGCGGAGCCTCGCGCTGCACGGCCCCGGCCGGGACCAGCAGGGCGTCGCGCCGCTCCGCCACGATCACGTTCACGTCCAGCGTCATGCCGATGTAGAGCGGCGTCCCCGGCGGCAGGGTCGCCTCGATGCGGTAGGTGCGGGTCTGGCTGTCGCTCTCCGCCCGGATGTTGGTCACCTCGGCCTGGAAGACGTTGCCGGGGAAGGCCTCCGCCCGCGCGGCGATGCGGGAGCCGAGGTGGACGCGGGGGATGTCGCGCTCGTCCACATCGGCGGCGATGCGCAGCCGCGTGGGATCGGCCAGCGTGAAGAGCACGGCGTTGGCCGCGACGCTCTCGCCCGGTTCCACCTGCCGGCGCAGCACCACCCCGTCGATGGGGGCGGTCACCACGAGATCTTCAAGCTGCCGGCGGGCCAGCGCCAGCTCGGCCTCCGCCTGCTGGCGTTCGGCCTGGACCTTGTCGCGCGCCTCCACGGTGGAGACGCCGCGGGAGAACAGGGCCTCCGCCCGCGCCGCCTCGGCACGGGCCAGCCGCGCCCGCGCCTCGATGTTCTGCACGCGCTGCTCCAGCTGGCGGGGGTCGAGCGTCGCCAAGCGCTGCCCGGCCCGCACGCGGGCGCCGTCGTCCACCAGCACCGTTTCGACCCGGCCGCCGACCGGCGGGCCGACGCGGACGGTGTTCAGCGATTCCACGGTCCCTGTGGCGTAGACCGCCTCGATGGCCGGGCCGCGCTCCACACTGGCCACGGTCACCAGCGGCGGCTTCTGCGCCCACCAGAGGATCGCCCCGGCGGCGACGGCCAGGACCACCAGCGCCAGCAGCCACGGCTGGTGCGACCGCTTGGGGCCGGTGGGGAGCGGCGCCCGCTCCGGCAGCGTTTGCCTTGCCAACGGGACGGGCAGGCCCGCCCCGCCCGCCTGCGGACGGGCGGGCGCGTCCGGCGTCGGGATCTCCGGTTCCGGAAGTTCCGGGGCCGGGGAGCGCGAGGCGGTTTCGTCGGGCTTCGTCATCGTCCTGTTCCACCCCCTGGGGAGAACCCGCCCAGGATACCCCATCCCCGCGCCACCGTATGCACGGATCTCGCGAGTACGGTAAGTGGCTGATCTAAAATAGAAAGCCCCTCTCCCTTGAGGGGCGCGCCGCCGGAGGACGCCGAAGGCGTTCGCAGGCAAGCGTGGGTGGGGTGAGGGTGGCGCCGGCCGGAGGCTGGCCAGCATTCTTCCCGCCCTACCGGGCGGTAACGACCCCTCATCCCAACCCTTCTCCCCGCTCTCGGCGGCCACAGGCCGCCTGTCGCCGTCAGCGCAAACTTCGTTTGCGCGTGAGGCCAAGGGGAGAAGGGCTTTTTGCATGCACCGCCTTACTGTGCCGCAACATGTATGCATACCGTAGGAGGCGCAAACGGGCCGGCTGTCCGTTCCCCATTGACCGATAAAAAAGCTCAACTACTCTAAAGCGTAACGGGTGGACGCAGGGGAGGGGACCGGGTGGACGAGATCCGGACCGACGATATCAACGACCAGGGCCAGGGCCTCTTGTCACGTTTCCAGGCCATGCTGGACACCGTGCCGGACGGTGTCGTCATCATCGACGCCCGTGGGCGCATCCAGACCTTCAACCCGGCCTGCGAGCGCCTGTTCGGCTGGACGGCGGACGAGGTGATCGGCCGCAACGTCTCCATGCTGATGCCCAACCCCTACCGGGACGAGCATGACGGCTACCTCGACCGCTACCAGCGCACGGGGGAGCGGCGCATCATCGGCATCGGCCGCGAGGTGATGGGGATGCGCAAGGACGGCAGCACCTTCCCCATGGACCTGTCGGTGGGGGAGGCGGGTCAGGACGGCCCCCCCGTCTACATCGGCATCATCCGCGACATCACCGAACGCAAGCAGGCCGAGACCGCGCTGCGCGAGCGGGAGGCGCGGCTGACCTCCATCCTGGAGACGGTGCCGGAAGCGATCATCGTGATCGACGACCGGGGCCGGATCGAATCCTTCAGCCCGGCGGCCGAGCGGCTGTTCGGCTACGCCGCCGCCGAGGTGATCGGGCGCAACGTCTCCATGCTGATGCCCTCCCCCTACCGGGAGGAGCATGACGCCTACCTGCACCGCTACCTGGACACGGGCAAGCGCCGGATCATCGGCATCGGCCGCGTCGTCTCCGGCCAGCGCCGCGACGGGTCGGTCTTCCCCATGGAGCTGGCGGTGGGCGAGGTGAACCTCGCCGGCCAGCGCCGCTTCACCGGCTTCATCCGCGACCTGACGGAGCGGCAGGCGACCGAGAAGCGGCTTCAGGAGCTGCAGGCGGAGCTGCTGCACGTCAGCCGGGTCAGCGCCATGGGCCAGATGGCCTCCACCCTCGCGCACGAGCTGAACCAGCCGCTGACCGCCGTCATCAACTACGCCAAGGCGGTGAAGCGCATCCTCGACCGGCCGGACGGGACGGAGAAGGCCAAAGAGACGATGGACAAGGCCGTCGCCCAGGCCGCCCGCGCCGGCCAGATCATCCGCCGCCTGCGCAACTTCATCGAAAAGGGCCAGACCGAACGCACGGCCGAGGACATCAACAAGGTGGTCGAAGAGGCGAGCGCGCTGGCGCTGGTCGGGGCGAAGGAGAGCGGCGTGCAGGTCCGCTTCGACCTGGCCGCCGACAACCCGCCGGTGACGATCGACAAGATCCAGATCCAGCAAGTGATCCTCAACCTGATCCGCAACGCCATCGAAGCGATGGCCGGCGGGGAGCGGCGCGACCTGATGCTGGTCACCATGCCCGAGCCCGGCGACGGGGGCCTGATGCGCGTCTGCGTCTGCGATTCCGGGCCGGGGCTGGCCGAGCCGGTCATGGCCCAACTGTTCCAGCCCTTCGTCACCACGAAGGAAAAGGGCATGGGCCTCGGCCTGTCGATCTGCCGCTCCATCATCGAGGCGCATGGCGGGCGCCTGTGGGTGGAACGCGCCACGGGCGGCGCCATCTTCGCCTTCACCGTGCCGGTCGCCGGAGCCGACGATGAGCCCTGACGCACCCTATCCCGACTTAACCGTCTTCATCGTCGACGACGACGAGGCGGTGCGCGATTCCGTGGCCGTGCTGCTGGAGAGCGCCGACTTCCGGGTGGAGTGCTTCGCCAGCCCCATGGCCTTCCTGGGCTCCGACGCGCCGTCGCGGCGCGGCTGCCTGCTGGTGGACGTGCGGATGCCGCAGATGAGCGGGCTCGACCTTCAGGAGCGGCTGGCGCAGGAAGGCCGGTGCCTGCCGGTGATCGTCATGACCGGCCACGCCGACGTGCCCTTGGCCGTGCGCGCCATGAAGGCCGGCGCCGTGGACTTCGTGGAGAAGCCCTTCGAGGAGCAGGCGCTGATCGACAGCGTGCGCTCCGCCCTGCGACGGGTGGGGGACGGCGCGCCTGCACTCGCGGCTGCTCCGGCCCCGGCGGCCCCGACCCCCGCCGTGCCGCCGGAGATCCAGGAGCGGCTGGCGGCCCTGACCCCGCGCGAGCGCGACGTGCTGCAATGGCTGGTGCAGGGCAAATCCAACAAGGTCATCGCCTACGAGCTGTCGATCAGCCCCCGCACCGTCGAAATCCACCGCGCCCGCGTGATGGAGAAGATGCGGGCCGACAGCCTGCCCACCCTGGTCCGCATGGCCATCGCCGCCGGCGTCGGTCCGCGTGAGGGCTGATGGGCGGGCGGAGACGGCGGATGATCTGAATCAAAAGCGCGCCCGATACGCAGAAGTCCGTATTTCGGGGCGGATGCCCGGCTTCTATGTTCGGTACAGACGTCACGGGATGGCGTCTTGTTCGTGCACAGGAACGCTGGAGGCAGCCGTGGCCCAACCGGGAGAAGGGATCGTCTACATCGTCGACGACGATGAGCCGGTCCGCGACTCGATGAAGGCGCTGCTGGAGGCGTGCTCCTTCGAGGTGCGCGACTATGCCTCCTGCGGCAGCTTCATCGAACAGTTCGACGGCAAGCCCAAGGGCTGCCTGGTCCTTGATCTGCACCTGCCGGTCATGAGTGGCCTGGAGTTCATCGAGCGCTACGGCCCCGAACTGCACGGCATGCCGGTCATCATGGTGTCCGGCCGGGGCGACCCGGCAACCGTCTCCCGCGCCAAGGAAGCCGGCGTGACGGCCTTCCTGGAGAAGCCCTTCGAGGAAGACCAACTCCTCGACATGGTGCAAAGCCTCCTGCCCTCAGCGGCGTGAGAGCGAGCTTTGCTGTGCGCTGAGCGCACAGCGTTCATTGTGCACCGTTGGGCGGATTGTGCAGCGCGCGGGTGATGCACAATGGCGTCCGCGCGGCGTTTTCCCTGTCTTATCAATGGCTTGGCACCATTCGTACGTAGACGGTCGTTGTGCATCCGATGCACAACGATGTGTGTACGTATGAAATCGCGACAGGGCGCAATTTGGCCGTTGATGGCCGAAGCGTAGCGAAATCCCAAGAACGAAGCAAGAATCCTTTCCCCTCTCCCCTCCGGGGAGAGGGGTAGGGTGAGGGGGTTGCGCTTTTGCCGGACGTGCCAGGGAGGCGGGACCCCCTCACCGGCCCCTTTAACCCTCTCCCCAGAGGGGAGAGGGTTAAAGGGGCCGGGTGTGAGGGCTATTTCAGCATGCGGTATAGGTAATCTTACGTAGGGGAAGCCCCTTAGGTAAAAGACCGAACTGCACAGGGCGGGGGGCGGTGAGTACTTTCGGTTCATCAGGCGGCCAGCCGGACAAACCAGCCGGACAGCGGGGCCGCGGATCAAAAACAGCCGAGGGTTATCGTCATGTCCGTCCAGACCGTCGTCGCCGCCCAGCCGAACCGCTCCCTGCCGGGCTATCTGGCCGCGACGATCCCGTCGCCGACCGTGACGACCCTGCCCAAGGCCGCCCCGCGCACCGCCGATCCGCTCGCCACCATCGGCCACACCAAGGTGCTGGACCGCGAACAGGCGATCTTCCAGGAAGGCGACGCCGCCGACGCCATCTTCCGCGTCATCGACGGCGTGATCCGCCTGTACAAAATGCTGCCCGACGGCCGACGCCAGATCATCGGCTTCCTGCAGGCCGGCGACATGATCGGGCTGGCCTTCGCCGAGCGCTACCTCTACTCGGCCGAGACGGTGACGGCGGTCAGCCTGCAACGCATCCCGCGCAGCCAGCTCGACGCGCTGATGGATGCCCAGCCCTCGCTGGCCCGCCGCATGCTGTCGCTGACCACGTCGGAGCTGGTGGCCGCGCAGGACCAGATGGTGCTGCTGGGCCGCAAGACCGCGCTGGAAAAGCTGGCGTCCTTCCTGCTGGCGCTGGCCGGCCGCAGCGGCAAGAGCCTGATCGCGGTGCCGATGAGCCGC
The DNA here is from genome assembly GCF_053470405.2 of Azospirillum mesophilum. Lineage (NCBI taxonomy): Bacteria > Pseudomonadati > Pseudomonadota > Alphaproteobacteria > Rhodospirillales > Azospirillaceae > Azospirillum > Azospirillum mesophilum. The sequence goes on from NZ_JBPXMQ020000048.1 coordinate 27,092, forward strand.
GGCGACATTGCCGACTATCTGGGCCTGACGACCGAGACGGTGTCGCGCGGCTTCACCAAGCTGAAGACCGCCGGGATGATCCGCCTGCACGACAACGGCAAGGTCGAACTGCTCGACCGCGACGCCATCGCCGGACTGGCGGAGTGCGCGTGAGAAGCAGGGTGATGGCTGGCACCCCGCCATTTTTTGGCGTCACCCCCGCGAAGGCGGGGGTCCAGGAAACTCCGCACCTACGTGCTTGATCGGGCTGGATCCCCGCCTTCGCGGGAATGACGATGAAAAAGTGCTGTTTCGTCCGCTTTGGGCCGGCTCTGGCGCCAGAACCGGCCCTGGATGCGTTTTCCCGGAACCCCAACGATCAATTAAAACCCAGGTGGCGCGGCAGCCAGAGGGCGAGGTCGGGCCAGACCACCACGGCGGCCAGCGTCAGGAACAGGGTGAAGATCAGCCACATCACCCATGGCACCGTGCTTTCGATGGAACAGCCGGTCAGCCGGCAGGTCACCATCAGGTTGACGGCCATCGGCGGCGTGAACTGGCCGATGGCGATCTTCAGCGTCAGCAGGACGCCGAACCACACCAGATCCCAGTGGTAGGTCTCCGCGATGGGGATCAGCAGCGGCAGCAGGATGATGAAGGTCGACACGCCGTCCAGGAAGGTGCCAATGATGATCAGCATGATCATCAGCAGCGCCATCACCCCGTATTCGCCGATGCCCAGGTTCACGATGCCCTTGGCGATGGGGTCGATGATGGACAGGGTGCTCATCGCCCAGCCGAACACGCTGGCGAGCGCCACCACCGACAGGATGATGGCGGAGATCTCCGCCGCCTCGACCATCATGTCGTAGAGGTCGCGCAGCTTCACCGTGCGGTAGACCACCATGCCCAGCAGCAGGCCGTAGACCACGGCGACCACCGCCGCCTCAGTCGGGGTGAAGAAGCCGAAGCGCAGGCCGCCCAGGATCAGCACCTTCGCGAACAGGCCGAGGAAGGCGTCCTTGAAGCTGCCCCAGAAGGGCGGGCGGGCCTCCTTCGCGTGCTCCCGCCCCAGGTCGTGGCGGATGGCCAGCCACAGGGTCGGCAGGATCAGCGCAAGACCCGCCAGCGTGCCGGGGATGATGCCGGCGGCGAACATGGCGGTGACCGGCGCGCTGGGCACCAGCACGCTGTAGATGATCAGCGCCACCGAGGGCGGGATCAGGATGTCCGTGGCCGCGGCGGCGGCGATCACGCCGGCGATGTAGGGGCGGGGATAGCCGGCGCGGATCATACTGGGACCCATGACGCCGCAGACCGCCGCCGCGATGGCCGGGCCGGAGCCGGAAATGCCGCCCATCATCATCGCCACGATCACCGCGATCACCGCCAGCGAGCCGCGCCCGTGGCCGATGATGGCGGTGGCGAAGCGCACCAGCTTCTGCGCCACGCCCGACCGGTCGAAGATGGTGCCCGCCAGCACGAACATGGGGATGGTCAGCAGCGGGTACTTGGCGATGCCCGAATAGACGTTGGTGGGCACCGACAGGATGCCCAGATGGGCCATGCCGATGGTCGCCGTGCCCGCAAGCCCCAGCGCCACCGCGATGGGCACCCCCAGCAGCAGCATGACGCCGAAGGCGCCGAACAGCATCGCGGTGATCATGCCGGCTCACCCCGCGCGATGCGCAGCAGGCGCCCGAACGCCCGCAAGGTCACCACCACCGACAGCAGCGGCAGCCAGATCGTGTAGAGCCACTGGTCCACGCCGAGCGCTGGCGACGTCACCTCGAACCGGTAGTCGTCCCAGGCCATCTGGCCGCCGTAGACGGTCAGGATGCCGAACATCACGATCATGCAGAGCATGGCAAACAGCTCCGCCCCCCGGCGCAGGCGTGGCGGCAGCTTGTCCGCGAGGAAGGTGATGCGCATGTGGCGATCCTTCACCACGGCGACCGAGGCGCCGAGCAGCGTCAGGATGACCATGAGCGCGATGGAGTATTCCTCGGTGAAGGCCAGCGAAATGTCGGTGAAGTAGCGCGCCAGCACGTTGGCGAAGGTGATCAAGGCGATCACCGCCATCACCGCGGCGGCCAGAAATTCCTCAATCCGAATGGGGACTCGGGTCCTTGCCGTCGGCGCCGGGGCGGTTGGGTCTCGTTCTGCACTCATTGGCCACATCCTGCTGAAGGGTGGGCAATGATTCTGACGGCCCCGGCCGGTTGCAAGCAATTTTCTTTAATGTCTGGGTTGACCCCGCTATCCCTCGTCCAGCCCGAAATGGGCGCGGACGGCGTGGCAGGCCTGGCTGCCGGCCGTGAATTCCCGGCAGACCAGGGGGCGGTCGTCGTAGACGCGGCAGTAGACGGAGGTGCCGATGGTGCCGGCCAGCGCCACGCAACGGTCGCCGTCGCAGCGCATGCGGCCGTCCTCGGTCATGTAGGCCGGGATGTCCTCCCCGTCGCGGTCGCCGATGAAGGTCGGCCATTCCCAGGAATAGGAGCAGCAGGCCCCGCAGGATTCGCAGTCGGGCACGGTGTCGTCGTCGATCATCCGCCATGCTACCGCCTTTCCGGCGGCGGGCGTTAGGATTCAGACTCGCGCGGCGAGGAGGCGTCGGGCTTCCTCCCCGTAACCGAGCAGGCGGGCGACGCTGGCGTGGCGGTCGCCCACCGCGTCGAAGCGTTGGCGGGACAGGGTGGACTGGCGGGCGCGCAGGTCCGGGTCGGCGAACAGGGCGGCGGCGCGCTCGATGAAGGCGGCGGTGTCGGGCACGGGAATGGCCTCCCCCGCGACGCTCGCCACATCGCCCCAGGGCAGCGTGACCACGGGCAGCCCTTCCGCCAGCGCGTAGGCGCCGCCGCCGCCGCCGCCCTGGCGCGGCGGGTTGAGGAAGGCGTGGCAGCGCCGGTAGAAGGCGCGGATGTCCGCCACATGGCCGAGGCTGCGCATGCGGGCTCCGTGGCGGGCGCCGTGGTGGGCAGAGGACAGGCGGGCGGGCAGCTGCTCGACCGAACCGGCGAAGGCGACGAGGGCGCCGGGGCAGCGGTCGAGGATGGCGTCCAGCGTGGCCAGGAACTCCGGCGTCACCTCCTGGTCCAGGCGGGTGCCGACCACGGCGAAGACGAAGGGGGCCTCGCCCAGGCCGAAGTCTCCGGTCTCGTCCGACGTTTCCGGCAGCGAGTAGCCGAAGTTGAAGGGCCGGAAGCGCCGCGCGAAGGGCGCGCGGTAGAGCGCCGGCAGATGGTCGGTGTAGTTGCGCTCGTCGAAGCCCAGCAGGATGTGGGCCAGCGAGATGGTGACGCTGGAGGTGGTCGGGATGCACAGCACCGGGCGCGCGTCGGCCTTGGCGAACAGGTCGGCCACGATGGTGGAGCCGCCGAAGGAGACGATCAGGTCCGGGTCGTAGCCGTCGATGGCCGCGACGATCGACCCGAGCTTCGCCGCCGAGAAGGCCGGGTCGGCGAAGGAGGCCACCCGGACCCGCCGGTCGCCCATCCACAGCACCTGAACGCCGTCGTATTCCTCCATGGACTGGCCGAGGAAGGGCGGGATGAACAGGTTGCCGACCCGGGAGGGCAGCGTGTTGGCGTTGATGATCGCCACCTCCAGCCCGCAATCGTCCTGAAGGCGCGCGGCGTAGTCGAAACAGTCGCGCGAGGGCTGGTGCCGGTCGTTTAGGAACTGGTTGGCGACCAGCGCCACCCGGCGGATCGGCCCGTCGCGCGGGACGCGGCGCGGCGGCGTCAGGTTCCAGCACCGGGCGGTCAGGCGGACCAGCTCCTCATAAAAGCGGTACAGGTCGCAGGCGCTGAAGCTGTCGGACTTCTCCGGGCGGGCGGTGCCCATGAAGATTTGCCGCGTGATGCACCAGTATGTGTAGTGCAGCAACTCCGGCCCGATGCTCTCCGCCCCCAGCAGCAGGTAGTGCAGGATGCGTTCGAGGTGGTAGAGGTCCCCGGTGATCTGGAAAAGCACGGAGTGCAGGCGCACCGTGTCGCCCGCAGGCGCTTCGCGGCGCAGCCGGTCGGCGATGGCGAGGCGCGTGTCCAGGTCCAGGTCGCGCCGGATGTCCTCGCAGAGGGCGGAGACGCGCTTCAGCGTGTCGGCGTCGAACGAACGCTCGGCCAGGAAGCCCTTCAGGGCGGCGGTCTGCGCGTCGACGGTGCTGGGCATGGGATCGGACCTGTCACTTTTCCTTCACGTCATAGTCCGCGCCGGTCTAGCGTTCAAGAATCGCCAGCAGTGCGGTGAGCGCGTCGTCCAGCGCGGCGCGGTCGGTCGGGCTCAGGGGGGCGAGGATGCGGTGCTCGTTCGCCACATGGGCCTCCACGGCGCGGTCGATCAGGGCGAGGCCGGCGGGGGTCAGGCGGACGAGCAGGCTGCGGGCGTCGTTCGGGTTGGGAAGCCGGTCCACCCAGCCGCTCGCCTCCAGCCGTTGCAGGCGGTGCGTCATGGTGCCGGAGGTGACCATCAGCGCGGAAAAGAGCGCCGTCGGGGCCAGGCAGTAGGGCGCGCCGGAGCGGCGCAGGGTCGCCAGCACGTCGAACTCCCAGCCGGTGAGGCCGAATTCGGCGAAGGTCTCGTCCAGGCGGCGTTGCAGCAGGGCGGCGCAGCGCTTGGCCCGGCCGATGGTGCCCATGGGGCCGGTGTCGAGGTCCGGCCGCTCCCGCCGCCATTGTTCGAGGATCGCATCGACCGCGTCGCTGCGGCGTTCCGGCTCCATGCCTATTCTCCAGTTATCTTGACATCAAGACAGTTACGCGCCAAGCTTCGGCATTATCTTGAGATCAAGGCAATTCCATGTCCAGCACACGACACCCGCCATCCTGGGCGGACATCCTGGTCACGGCGCTGGCGCCGGCGATCTGGGGGTCCACCTACATCGTGACGACGGAGCTGCTGCCGCCGGACCGGCCCTTCACGGCGGCGCTGCTGCGCTGCCTGCCGGCGGGGCTGGTGCTGGTGCTGGCATCGCGGTGCCTGCCGGGGGCGGGGCAGTGGGGGCGGTTGGCCGTGCTGTCGGCGCTGAACATCGGGGTGTTCCAGGCGCTGCTGTTCGTCGGGGCGTACCGGCTGCCGGGCGGGCTGGCGGCGGTGGTGGGGGCGATTCAGCCGTTGCTGGTGATGGCGCTGGCCTGGGCGGTGGACCGGCGCCGGCCGGTGCCGCTGGCCGTCGGGGCCGCCGCGCTGGGCGTGGCCGGCATGGCCGTGCTGCTGCTGTCGCCGGGAGCCTCCTGGGACCCGGTCGGCATCGCCGCGTCCCTTGCGGGGGCGGGCTGCATGGCGGCGGGGACCTTCCTGGCGCGGCGCTGGCGGACGGAGATGCCGGTGCTGGCCTTCACCGGGTGGCAACTGCTGGCCGGCGGGCTGATGCTGGCGCCCGTGGCGTGGCTCGCCGATCCGCCGCTGCCGGCGCTGAGCGTCACGCAGGCGCTGGGCTACGGCTACCTGTCGCTGGTCGGCGCGCTGGTGGCCTACGCGCTGTGGTTCCGTGGGGTGGCGCGTCTGCCGTCCGTGGCGGTGTCGTCGCTGGGGCTGCTGAGCCCGCTGACGGCGGTGGTGCTGGGCTGGGCGCTGCTGGGGCAGGCGATGACAGGCGCGTCGCTGGCCGGGCTGGCGATGGTGCTGGGCAGCATCCTGACGGTGCAGTGGGCGTCCGCTTAAAAGGCCCCTCTCCCTCGAGGGGAGAGGGGTTGGGGTGAGGGTGGCGCTGGCGAATGCCGGCCGGGAACTGATTTTTCCGCCCTACCGGGCGTAACGACCCCTCATCCCAACCCTTCTCCCCCAAGGGGAGAAGGGCTATTTTGCGGTTACTTGCGGTTGGCGATGGCCGTTTCGGCCGACTTCACGAGGTCGGGGCCGATCTGCTTCGTCCACTTCTCGTAGACGGCCTGGGTCGCCTTCTGGAAGGCCTTCTGCTGGTCGGGGGTCAGCTGCACGACCTCCACGCCCTGGGTGGAAATCTCCTTCAGGAGGCTGTCGTCGTCGGCCGTGATGCCCTTGCGGGCGAGCACCACCTCTTCCGCGGCGGCCTGGACGGCGGCGGCCTGGACGGCCTGCTGGTCTTCCTTGGACCAGGAGTTCCAGACCTCCTTGTTGACCACGAAGATCAGCGGGTCGGCGACGTAGCCCCACAGCGTCAGGTGCTTCTGGCCCAGCGTCGGCAGCTTGGCGAAGGTGAAGATCGCCAGCGGGTTCTCCTGCCCGTCCACGGCGCCGGTGGACAGGGCCGGCTGCGCGTCCGCCCAGCTCATCTGCGTCGGGTTGGCGCCGAGTGCCGTGAAGGTGTCGAGGTAGAGCGGCGAGCCGACGACGCGGATCTTCAGGCCCTTCAGGTCGTCCGGCGTGCGGATCGTGCGCTTGGAGTTGGAGATCTCGCGGAAGCCGTTCTCGCCCCAGGCCAGCGGCACCACGTCCTTGGTCGCCAGCAGGTCGAACAGCTTCTTGCCCACGTCGCCCTTGACCAGCGCGTCCATGGCCTTGTGATCGGGCATCAGGAAGGGCAGGGAGAAGAGGTTCAGCTCCTTCACCTGCGGCGACCAGTTGATGGTCGAGCCGACCGCCATGTCGATCACGCCCTGGCGCAGCGCGGTGAATTCCTTGGTCTGGTCGCCGTTCACCAGCGAGGAGCCGGGATACATCTTGATGGTGATGCGGCCGTTGGTCTTTTCCTTGACCAGCTCGGCCCAGCGGTCGCCGCCGACCCCCCAGGGGAACGGCTTGCCCAGCACGGTGGACAGCTTGTATTCGGCCTTGTAGTCGGCCGCGGCAGCACCCTTGGACGCCAGCGTGGCCGGCAGGACCATGGCGGCCAGCGCCAGACCGGCGAGCAGCGCCTTCATCGTCTTCATGCTTCTTTCCTCCCTGAGCCCTTGCGCGAAAGAACGGGTAAGGGAACCTACAGGGTCGCGCACGACAATTCCACGCGGAATCAAACGCCCGGTCATTGGCCCAGGGTTGCGGGAATGGCGGTGGTGCCGGTGCCGACGGTGACGGCCAGCGCGTCGAAGCCCGGCGCGCCGAAGGTGGAGGACACGTCGCCGCCGAAGCCGTAGGGCTCGGTCGGGATGCCCAGCATGTTGCGGTTCAGCGTCCCGTCGCCGTTGCCGTCCTGATAGACGGCGACGGCGTAGCGGCCGGGCGGCAGGTCCACGAAGACCGCCGTGACCTCCCCCTTCAGCGGCGGCAGCTCCTGCCCGGCGAAGCGGCGGTTGGCCTGAAGGCCGGCGGCGCTGTCGTAGACGCCGACCATAACCGCGCCCCGCTGCGGCGTCACGTTGCGGACGAGGACGCGCAGTTCCCCGGCGGACGCGTTGCCAGCGGCAAGGATGATGGCGAGCAGCGTCGCCCCGATTGCAGACTTCATCGTACGTTTCCCCCATTTCACGATGCGGAACGCCGATGGTGGTGCCGTACGTGTGGCCGTACGTTCCAGCGCGCCTGCGCGGGTCGCGGCGCGGCCTTCGTGAACGGCGGGGAGCGGCGCTTGGCGAAGCGTGAACGGCGGGTGGGTCAGAACTGGCCCTGGAAGGCGGCCATCTGCTCCGGGCTCGGGGCGTGGTTCAGGCGCACGCGCACGATCTCCCAGCGGCCCGCCGCGCCGGGGGAGCCGTCCGGGGAGCTATCGTCGCAGGGGCGGCGGTCCAGCACGTCGAAGGACAGGCTGGACAGCCCGTCGCCCGTGGGGATCCGCCCCTGCGACCACATCCGCTGGAAGACCTGCTGGTTGACCAGCGAGATGGGCGAGGGCGTGGCGTCGGGGTTGAAGCCGTCGTTGTCGTGGTCGAGCGGCTTGAAGCGGCCCTTGCGGCGCCCGGTCGGGATCTTGCGGGCGCGGATGCGCAGGGAGAAGTCGAAGTCCTCGTACCCCCAGCCCCAGAAGGCGTTGGAATAGCCGTCGATCTGGCGGAAAATCGTGTTGGGCATCAGCAGCGCGCCGCCCATGGTGCTGTCCAGGTTGGTCGTCACCGTCATGGCCGACCGGCCGGGGGCCACCGGGCGCCGCTCCGCCCCGTACCACAGGATGGGGGTCGGCTCTTCGGCCCAGGAATAGTCGGCGTTCATCGGCAGGTAGTCGACGTCGTGCAGGCAGGTGTAGCCGCTCCACGCCTCGCCCAGGACGAAGCCGACGTTCTTGATGGCGCCCCGGTTGAAGGGAAGCCCCGCCTCCTGCTCCACGATGGTGACGCGGTAGTCGATGGGCGTGTCGAGCCGCGCGAAGAAGGCGCTGACCCAGGGGACGAACTGCCGCAGGTGGCTTTCCCGGTCGCGGTAGGGCACGACGATGTGAAGCCGCCGGTCGCTGCTGTCCGTCATCCGTCCTTCGTCCTTTTCCTTCAGTCCGCCGGAATGTCGATGGCGCGCGGAGCACCGCCCGCGCGGTGGATGTCCCACATGGCCCGGTACGCGGCCTCAAGGTGCCGCGTGAAGCGGGGCGTGTCAAACAGCGGGGCGGTGGTGCGCGCCGCCGCCAGACGGTCCCGAAGCGCGCCGAGGCGCGCCGGGTCGCGGGCGAGCGCCAGCGCCGTGGCCTCGTAGTGTGCGGGCGTCTCCGTCACCAGCTCGGGCAGGTCCAGCGCGTGCAGCAGGCTGGCCGCCACGCGGCCGGCGAAGGTGGCGCCCCGGCAGGTCAGCACCGGCAGCCCGGCCCACAGCGCGTCGCTGGCCGTGGTGTGGGCGTTGTAGGGCAGCGTGTCGAGGAACAGGTCGGCCAGCCGGTGCCGCGCCAGATGGTCCGGCAACGGGCGGGGCGGGGCGAAGACGAGGCGGTCGGGCGCGAGGCCGCGCGCCTCGCCCTCGCGGCGGAGGTTGCCGGCGACCAGCGCGGTGGGGGCGTAGAGCCACAGCACGCTGCCGGGCACCGCCCGGAGAAGACGCGCCCACAGATCGAACTGGGCGGGCGTCAGCTTGTAGGGGCTGTTGAAGCAGCAGAAGACGAAGCCCTCCGCCGGCAGGCCGCAGTCCGCGCGCGACGGGGTGCGCTCCGCGATGGCGCGGCGGCGGTCGTTGGGCTGGTAGCAGTGGGGCAGGCGGACCACCGCCTCGCTGTACAGCGTCTCCTCGCCGGGCGGGATCACCACCGGGTCGGCGAGGACATAGTCGATGTAGGGGGCGCCCATGGTGCCGGGATAGCCCAGCCAGTTGACCTGCACCGGCGCCGGGCGGGCGGCCAGGATCGGCGTGCGCGCGAAGGCCGTGTAGCCCTTCAGGTCCACCAGGATGTCGATGCCGTCGGCGGCGATCATCTGGGCCGCGTCGGCGTCCGAACGACCGCGCAGGTCCACGAAGCGCTCCACCGCGTTGACGAGGCGGCGGCGCATGGGGCTGCCGTCGTCGATGCCCGTGGAATAGGCGGTGACGGCGAAGCGGGCGCGGTCGTGCTGCTCCAACTGCTCGGCCATCAGGTAGGCCGTGGCGTGCTCGTGGAAGTCCGCCGACAGATAGCCGATGCGGAGGCGGCCATCCCGGATCTGGCTATCTGTGGGGGCGGCGGGCACCGTGCCCACGGGCGGCACGCCCCAGCCTTTCAGCCGCGCCCAGCGCCCGGCGGCAAGGCGCTGGTCGGCCAGGGTCGATTCCCCCGCCAGCAGGCAGAAGGGCGGCACGCCCTCGGCGCCCGCGCGCACGCGCTCCACCAGACGGTGCTCCAGCGCCGGCAGGTCGCGCCAGTCGCAGGCGTGCTTCTGCTGCTGCACGAGGTGGGCGAGCGCCGCGTCATGGCCGGGGGCGAGGCGCAGGACGTGGCGGTAGGCGGCGATGGAGGGGGCTGTCTGTTCCGCGAGCGTCGCCGCCGCGCCCAGCTCCAGGGACAGGTGCGGCTCGCCGGGGGCGAGGGCGACGGCGCGGCGCAGGGCCTCCGCACCGGCGTCGGGGCGGAAGGCGTCCATCAGCGCCAGCCCGGCCGAGCGCCATGCCTCGGCATCGAGCGGGTGGCGGGCGATCAGGGCGCGCAAAACGGCCAGCGCGCCGTCCGTGTCGCGCTGGCCGCGTAGGGCCTGGGCGAGGTTGATCTCCGCCACCGGGAAATCGGGTTGGAGGGCGAGCAGCGCGCGGTACTCGGCCACCGCCTCGGCCAGCCGTCCGGCCTCCGACAGGGCGTTGGCGAGGTTGTTGCGGGCGCCGGGATCGGACGGGGCCAGCCGGACGGCCCGCGCGTTGGCGCACAACGCCTCGTCCCAGCGCGCCGCCGCGTGGGCCGCGTTGCCCAGCGCCAGCCAGGCCTGCGCGTCCGCCGGGTCGAGCACCGCCATGCGGCGCGCCGCCGCCGTGGCCTCCGCCAGTCGGCCGGTCACCTGGAACAGGCAGGCGAGGTTGTAGCAGGCTGAGGCGTGTTCGGCGTCCAGGCCGATGGCCTTGCGGTGCGCGGCCTCCGCCTCCGCCGGCTGTCCGGCTTGCTGGAGAGCGGTGCCAAGGTTGTTCCAGGCGCCCGCGTCGGCGGGGCTCAGCCGCGCGGCCTCCCGGTGCGCCGCGACCGCTTCGGCGAAGCGCCCCTGCGCCTGGAGGGTGAGCCCCAGATTGTCGTGGACCGGCCCCAGGTCGGGCCGCGCCGCCAGCACCGCGCGGTAGTGGGCTTCCGCCTCCGCCGCCCGGCCCTGCATGTGGTGGGCGAGCGCCAGCCCGTAGCGGGCGTCGATGGAGTCGGGGGCCAGCCGGAGCGCCGCGCCGTAGACGGTGACGGCGCCCTGCCAATGCGAGATCGCGGCCAGCACCGCGCCGAAGTCGAGAGCAACGTCCAGATCCTTGCGGATCGCCAGCGACTTCTGGAACAGCGCCGCCGCCTCCCCCGGCCGGCCGAGCCGATGGACGACGAGGCCCAGCCGGTGCAGCAGAACCGGATTCTCCGGGTCGGCCTGCAGAGCCTTTCGGCAGACCCCTTCCGCCTCCGCCAGCCGCCCCGCGTTTTCCAGCGCAACGGCCTGCGCGACGGCGTCCATGCGTCGGTGATCCTTGGTGGTAGGGTGTTGGCGGGCCGCAGATTGCCACAGCGGCGGGGCGGTTGGAAAGGCGAGGGCGGCCTTCCGCCAGGGCAATCGCATTTGGAGAAGACGTTCCTTTTCTATTACACTCGTCATCCCCGCGAAGGCGGGGATCCAGAAAACTTCGCACATAAGTGGCTGAAAAGGCTGGATCCCCGCCTTCGCGGGGATGACGGTGATCCTATGAATGGAAATCAGTCTCCATATGCGATTGCCCTGGGCCTTCCGCAACCGCCCTACGCGCGCCAGCGCGTGTGTTCGAGGATGCGCGGGATTTCCGGCGGGCGGCGGCCGTCGCCCCATTGCGAGATGTCCGCGATGGTCGACACCCCGGCGCGGCGGGCGAGCAGGCTGAGGATGCTCTGGTCGTGCCGGTGGTCGCGGAACTCCGGATAGTTGGGCAGGCCGCAGGTGTTGGGCGCGTCGGTGATCAGCCGGGCGTCCTCGGCCAGACGCAGCCATTCCGCGGCGAAGGCCACCGTGTCCGGCGTGCGCTCGATCACGAGGAAGCTGGCGAGGATCTGCGGCGCGTCGGTGTATTCCGGCCGGTCCAGACCCATGACGTGGAAGCAGTCGCGCTTCGTCCAGACGCGGTTGCGGTGTTCGTCCTGCAACGTGAACAGCAGGATCGGCAGGTCGCGGCGCTGCCGGCACCGTTCGATCACCGGGTCGGCGCTGTGCACGAAATGGGCGCCGCTGTCGCTGTAGAAGAGGATATCACCGTCCTTCAGGTGCTGGTGCAGCACGCCCCAGACGAAATAGGGCTTCCACAGCCAATAGCCCGCCCCGCGCGGCTGGTCGAGGATGTGGCGGTTGCGGGCGGCAAAGTGCGTGTCGGCCTCCAGATGCGCGCGCCCCAGCATCGCCACGGAATCGAATCCGCCGACCTCCAGCCCGGTCCTGGCGTTGTGCTTCTGCGCCGTCGTGAAGGCGCCGTCGGCGTAGTTCAGCAGCAGCCGCGTCATGTGCCGTCATCTCCCCGCTAAAGGCGGCTTTCGATCCACTCGGTCAGGCGGTAGGCGTCGAAGTGGAAGTCCTCCGTGCCCAGGAAGGGCGCGGTGCCCCGGTAGCCGCACCACGCGTCGTAGTCGCCGTCCAGCGCGAGGATGTGCTCGCAGGCCTCCTCGTCGGAGGCGAAGCGGGACAGGTCGATGAAGCTGCCGGCGGCGACGTCCCGCCGCACGTCCGGATCGCCCCAGTAGAGCGGCACGGCCCCGGCCTGGAAGACGTCCAGGATCTTCTCCGTCAGGTAGCCGGGGTGGCTCGAATTCTCGAAGGCGAAGGCGAAGCGGTAGCGCGAGAAGACGCGGATCTTGGGCAGCCAGCCCATCTTCACCACGCTGCCGGTGTTGTTCAGGTGCCAGCCGACGGAATCCACGCCGCGCCGCGCGCTCAGCGCGTGGAAGAAGGCGTTGCGCCGTTCCCCGTTCGGGTTCTTGTAGAGGAAGGCGCAGAACTTGCGGTTCGCGAAGGCCTCCCGCGTCGGCGGGGCCGGGGGCAGGACGGGGTGGCAGAAATGGTCCGTCGCCCCCTCCCGCATGTGGGCGTAGGCGTGCACGACATAGAGCGGCAGGCGGAAATGCCGGGGGTCGTCGATGCGGTCGAAGGACACCGCCATGTCCACGGCGTCCAGCGGCGGCCGGATATTCTCCCCCGTGAAGAACAGTGACCGGCGGGTGCGCGCGCTGCGGTGCCGGTCGCCGAAGACCGAGAGGATGGCGAGGTCGCTGCCGTCCTCGACCACCGTCACGTCGAACCGGGCGGACAGGATGTCGATGAAGAAATTGTCGGCCGCGTCGAAGTCCGGCCAGAAATCGTGGAAGGCGACGGTCAGCCGGGGCTTGCCCCCGACCTTGAAGCCCTGCGGGCCGTAGAGCAGGAACCGGTCGAGATGCACGGGATCACGGCTGGGCGAGGCGAGGAAATCCGCCAGGAACGCGCTTGTCCGCCGATCGATCATCGCACCATCCGCCGTTGCTCGCCCCGTCCGCTATGCACAGATCACGCTGGGACGGTAAGTGGCTGATTTGGCTCTTGAAAGCCCCTCTCCCTTGAGGGGAGAGGGGTTGGGGTGAGGGTGGCGCCGGCCTTGGCCGGCCGGTTTTATCCCGCTCTTCGAGCGGTAACGACCCCTCATCCCAACCCTTCTCCCCTCAAGGGAGAGGGGCTTTTGTGTGCGTTCAGTCACATGCCGTGCCGCAACATCCGGGCGGGCTGCACGATACGGTCGTGCCGGCGCGATTGCCAAAGGGTTTCTGGACACGAAAAAAGGGGCGGGACGCGATGTCCCACCCCCGTTTTCCGCGATGGCAACTGTTAGTGCTGCATTTCGCCCATCTGCTTGCGGCTGTCGCCGCTCTTGTCCTTGATGATGCTGTCGTCGGCGGGGCCTTCGACCTCCAGGATGCCGATCAGGCCCTTGGTGGCGCGGCTCAGCGCGTGGTCGACCAGGGCGTACTTGCCGGGATAGTCGACCTTGAATTCCACCATCGTGGCGCCGCCGGGGGCGACGGTGACGGTCTGCACGCCCTTGTTCGGCTCGCTTTCCAGGCCGCCCATGTTGTAGACGCGGTCGAAGATCTCGCCGATGACGTGGAAGGAGGAGGTCAGGTTGGGGCCGCCAACGCCGAACCAGATGCGCACGGTCTCGCCGACCTTGGCCTTCAGCGGCTTGTCCTTGGACAGGGCGCCGACCGCGCCGTTGAACACCATGTAGCTGGGCTTCTCGTTCACCAGCCCGTCATAGTCGTCCTCGGCGTTCGGGATGTTCTTGGCCTTGGTCGCGTAGACCTCCTGCTGCATCACGTAGTATTCGTGATCGACGGAGGGCAGGCCGGCTTCCGGCTCCACCACGATCAGGCCGTACATGCCCTTGGAGATGTGGTGGGCGACCATCGGCGTGGCGCAGTGGTAGACGTAGACGCCCGGCGTCAGCGCCTTGAAGGAGAATTCCTTGGTCTGGCCCGGCTCCACCTGGGTGATCTGGCCGCCGCCGAGGAAGCCGGTCGCCGCGTGGAAGTCCACGGAATGGTTCATCGTGGAGTCCTTGGCGTTGGCGATCTTCACGTCCACCGTGTCGCCGACCCGCACGCGCACCATCGGGCCGGGAATGGTGTTGTTGAAGGTCCAGTAGGTGTAGGTGGTGCCGTCGTCCAGTTTGGATTCCACCTCGGTGGTGTTCAGCGAGACCGAGACAGTCTTCGGCGCGCGCTTGCCGGCCTTTTCCTGGGGAGGAACAGAATTGGGATCCTGAACGATGCTGATCGTCGGTTCCTTGACCTTCGGTTCGGCGTACAGAGTCGTCGCGGATGCAGCACCAATGCCAGACAGTGTCAGGAGGGCGGCTGCGCTGACCGTGGCCAGGAACGTCTTGGTCTTCATGGTTCGATCCAGAGTGGATGTTTCGTCTGAACCGATCCTCGCCGATACTGCGGGTGGGGCTCTTGATGTTTGTCAAGGGTACCCCGGCAAATCGGCATTCCAGAGGTGCTACCCCGGAAATGTCACAAGAGACTCTTTTTCGGGGAAGTCGAGATAGGGCAGCCGCAGGAACTCGAACCACAGCGTGCGCGGCTCGCGCGCTGCTCGGCGCAGGTGGTCGAACACCGTGTAGGGGGCGGCCTGGTCCAGCGTCCAGGAGGCTTCCCCCCGGTCGAAGAACCGGCCGATGTACCGGCAGGTCAGGTCGAGGAAGGCGCGCCCCGTGGCGGTGGGCGCCACGCCCAGGAAGCTGGCGATGAAATCGTCGAAGGGGCCGCGCGCGCGGCGGTCGCGCATGATGGCGAGGTCCCAGCCGCGCCCCTCCCGCAGGTCGGTGTCCAGGCCGGCGGTGCAGCGGGCGTCGATGTCGGTGATGAAGACGGGCACGCCCGCGCCTTCCAGAAGCCGCCGCGCCACGAAGAAGCGGGCGCAGGCGTAGTAGGTGGTCTCGGCCCCCGGCGCGTGGGCGGCGAGGTCGATGGCCTCTGCCGACCAGGACAGGCGGCCGGGGGTGTCCGCGCTCCGGCGCTCCAGATCGGCGAGGTTGCCGTCGGTGGGGTTCACGAGATGGACGTGCAGCCGGTGCTGCGGGACGGTGGCGAGCGCGTGGGA
Source organism: Azospirillum mesophilum (assembly GCF_053470405.2). Taxonomy (NCBI): domain Bacteria; kingdom Pseudomonadati; phylum Pseudomonadota; class Alphaproteobacteria; order Rhodospirillales; family Azospirillaceae; genus Azospirillum; species Azospirillum mesophilum. The sequence continues at coordinate 42,142 of NZ_JBPXMQ020000048.1, forward strand.
CAGGAACCAGGCGCCGAACCGCTCCCAATAGCCGGAATCGGCGCTGATCAGCAGAATGGCGCCGTTTCCGGGGAGTGGCAAAGGTGGTCCGAAGTGGCGAGCGGCGCTTTCGATGCGCGGGACGTAGCCGGTCAACTCTTTCAGGAAGGCGGGGCGGGCGTCGATCTGCCGCCACTTCGCCCGTTGGGAGTCGGCGCGGATGTCCGCCTCGCCGAAGCGGCGCAGATGGCGGCGGGCGAGGCGCGAGGCCGCCAGCAGCCGGCCCTCGCGGTAGAACCGGTGCGCGATCATCGACGCGGCGGCGGAGTCGTCCGGTACACGGCGCAGCCGGTCGCGCGCCCGCGCGGAGAGTTGGGCGAGTTGGTCGTCGTCCAGCATGCCCCGGTGGATGGCCAGCACGGCGGTGCGGAACAGCGCCGCCTCGGCCACCTCGCCGCCGCCCTGGTCGATGGAGGCCATGAACAGGTCCAGCGCGCGGCGCAGGGGGCCGGGCCATGTGGGCTCGGGACGGTCGGGGCGGGCGAATTCGGGCATGGCCCCGCTCGCCCGCAGGGTCGCCATGGCGAGGTTGCAAAGGGTCGGCCCGTCGCCGGGGCGCAGACGCGCGGCCCGGTCGTAGGCAGTGACCGCCCCATCGGCGTCGCCGGTTTCCAAACGCGCGTGGCCGAGCGTCGCCCAGGCGTCGGCGAGGGCGGGGGCGTGGGCGAGCGCCTGGGCGAGCCACGGGACGACGCGCTCCGCCCGGCCGGCGCCGACCAGCGCTCGCCCGGCGGCCACGGAAGCGGCGGCGTAGGCGGGGTCGAGCCGCAGCGCGCGGCCGTAGGAGCGCAGGGCCTCCCCGGTCTCCCCGACATCGGCGCGTGCGATGCCGCGGTTGAACCAGGGCTTGGCCTTCTGCGGGGCCAGCGCCGCCGCGCGCTCGTGATGGCGCGCCGCCCGCCGCGCGTCGCCGGTGGTGCGCAGCAGGCTGCCGAAATTGTCGTGGTAGTCGGGCGCTTCCGGGTCCAGGGCGAGGGCGGCGGCGATGAGGGGAAGGGCCTCGCCGGGGCGTCCGGCTTGGCCGTTCAGCACGCCCAGCAGGTGCAGCGCGTCGGCCTGCTGCGGGTCGGCGTCGAGGATCGCCCGATAGACGTGGGCGGCCTCGTCCAGGCGGCCGGCGCGGTGAAGGTCGAGGGCGATGGAATAGGCCTCGGACAGGCTGACCATGGGGAACTCCGTTCGGCGCCCCGCCGGGAGGAAGGGCGGCGCGCTCGGCGAGCATGGTAGCGTGGCGGGGCACGGGACGGAACACTGGGCCGTTTCGGGCTGTTGCCCCGGCGTGCTTCTGTCTGATGGCGTCGTAGCAGGACATTTTGGGATCGAATCGCGTCGACCATTGATCCGTGTCACGCCGCCCAACCCTGAGCGGGGCTAACGTTCCACAACGGAACCCACAGCAGGGCCGCAGCGCGGCGTGAAGGATCGGCATGCAGGATGAATCGAGGCGCTGGGAGGAATCCCGGCGGGAGCTGGGCATTCTCACCGCCACCGCGGTCGCCGGGGCGATCGTGTCCGGGGTCGTGATCGCCGGCTGGTGGTCGCTGGAGGCGGAAACCGCCGTCGCTGCGACGGACGTCGTCGACCAGGGGCTGCACAACCTCTCCCCGGCGGAATGCCGGTCGACCCTGTCCGCCCTGCTGTCCCAGTTCCGCAGCGATCCGCGTGTGCTGTGGGTGTGGGTGGAGCAGAGCGTGTCCGCCGGCTCTTCCCACATCACGGCGACGCTGGGCACCAGCCTGTCCTACGACTCCCCGCGCCCCTACGCCTTCCGCCCCGACGTGGCCGAAGCGCCGACCGGCGTCTGCGGGTTCGAAAACAATTCGCTGCACGCCCTGTCGCTGGGCGGTGCCGCCGGCCCGTTCCTGGAACCGCCCCCGGACCCGATGAAGGTCGCCGTCGGGCCGTAAATGGTGCATCCGCTAAATTAAGGCGACCTTTGGGAGGGCGGCGACCCCGAATTGTTTTGACGCCCGGTGGCGCCGTCGGCGCCCCCAGATAAACGGGTGC
>NZ_JBPXMQ020000049.1:0-42968 GCF_053470405.2 Azospirillum mesophilum
CGCAAAGCATAGCGTCGCATCGGTCGGCCCTCCCGTCAGCCGACGCTCTATGAATCACGCATTCCGCCCGCTGGGAATCCCCTAACTGACGACACGCCCTAGCCCCGGCCCTCCTGCCTGGAACATGCCGCATGGACACCATCCGCACCGGATTCGAACGGCTACTGGAAATCATCGTCGTTCTCCTCGTGGTCGGCCTGTCGCTGATCGTCTGCGCCGGCTTCCTCTTCCGCGCCGTCGGCCACTCGCTCGTCTGGTACGACGAGGTGGCGAGCATCGGCCTGTGCTGGCTCACCTACTACGGCTCCGCTCTGGCAGCGCTGAAGGGCGCGCACATCGGCTGCCCGGAGGTGGTCAACCTGATGCCGCCGCGCTGGCGCGTCGTCGCCACCATCGTGGCCGAGCTGTGCGTCTTCGCCTTCTTCGGGATCCTCGCCTGGACCGGCATGGAGGTGCTGGCGATCCTTGAAAACGACCGCATGGTCAGCCTGCCGTGGGTGCCGCTGCGCGTCACGCAGTCGGTCATCCCGATCGGGGCAGCACTGGTGATCCTGGCCGAGGCGCTGCGCCTGCCCCAGGCCATCGCCGAGGCGCGCGGGGCCGGCTTCGCCGACGCCGAAACCAAGGAGGCGCAGATGCACGCGGCCAACGCCAACCGCACCACCAATCCAGCAGCGCCGGGCACCGTGCGCGGCACCCTGGGCGGGAGTGCGCCGCGATGACCATGGGCTTCATGCTGTCCGGGATGCTGGCGCTGGTGCTGCTGAACGTCCCGATCGCCGTGGCGCTGGGATTGGTGGCGACCGTCACGATCCTGATCGCCCAGGGGCCGGACATGCTGCCCAACGTGGCGCTGGTGATGTTCGAGGGCGCCACCAACTTCCCACTGCTGGCGGTGCCGCTGTTCATCCTGGCCGGCGCCATCATGAACGCGTCCAGCATCTCGCGCCGGCTGGTGGCCTTCGCCACGGCGCTGGTCGGCTTCGTGCGCGGCGGCCTGTCGATGGTGTCCATCGGCGCCTCGCTGTTCTTCGCCGAGATCTCCGGGTCGGCGGTGGCGGACATCGCCGCGCTGGGCAGCATCCTGATCCCCGCCATGAAGCGGCGCGGCTATTCCAAGGAGTATGCGGCGGCGGTCTGTTCCTCCTCCGCCAGCCTCGCCGTCATCATCCCGCCATCGATCCCGATGATCCTCTACGCGGTGATGTCCGGCACGTCGGTGGTGAAGCTCTTCGTCGCGGGCATCGTGCCCGGCCTTCTGGGCGCCGTTGGGCTGGCCGGCACCGCCTATTATCTGGCGGTGCGCAACGGCTTCCCGGTCGAGGAGCGCTTCCAGGTGACGCGCGTGGCGGAGACCTTCAAGGACGCCATCTGGGCGTTCCTGCTGCCGCTGATCATCCTGGGCGGCATCTTCGGCGGCTTCGTCACCGCGACGGAGGGGGCGGCCCTGGCCGTGCTGGCGGCGCTGTTCGTCGGCGTGGTCATCTACCGCGAGCTGAACCTGCGGAAGCTGTACCGCGCCTGCATCGAGGGCGGCATCCAGACGGCCGTCGTGATGCTGCTGGTCGCCGCGTCGGCGCTCATCAGCACCTTCCTGACGGAGGCGCAGCTGCCCCAGGCGCTGGCCCACGCCATCACCGGGTTGACCACCAACACGTATGCGGTGCTGGCGCTGCTGAACGTCGCCTTCCTGATCCTGGGCATGTTCCTGCATTCGGCGGCGGCGATCATCCTGGTGGTGCCCATCGTCATGCCGCTGGTGGTCCAGTCCGGCATCGACCCGATCCACTTCGGCCTGATCGTCACGCTGAACCTCGCCATCGGCCAGCAGACGCCGCCGGTCGCCAGCGTGCTGATGGCGGCCTGCTCCATCGCGCGCGCGGACATCTGGTCCACGACCCGCGTGAACCTGTGGTTCATCGGCGTGCTGGTTCTGGTCCTCCTGCTGTGCACCTACGTGCCGGCGCTCTCGCTTGGGCTGGTCAACCTCTTCTACTGAGACTCCCCCTCCCGACACTCCAAGGACACGCATCGATGCTGCACAAGGACGGCAAACCGGCGGGCGGGCCGCTCGCCGGGATCAAGGTGGTGGAGCTGGCGCACATCATGGCCGGGCCGGTCTGCGGGCTGATGCTGGCGGACATGGGCGCCGACGTGGTGAAGGTGGAGAAGATCCCCGGCGGCGACGACAGCCGCCGCATGGTCCCGCCGACCATCGACGGCGAATCCGCCGCTTACATGATGATGAACCGCAACAAGCGCGGCCTCGCGCTCGACCTGAAGACCGCGGAGGGCAAGGAGGTGCTGCGGCGCCTGATCGCCGGGGCCGACGTGGTGATCGAGAACTACCGGCGCGGCACCATGGAAAAGCTGGGCTTCGGCTATGACGCCATGCGCGCCGTCAACCCCGGCATCATCTTCTGCGAGATCTCCGGCTTCGGGCGCAGCGGCCCGCTGGCCGACCAGGGCGGCTTCGACCTGATCGCCCAGGGCATGAGCGGGCTGATGAGCATCACCGGGGAGGGGCCCGGCCGGCCGCCTGTGAAGGTCGGCGCCCCGGTGACGGACATCACCGCCGGCCTGCTGGGCGCCATGGGCGTGATGGCGGCGCTGGTGGAGCGGCAGACGACCGGCCAGGGGCAGCGGGTCGACACCTCCCTGTTCGAGGCCGGGATCATCCACACCTACTGGCAGTCGGCCATCCGCTTCGCCACCGGCGTCAGTCCGGGACCGATGGGATCGGCGCATCCGCTGAACGGCCCCTATCAGGCCTTCCCGACCGCCGACGGCTGGATCAACATCGGCGCCGCCAACCAGACCAACTGGCTGCGCCTGACCGAAGCGCTGGAGGCCCGCCACCTGCAGGAGGATCCGCGCTTCGCCGACAACGCGCGGCGCATGACGCATCTGGGCGAGCTGGAAGCCCTGCTGTCCGACATCCTGCGCCGCCGCCCGACCGCCGACTGGATGGCCGTGCTGGAGACGGCGGGCGTTCCCGCCGGCCCGGTCCTGACCATCGCGGAGATGCACGAGCTCCCGCACACCAAGGCCCGCGCCATGGTGGTGGAGGTCGAGCACAGCCGCGCCGGCCCGGTCCGGACGCTGGGCCTGCCGGTCAAGTTCTCCCGCACCCCCGGCGGCGTGCGCAACGCCGCGCCGACCTTCGGGGAACACAGCCGCGCCATCCTCGCCGAACTCGGCTACGACGCGGCCAGCATCGACGCGCTCGCCGCGTCCAAGGTGGTGGCATGAACATGTCGCAGGAACTGCTGTTCGAGGTGCGCGACGGCATCGCCCGCGTCACCTTCAACCGTCCGCAGGCGCGCAACGCCCTGACCTTCGCCATGTACGAACGGCTCGCCGAGATCTGCGCGGAGGTCGACGCTTCCCCGGACGTCCGGGCGATGCTGCTGACCGGCGCGGGGGACAAGGCCTTCGCCGCGGGAACCGACATCTCCCAGTTCCGCGCCTTCGCAACGCCCGAGGACGCGCTGGCCTACGAGGCGCGGATCGACCGCGTGCTGGGCGCGCTGGAGCGGTGCCGGGTGCCGACCATCGCGGCCATCGCCGGCGCCTGCACCGGCGGCGGGGCCGGCATCGCCGCGGCCTGCGACCTGCGCATTGGTGCGGCGAACGCCAAATTCGGCTTTCCCATCGCGCGCACGCTTGGCAACTGCCTGTCCATGGCGAATTACGCGCGGCTGGCCGCGCTGATCGGGCCGTCCCGCGTCAAGGACATCATCTTCACCGCGCGGCTGGTCGAGGCCGAGGAGGCGAAGGCCATCGGCCTTCTCGGCGAGATCGTCCCCGACCCGGCCGAGCTTCTGCCGCGCGCCGAGGAACTGGCGCGCACGGTGGCCGCCCACGCCCCGCTGACGCTGCGGGCGACCAAGGAAGCCCTGCTCCGCCTGCGGGACGGAGCCGAGCCCGGCTCGGGCGAGGACCTCATCCTCCTGTGCTACATGAGCGAGGATTTCCGGGAGGGCATGGACGCCTTCCTCAACAAGCGCCCGCCCCGCTGGCGGGGAAAATGACTGATACGGTTGGAAAATGATCGCTTCCATCATTTTCCAACCGTGAAACCCGGCAGATCAATGCGTTAGCATTGATTGAAAGGGTCATACCGGCGGCGCCTTCAGGTGCCGGCGGTATGATTTCGTCATTGCGGCTGGCTTTCCCTCCACCGGATGAAGTCTTCCACCAGCCGGTCGCGCTCGCTGGGCTTCAGGCCGGGCGTGCGCTGCTGCACGAACGTCTTCAGGCTTTCGCGCATCTCGGCCGTGAGCGCGGGCTGCTGCGGCTCGCGGTGCCCGTTCAGCCAATCCTCGGCGGCCTTGAACCGCTTCCAGCCCCCGCCAACGGTGGCTTCAAGGTTCACCTCCCGCCATTTCGGGTGGCGCTGCGGCTTCTGGAACTCCTCGATCTTCGAGAAGAAGGCGTCGATGAAGCGGGCGATCCGGCGATAGCGGTCGGTGCGTTCGGGCCAGTTGTAGGTGGCCAGAATCGTGCCCACGGCGATGGTGCTGACCGTCTCGCCGGGCTTGACCAGCTTCGGGTAGTCCTCGCTGGAGAGCGCCGCCGGGAAGTAGTTCTTCATCAGCGGATCGGCGTAGGGAATGTCGAGGAAGTGAAGGCCCTCGTCACTGATCGAGGCGACCACCGCCACGGGCTTTGCCGCGACCGACACCATGGCGGCGATCTCGCCGGCCTTCAGCATGTTGATCGCGGTCGGCTGGTCGACGTTGACCGGCTCCACCTTGATGCCCAGCCCGTCGAACATCATCCGGCCGGACGAGTCGGTTCCGCTGCCCGCGACGTCGAAGCTGACCTTCTTGCCCTCAAGCTGGCGGTAATCGGTGATCCCTCGCGCGGCGATGACGTGAAGCTCGTCGTTGAACAGGCGCGCGACGTAGACCAGCTGGTTTTCGATGTTGCGCAGGCGGGGATCCTGGCGAAGCTGGTCCATCGTGTCGGTGCGCACGAAGCCGAGGTCGATCCCCTTGAGGAAACGCACATCGTAGGCGTTCTGCCCCGCGCCTTTGCCGAGCACCGGGAGAACGCGCAGATCGTCCCCGTTGTCGAGCACGAAGGCCATCTCGCTGGCCATGCGGAAATAGGTGCCCCCCGGCGTGCCCGAGATCACGGCGACGGTGTTCGCGTTCATGCGCTCGGTGAGCGAGGGCTCAGCCTCCGTCACGACGTGGCGAGATTGGGACTGGGATGCGGACTGGGCCTCGGCCGTGACGAGCATCGCGGCGCTCGCCAGCCCGGCGATGAGGAACAGCGTCTTCATGGGCAGTCTCCTACTTGCGATGGGCGGCCAGCCAGGCGGTCAGTTCCTTCAAGGGCCGTTCCGCTTCACCGACGCCGTTCTCCATCGCCTCCCGGTACCAGCGCATGGCCTGTTCGGGATCGGGAGAGAGCCCGCGCACATGCAGCCGCTCGTAAACCACCGGGTCGTGGGTCCTGCCCAGCGCCAGGGCCGCCGGCGCGCTTCCGCCGGACGCCGCCCGCTGGTAGAAAAGCCGCGCCCCGGCCAGATCGCCTTGCGCGAACAATTCGTCCCCGCGCTTCAGGAGCTTCTGTGCGGAAGCGGTCTCCGACGGTTGCGGCTTGGGAACGAGGCTGCGCAGCGCGAGCGCGTCCGCGGTTACGGAGTTCGCCGACTGCTCCACGCTCCGGGCGGTATCCCGGTCTCGATGTTCGCTCGACCCGGAGGTGCCCTGCGGTGAATGCACCGGCACGTCCAATTCAACAGTCCGCTGGCTGACCCGGCCGTCGCTGTGCTCGCTGATCGCGGTGATGCTCAGCCTTGCCGTTCCGACATAGTCCGGCGGAAGCGTGATGGCGAGATCGGGCAGCGCTTCGAGCGGCACCCTCCAGGTGCCGTTGCCCAGGTCCTGCCCCTGCGAAAGCGTGGCGTTGGGCGGGATTTGCGCGATCTGCACGTAGGTCGGGGGAGGCGGGCGCGCGTTCATGCTGATCGGCGGGCTGGCGACCACGACCAGCGGCGTCGCCATGCCGGCCCAGCCGGGCATGGCCTGGGCGGCCAGATAGGGAACGACGAACGGGTCGTCCGGCTGCGCGGGATTGCTGAGCGGCGCCGCTTTCCCGGCGTCCCGCCTGTCGTCGCCTGTCCCCTGGCCCAGGGCGTCACTCAGCATCATGGCCAGCGTCATGGGAAGGGCGAGCAGGACCGTGGCGGCGAGCATCACCCGATGCCTCTGCATCGGCGAAGGAAGCAACGGCGTGAAATGGACGTCTCGCATGGCGACGCCTCCCCGAATATTTCATTCTTATTTTTTATGAAGCCTGTTTTATTGGCGTTCTTGGCAACGCATCCACGCCAGACTCTAGTGCCGACGCAGCGGATCCGAAATCACACTTAGTGGTTGCGCGTCGACTGTTTGCACCGATGTGATTAACGCTTCGGTGCCGGACACATCCGCAAAGGAAATGATCACGAACTCGGCCAGGAGAGTCGGGCGACGCAGTCCGACACCGGCTTGGCGGGGCCGCTCCGCGCGCCCCGCACGGAGCCGCCGTGCAGGCGCCCTGTGACGAACGCGACGCCCCCCTGTTCCACGCCAAGGCCTATTCCAACGGTTCGGGGTACTGGGCATGGGGTGCGGGGAATGAACGCTGGCGCGTCGAAATCTTTGCCGACTTTGGACGAGGACACGCTCGCCTTCGTCGGGCGCGTGTTCGGCTACGCCCGCGGCGGCCACGTCGGCGAACTGGCCGACCTGCTGGAACGGGGGCTGCCGGCCAACCTCCGCAACGAACGCGGCGACAGCCTGCTGATGCTCGCGGCCTACCACGGGCATGGCGACGCCGTGCGGGTGCTGCTCGACCATGGCGGCGATCCGAATCTCGAAAACGACCGTGGCCAGCTGCCGCTGGCGGCAGCCGCCTTCAAGGGCAGCGAGGAGGCCGTGCGCCGTCTGCTCGATGCCGGTGCCCGCGTGGACGGATGCGGCCCGGACGGCCGCACGGCCCTGATGATGGCGGCCATGTTCGGCCGCACCGCGATCGTCGAGCTGCTGCTGGCGCGCGGCGCGGATCCCGGCGCCCGCGATGCCGCCGGTTACACCGCCCTGGACGCCGCACTGGCGATGGGCGCGGCGGAAACGGCGGAACAGCTGGAGCGACGGCAGTTGGAGCAACGATAGCCCATGCCCACGGACGAGACGCGCAATCCCTGGCGAACGCTGGGCTCGCGCACCGCCTTCGAGAACGACTGGATGCGGGTCGTGGAGGACGACGTGATCGACGCCGCGGAGCGGCGCACGACCTACGGGGTGGTCCGGGTCAAGCATCGCGGCGTGGCGGTCCTTCCCATCGACCGGCGCGGCTGCACGCGGCTGGTCGGCCAGTTCCGCTACCCGCTGGGCCGCTATCTCTGGGAAATCCCGAAAGGAAACGGCGAGCCCGGTGAGGCGCTGGAAGCGGCGGCACGCCGCGAGCTGGCCGAGGAAACGCGGCTGGCGGCGCACCGCTGGCTGGCTCTTCCGGCGCTGGAAAGCTCGGTCGGGCTGTCGGACGAGCGCGTGGCGTTCTTCGTCGCGTGGGATCTGGACTGCGACGACGACGCCGAACCGGATGCCCAGGAGGAGCTGGCGGTGCGCCGTCTGCCCTTCGCCGAGGTGGTCGGGCTGGTGGACCGGGGGGAACTGACCGACATGGTCAGCGTGGCGCTGGTCCTGCGCGTCAGCCGCATGATCGACCTTGGCACGCTGCCGCCGGAATTGCAGGCGCGCCTCACCCGCTGAAGCTCGCCCGGTTGACGGGTTGGGTCCATCCGCCCGCGCCGGGCGTTGTCTGTTGAAAAAGCGTTGTGTTCCGGAAAAGGCGGCTGGAGAAGGCATCACCGAATGGCAAGCTCGTTGCACGACGCTGTCGCCTCCTGGCTGGAGACCTTCGACGTGCTCTGCGACCGTCGCGACGCGGGACCTTATGCGTGTCTGCGGGACGGCCTGTCGGATCTGGTGCTGATCGCCGAAGCGGCGGAGCCGAGTGTCCTGCGCGACGCGGTGCTGGCCTTGGCCGAAGGCTACGACGATCTGGCCGTGCTGGCCGCGGCCGGGCTCCGGCTGTCGCCGCAGACGCGCACCGCCGCGGTCGAGCGCGTGCTCCACCGCTTCGACGCGGTGGCGAAGCTCGTCGAGGAGCGGAGACCATCATCTTGACTGAGCGCCCTGACTGGAACTCCGGGCGCGACGGGAGGTAAGGTCGTCGCCATCATGCCCTACGACGCCACCCCCTACGACAACACCATGTTCGACCAGGACGACCACGACCGCGAGCTTCCGCCGAACGCCGTTCTGCGCACCGGCGGCCCGCGGTCCGTGCACCACCTGCTGCTCGCCCTGTCGCCGGAAAACCCGGTCTACCTGTACGCCGATCCCGCCGACGCCGGTGCGGCGATCTATTTCCAGGAGGCTCGGGAAGTCTGGCAGTCCATGCCCGGCGAGGATGGCTTGCGGTGGCGCTGGTTCGTCGCCGCGCAGGGCCGCATCGTGGAGGCGGCACCCGGCAACGTTCACGGCCTGCGCAGCGCCACCCCCGTCGCCCTGACGGTGACGTGGTACACGCTGCCCGACCGCGACAGCGTCGGCCGCGTGCGCCAGGCGTTGCGCGTGATGGGGGCGACCTGCGCGCGCGGTCAGGCGGCTTGACCGCTCCGAACCGCCGTTAGCATCAGGGCGGCGAAGACCACGATCGCAACCGCGTTCCCCAGCCCGGCGCAGGCGCGCATCTCCGTCCATTGCAGGACATCGGCCAGGATCCGCAGCAAAAGCGAGGCGTGCAGCATGGCGATGTGCGCGTAGAAGACGGGGCTGTAGGGCACCGTGACCTTCAGCAGGGCCGGCAGGATGATCGGCGCGTGGGCGAACACCATGGTCAGCACGAAGCCCAGGAACACCGCGTGCAGCGCCGCGTCCCGGAGAAACGGCGCATCCCCCGCCCCTCCCCACATCGCCAGCATCCCCGCGACGCCCAGCCAGGCGTAGCCGCCGAGCAGGCAGACGGCGACGTAGCGGGTCAGGCCGCTCTGCCGGACGGTGCGGCGCGCCACGTCGAAGCTGCCGAGCCACACCGCCATGGCCAGCAGACCCGGCCCGACCGGAGCCAGCGCGCCGTCGTACAGCAGCGCGGACAGCGCGATGCCGCCGAGCAGGAGCGTCCCGGCCGCCAGGAACAGCGGCGTCCGCCCCGGCAGGGGCTTCAGGAGCCGGCTGAGTTCCAGCCGCTCCCCGGTGATGACCAGAACGAGGAAGCCGATCCACCAGGGCACCGCAGCACCCAGCGGGAAGCCGGCCAGCCACAGCAGGTTCCCGGCCAGCCAGCAGGCGCAGCTACCCGCCAGGACCGCGCTGTGCAACGCCGGCGACAGGCGCAGCATCGCCAGGGCGTTGACCAGCAGGACGGCGGAGGCCGCGACGAACAGCACCACCGGCAAGACCACCGGCATGCCGCCCAGGAGCAGCAGCCCGGCCGCGCCGGACAAGACCGGGGCCAGATAGCCCCAGCCGCGCCCCAGCGCCACCGCGCGCTCCAGGCCGATCACGGTCCCGAACAGCGTGGACACCATGAGCGGGCCGTGGTGGAGCGTCAGGTCGGCGGCCTGGACCGGCAATTCCACCCCAAGCCGGGCGAGCCCGCCGGCGATGCCGGTCACCATGCCCGCGATGGCGAGCGCCAGGATCGGCGCGCGCGCCAAGCGGCGCGACCGAAGGTCCGCGGACGGCGAGACGCCGTCACCAGCCAAGTTGCCCGCGCGCATGATCGCTCATCATCGAAGGAGTCCAGCGCGGCTCCCACACCAGCCGGACCGTCACGTCCGCCAGATCGGGAAGGGCTTGCGCGATGGCCGCCCGCGCGTTTTCGACCACGGTCTCGCCCAGCGGGCAGGTCGGCGTCGTCAGGGTGATGTCGGCCTGCACCGCCTCAGCCGTGGCGTGAATGGCGTAGACGAGGCCGAGATCCACGATGTTCAGGCCCACTTCGGGATCGTTCACCGTGCGCAGCGCCTCGCGGACGACCTCGCCCCGTTCGGGGTCTGACGGGGTCGCGTCGGCACCGTCCGGCCGGCCCTGCGGCTCACGCCCCGGGGCTTCACCCTTCGTCCAGGGGGACAGATATCGCTTCCAGTTCATGGCCATCCGCTCCGGACCCGCACCGGGTCGCATCGTTGTGGATTCATGAATAAGCCAGGACGCCCTGCGACACCTTGACGATCATCAAGCGCCGGGTCTGCGGGGGCATTCCTACATTTTTCTGATGCGGCAACACGTTGACACTCCTTATTTTTTCGTCATCCCCGCGAAGGCGGGGATCCAGACGCCCGTCTGGGCGTCACATGAGTCAACCGTTGACTCATATCGCCGCTGATCGCGGCTCATGCTGGATTCCCGCTTTCGCGGGAATGACAAAAAAACTATGCACATCAACGAAATACTGCACAGGCGTGATGCGTACTCCGCAGCGCTCAGCGCAGGACCCCAATCGCGTAGGCGCCCAGGATGGCCGCGCCGACCACCAGCAGATAGGCCACCAGTACGGACCGCCAGCCCCGGCCGGCGCCGTGCAGGCCCATGTAGTGGGTGAGGATCTGCCACCCCTTGGTGATGGTGACCGCCACGACGGCGGCGGCGCTCGCCAGCCCGAGGGTCTGGCCGTGCCCGCCCCCGCCCACCAGCATCGTCACGAGGGTCAGCCCCACCAGAATCGCCCAGCTCCGCAGGAGCACGGTCATGGTTGCGTTCATCGCCGGTCTCCTCAGCGCAGCACGTACAGAAGGGGATAGAGGACGATCCAGACCAGATCGATCATGTGCCAGAAGGCCGCCCCGGTTTCGAGATTCTCCACGTCGTCGTGGAAAGCCACGATGACCAGCACAATGATGCCCATGACCACATGCAGCGCGTGGAAGCCGGTCAGCAGGTAATAGAGCGTGTAGAAGTTTCCGCTGTCGAGCGTGAAGCCGGCGCCAAGCGTCGCCGAATACTCGATCCCCTTGATGACGAGAAAGAACAGGCCGATGGCAGCGGCCCCCACGAACAGCCCCCGCGCCCGCAGCCGGGCCCCGTCGCGCGCCGAAGCGACGCCGGCAGCGGCGAGGAAGCCGCTGGTCACCAGCACGATGGTGTTCAGCCCGCCCAGCGTGGGGTTCAGGTGCGCCTGACCGGCGGCGAAGCCGGCCGGGTCGAACAGCCGGGCCACGGCAAAGCCGATGAAGGCGACCGCGAAGACCGCCAGCTCGCTCAGGATCAGGATCCACATCATCGGGTGGCCGGGCAGCCCCGCCAGCGGATCCCCGCCCGTAGCCTCCAGAACGCCCGAATCGTCCGTGCCCAGATCATCCGTATAGGCGCTGTCTGCCGCTGACATGGCTTCGATCTCGATTTTCCAATGGCTCGATGGAACGGACCGGATAGTTGACCAAAATGGTCGGGATATCCTTGACCGCGATCAAGCGGGAGGGCCAAGCGGGAGGGCCAAGCGGGGCGCGCCCGGCCCCCGCGCCCGGCCCCCGCGCCCGGCCCCCGCGCATGGGACCTGTGCTGCCGGCAGAGGGCCTTCGACGGCGGGCGCACCCATGACGGATAAGGGTACTCACTTTTCGGGATGATCTTGGGAACCGGCACAGGGAAGTCGAGTTGGTGTTTATTATATCCCTGACAGAGTGGTGATGCCGCCGAAAGGGGACGCGCCCAAGCAAGCGTGCAATCGAAAGACCGAAGACATGCCGGAAAAGTCGCTGCCGAGCGCCATCTACGGGCGCGCGCTCAGGGAAGCTCGTCCCTGGTACCCGCAGCTGGGCCTCATCATCGCGCTCGGCCTGCTTGCGACGCCCATCGCTTTGCTTGCGCCCATTCCGGTCAAGATCATCATCGACAGCGTGCTCGGCAACAAGCCGCTGCCGTCCTTCATGGTGCGCTGGCTGCCGGCGGAGCTGATCGCCGACAAGGACGCGGTGCTGTATCTGTGCCTCGGCTTCGGGATCCTGATCGCGCTGCTGACCGCGCTGCACGGCGTCGTGGAATGGCTGTACCGCGAGGCCGTGGCCGACCAGATGGTCCGCCGCTTCCGCGCCAAGGTGATGGGCAAGGCGCTGGAGCAGGCGACCTCGCGCGACGCCGGCCGGGGCGTGGCCGATCAGGTCTTCCGCGTCAGCCAGGACGCCCCGGCGCTTCAGGCCATGACCATCTGGGGCGTGATCCCGCTGGTCACCAAGACGGGCTCGATCCTGTGGGTCGTCTGGATCACCGCCCTCATCAGCCCGCAGGTTGCCGCCGTCGCGCTGGCCACGGCGGTGCCGCTGATTATCCTGATCGTGCTGAAGCAGCGCCCGCTGTGCGACCGCTGGCACCGCGTGCGCGAACTGGAGAGCCGGCTGACGCAGCTCGCCTACGAAGTCCTCGGTGCGCGCCGCGTGGTGCTCACGGCCTGCCAGGAAGAGCACGAGGTGCAGCGCCTGATCGACCAGGGCCGCGCCTGCTTTCACGCGCGCATGGCGGTCTTCCTGATCGACGCCGGCTTCCGCGTGGCGCTGACGGCGGCGGTCGGGGTGGGCACCGCCGCCATCCTGTTCATCGGCGTGCGCGACGTGCAGGGCGGTGCGCTCAGCGTCGGCGACCTCATCGTGCTGCTGGCCTACATGACCCAGCTCTACGACCCGCTGAAGGCGATCGCGGAGCACATCATCGCCCAGCAGCACTCCTTCGCCTGCGGCGAGCGCGCCTTCGCGCTGCTGGAGGCGCCGCCGGCGATCCCCGAGAAGGCCGACGCCCGGCCGCTGCCGCGCGCGCGGGGCACCCTGTCCTTCGACCGGGTCGGCTTCGCCTACGAGGACGGACCCGCGGTGCTGCGCGACGCCTCCTTCACGGTGCGGGCGGGCACCTGCGTCGGCATCGTCGGCCGCACCGGATCGGGCAAGAGCACGCTGACCAACCTGCTGGTCCGGCTGATCGACCCCACGGCCGGCTCGATCCGGCTGGACGGCCGGGATCTGCGCGACTACCGTCTGTGCGACCTGCGCCGGCAGTTCGCGATCCTGGAGCAGGAACCGTCCCTCTTCTCCACCACCATCGCGGAGAACATCGCCTACGGCCGCCCCGACGCCACGCGCGCGGAGATCGAGGAGGCCGCGCGGCGGGCGCACGCCCACGACTTCATCCGCGCCCTGCCCGACGGCTACGACAGCATGGTCGGCGAGCGCGCGCTGACCCTTTCGGGCGGCGAGCGCCAGCGCATCGGCCTGGCGCGCGCCTTCCTGAAGCAGGCGCCGATCCTGATCCTGGACGAGCCGACCAGCGCGCTCGACAAGGAGACCGAGGCCGCCATCACCGACGCCATCGAGGAGCTGATGCGCGGGCGCACCACCTTCATCATCGCGCACCGCCTGTCCACCCTGCGCCGCGCCGACCTGATCCTGCGCGTCGAGGACGGCAGCCTCCTGGTCGAGCGCCGGGGCAATCTGGCGGCGGCGCTGGAGATCGCCGAGGCGGACCAGGGCACGGCGGCGGCCGGCGGCCGGGTCATCGACGCCGCCCGCTGGGCGCAGCAGCACGGCAAGCCGGCACCGCTGCGCACGTCGGACTCATTGTAAGCCCATCAGCGGGGTAAGCCCGTCAGCGGGAGCGGGGCGCCAGATTACGGCCGGGCGAGTTGGGACCCATGGACCGGTTGTCGGTCCCGCCGCCCTCCCCCGTTTCCAGCTTGTTGAACAGCAGCGCCGCCAGGGTGCAGACCGCGCCCGACAGCAGATAGGCGCCGACCCAGCCCAGCCCGAACCGGCTCGACAGGCCGAGCGCCACCAGCGGCGCGAAGCCGGCCCCGGTCAGCCACGACAGGTCGGAGGTCAGGGCGGAGCCGGTGTAGCGGTAGCGGATCGAGAAGTTGGACGACACGGCTCCGGCCGCCTGACCGAAGGACAGGCCCAGCAATCCGAAGCCCACCAGGATGAAGGTGGTCTGCCCGGATGCCCCGCCGCCCAGCAGGAACGGCGTCACGGCGCTGAACAGGGCGATGGCGCCGGCGCAGATCGCCAGCAGGGGCCGGCGGCCGATGCGGTCGGCGATCAGGCCGGACAGGAGGATGCCGACCGCCCCCACCACGGCCCCCGCGGCCTGCACCAGCAGGAACTCGCCGGCCGGCCGCTGGGAGAACAGAGTCACCCAGCTCAAGGGGAAGATGGTCACCAGATGGAACAGGGCGAAGCTGGCCAGCGGCACGAAGGTGCCGATCAGCACGAAGCGCCCCTGGGCCGTGAACATGTCGGCGACGCTGGTCGGCTCAAGCTCCCGCTGTTCCAGCAGGTTGGAGAACTCGTCGGTGACGACCAGCCGCAGCCGCGCGAACAGAGCCACCACGTTGATCGTGAAGGCCACGTAGAAGGGGAAGCGCCACCCCCAGCTGAGGAAATCCTCCGCCGGGAGGTTGATGACGAAATAGGCGAACAGCCCGCTCGCCAGCAGGAAGCCGAGCGGCGCGCCGAGTTGCGGCATCATCGCGTACCAGCCCCGGCGGTTGCGCGGCGCGTTCAGCGACAGCAGCGACGCCAGCCCGTCCCACGCCCCGCCCAGCGCCAGCCCCTGCCCCACGCGGAAAATGCCGAGCAGCGCGATGGCCGCCACGCCGATGGTCTCATAGCCGGGCAGGAAACTGATCGCCGCCGTGGAGATGCCGAGCATCAGCATCGCCACCGTCAGCTTGACGCCACGCCCGTAGGCCTCGTCCACCGCCATGAAGATGATCGACCCGACCGGCCGCGCGATGAAGGCCAGGGAAAAGACGATGAAGGAATAGAGCGTCGCCGTCACCGGCTCCGCAAAGGGGAAGAACAGGCGCGGGAAGACGAGGACCGAGCCGATCCCGTAGACGAAAAAGTCGAAGAATTCAGCCGTGCGCCCGATCACGACGCCAAGCGCGATCTCGGCCGGATCCACGTGATGGTCGGTCGACACCAGCCGCGCGTCGCGCTCCAGCGGTGTCGAGGTCGGCGTTCCGGGATGTACGCTCATCGACGTTGCTTCGCTCCACACTTTCCATAGGCCGGGCCGTAAGCCGGGCCATAAACCGGGGCCGCCCCCACATAATCGGTGCCGGGCCGGGCTGTCGCTGCCGGAGGCACATCAGCCCAACAGGCCAGAGGCCGGGCTTGTGCCCATGTCCAAAGGCAAGGGCACAAAAATCGATCTCCGCGGTTAATCCAGCGGGTGCGCCGACCACGATCCGTCGGGCGCCCGCCGCACACGCTCGCCCAGCCGTCCTGCTGCCGGGCGGGATATCGAACGCAACGCATGGGAAGCGCTCCGGTGCCCCACCACAGCCGTCCTCACGCCCCGCGCGCCCGCCGCCGGCTCCGCGCGGCCGGGGCCTTGGTCCTTCTTCCGGTGTTCCTGGCCGGGTGCAGCGCCGTCGTCCTGGATCCCTCCGGCGACGTGGCCGTGCAGCAGCGCAACCTCATCATCACCTCCACGGTGCTGATGCTGCTGATCATCGTGCCGGTGATCGCGCTGACGCTGCTGTTCGCGTGGCGCTACCGCGAGCAGAACACCAACGCCGTCTACGATCCGGAATGGCACCACTCCACGCGGCTGGAGGTGCTGATCTGGTCGGCGCCGCTGGCGATCATCATCGCCATCGGGGCGATCACCTGGCTCAGCACCCACACGCTCGACCCCTATCGGCCGCTGACGCGCCTCGACGCGTCGCAGCCCCTGCCGCCGGGCGTGAAGCCGATCAACGTGCAGGTGGTCGCGCTCGACTGGAAATGGCTGTTCTTCTACCCGGACCTGGGCATTGCCACGGTGAACGAGCTGGCGGCCCCGGTGAACGTGCCGGTGTCCTTCAAGATCACCTCGGCGACCGTGATGAACTCCTTCTTCATCCCGGCGCTGGCGGGGCAGGTCTACGCCATGGCCGGCATGGAGACGAACCTGCACGCCGTGATCAACAAGGAAGGCATCTACAACGGCTTCTCCGCGAACTACAGCGGATCGGGCTTCTCGCACATGAACTTCAACTTCCGCGGCCTCAGCCGGGAGGGCTTCGACCAGTGGGTGGCGAAGGTGAAGGGCTCGGGCAAGCCGCTCGACCGCGCCACTTATCTCCAACTCGAACGGCCGCAGGAGGACGCGCCCGTCCAGTATTTCGCGAGCGTGGAGAACGGCCTCTACAACGCGGTCCTGAACATGTGCGCTCTGCCCGGCAAGATGTGCGTCGCCGAGATGAACCACATCGATTCCATGGGCGGCGCCGGCCGGGAAAGCCGGGAAAACAAGGAACGCCTGCAATACGACAACCGCCTGCTGCAGGAGGGCCACGAAGCGCCGGCCGCGACCAACCCGGCGTCGGGGCGCCCGCCGCGCGGCGGCGGTGACGGCGACGTCCAGCCCGAGGGCATGCGGTCCCGGCCCCTGTCGCCCGCCGTGAACCAGCCGGTCCACGGACCAAACCCGACACAGGGCCACGCGATGCCCGGCGCGCCGGACACCTCCGCACCGGCGCAACTCAACAACAAGACCGATGGCGAGCCGTCGAAATAGCCGGCCGTTCGCGACAATCGGAACGGGAAAATCCGATGTTCTCAAACCTTGATCTCCAGACCTTCCTCTTCGGGCGGCTGACCTGGACGTCGATCCCCTATCACGAGCCGATCCTGATCGCGACCTTCGCCATGGTCGCGCTGGGCGGCATCGCGGTGGCCGGCGCGATCACCTATTTCCGCGCCTGGGGCTATCTCTGGCGCGAATGGTTCACCAGCGTCGATCACAAGAAGATCGGCATCATGTACGGCATCCTCGCCATCATCATGCTGCTGCGCGGCTTCGCCGACGCCGTCATGATGCTGACGCAGAAGGCCATCGCCTTCGGCCCGAACGAGGGTTACCTGCCGCCGCACCATTTCGACCAGGTGTTCACGGCGCACGGCGTGATCATGATCTTCTTCTTCGCGATGCCCATGGTCACCGCGGTGATGAACTACGTCATGCCGTTGCAGATCGGGGCGCGCGACGTCGCCTTTCCCTTCCTGAACAACTTCAGCTTCTGGATGACCGTGGGCGGCGCCGTGCTGACCATGCTGTCGCTGTTCGTGGGCGAGTTCGCCCGCACCGGCTGGCTGGCCTACCCGCCGCTGTCCGGTGCCGACTTCAGCCCCGGCGTCGGCGTGGACTATTACATATGGGGGCTTCAGGTCGCCGGCGTCGGGACGACGCTGTCGGGCATAAACCTGATCGCGACCATCGTGAAGATGCGCGCGCCGGGCATGACCATGATGAAGATGCCCATCTTCACCTGGACGACCTTGTGCACCAACGTGCTGATCGTCGCCGCCTTCCCGGTGCTGACCGCCACGCTCGCCCTGCTGTCGCTGGACCGTTACGTGGGGACGCATTTCTTCACGAACGACCTGGGCGGCAACCCGATGATGTACATCAACCTGATTTGGATCTGGGGCCACCCGGAGGTGTACATCCTGATCCTGCCCTGCTTCGGCATCTTCTCGGAGGTCACCTCGACCTTCTGCGGCAAGCGGCTGTTCGGCTACGCCTCGATGGTCTACGCGACGGTGGTCATCACCATCCTCTCGTACCTCGTGTGGCTGCACCACTTCTTCACGATGGGGTCCGGGGCCAGCGTGAACGCCTTCTTCGGCATCACGACGATGATCATCTCGATCCCGACGGGGGCCAAGATCTTCAACTGGCTGTTCACCATGTACCGCGGCCGCATCCGGTTCGAGGTGCCGATGCTGTGGACCGTCGGCTTCATGGTGACCTTCGTGATCGGCGGCATGACCGGCGTGCTGCTTGCCGTTCCGCCGGCGGACTTCGTGCTGCACAACAGCGTGTTCCTGATCGCGCATTTCCACAACGTGATCATCGGCGGCGTGGTGTTCGGCCTGATGGCCGGGATCTACTACTGGTTCCCGAAGATGTTCGGCTTCCGGCTGGACCCGTTCTGGGGGCGGATGTCCTTCTGGTTCTGGCTGGTCGGCTTCTATTTCGCCTTCATGCCGCAATATGTGCTCGGCCTGATGGGGGTGACGCGGCGGCTGAACCACTTCGAGGACTTCTCGCTGCAGCCCTGGTACCTGGCCGCGACCTTCGGCGCCTTCCTGATCGCGCTGGGGATCGGGTCCTTCATCATCCAGATCGTGGTGAGCGTCATGAGGCGTGAACAGCTGCGCGACGTGACCGGCGACCCGTGGCACGGGCGGACCCTGGAGTGGTCCACGACTTCCCCGCCGCCGTACTACAACTTCGCCTTCACGCCGATCGTGCACGACCAGGACGCGTGGTGGGACATGAAGCGGCGCGGCCATACCCGCCCGCGGGACGGCTACCGGCCCATCCACATGCCGAAGAACACCGGGGCCGGCGTGATCCTGGCGGGCTTCAGCACCGTGCTGGCCTTCGCGCTGATCTGGTACATCTGGTGGCTTGCCGCGGCCTCCTTCATCGGGCTGCTGGCGACCGCGATCGGACACACCTTCAACTACCGGCGGGACTACTACATCCCCGCCGAGGAGGTCATGAGCGTCGAAAACGGACGCGCCCCCATGGCTGCGGAGTAGGCGAACGACCATGACGATGCACCTGGACACGACGCACCCGGAGGCCGT
Organism: Azospirillum mesophilum; assembly: GCF_053470405.2. Lineage (NCBI taxonomy): Bacteria > Pseudomonadati > Pseudomonadota > Alphaproteobacteria > Rhodospirillales > Azospirillaceae > Azospirillum > Azospirillum mesophilum. The sequence goes on from NZ_JBPXMQ020000049.1 coordinate 18,638, forward strand.
CGACATCGCGGCGAAAGCCCCCGTCTTCTACGACACGGAGGGCTACGCCCACGCCGAGGGCAGCACCCTCCTCGGCTTCTGGATCTACCTGATGAGCGACTCGCTCATCTTCGCGGTCCTGTTCGCGACCTACGGCGTGCTCGGCCACCGCTTCGCCGCCGGGCCGTCCCCGGCGGCCCTGTTCGACCTGCCGCTGATCGCGCTGAACACGGCGCTGCTGCTCTTTTCCTCCATCACCTACGGTCTGGCGATGCTGGAGGTGGAGCGGCGGCGGATGGGGCTGACGCTGTTCTGGCTGGCCGTCACCGGCCTGTTCGGCCTCGGCTTCCTGACGATCGAACTGTACGAGTTCCACCACCTGATCCAAGAGGGCGCCGGGCCGCAGCGCAGCGCCTTCCTGTCCTCATTCTTCGCGCTGGTGGGGACGCACGGGCTGCACGTCACGGCGGGCATCATCTGGCTGGTGACGCTGATGTTCCAGCTGCCGCTGCACGGCTTCATCCCGGAGAACCACCGCCGGCTGATGTGCCTGGGCATGTTCTGGCACTTCCTGGACGTGGTCTGGGTCGGCGTCTTCAGCTTCGTCTATCTGATGGGAGTCCTGATGTCATGAGCGCGCACGTCGAGCATGAGCAGGTCGTGGACCCGCCCCACGGGCATGGCGACGACGTGCACGTCCATCACGGGGGCTTCAAGGATTATCTGATCGGCTTCGGCCTTGCGGTGGTGCTGACCGCGATCCCCTTCTGGATCGTGATGTCCGACGTCTTCCGCAGCACGACCGTCGCCGCCGTCGTGATCCTGCTGTTCGCCGCCGTGCAGATCGTCGTGCACATGGTGTATTTCCTGCACATGAACACGAAGTCGGAGGGCGGCTGGACCTTCCTGGCGCTGATGTTCACAGCCGTCATGGTGGTCATTACCCTGACCGGTTCGCTGTGGGTGATGCACCATCTCGATTCCAACATGATGCCGATGTCGCCGGCGCAGATGCGCAACATGCCCTGACGGGCCGGCGTGGCGGTGATGGACGGGGCCTCGCCACGGTCGCGCGGCTGGCTGGCCGGCTTCGCAATCGCCGCGGCGCTGGCCTTCGCCGCGCTTGCCGCGCTGGGCACTTGGCAGGTGGAGCGGCGGGCCTGGAAGCTCGCCCTGATCGAGCGGGTGGAGACGCGCGTCCACGCCCAGCCCGTCCCGGCGCCCGACCGGCGGGAATGGCCGCTGGTCAACGCCGCCGACTTCGAATACCGGCACGTCCAGGCCACCGGGCGCTTCCTGAACGACCGGGAGACGCTGGTGGCCGCCTCGACCGAGCTCGGCCCCGGCTTCTGGGTGCTGACTCCGCTGCGGCGGGAGGACGGGACGCTGGTGCTGATCAACCGGGGCTTCGTCCCGCCCGAACGCCGCGACCCGGCCAGCCGGCCGGCAGGACAAATCGAGGGCGAGACCACCGTGACCGGCCTGCTGCGGATCACCGAACCGGGCGGGACGCTGCTGCGCGCCAACGATCCCGCCGCCGGCCGCTGGTATTCACGCGACGTGGCCGCCATCGCCGCCGCGCGCGGCCTGACCGGCGTCGCCCCCTACTTCATCGACGCCGAGGCCACGCCCGCCGCCGGGCCGGAGGCTCCCGTCGGCGGGCTGACGGTGATCGCCTTTCACAACAGCCACCTGATCTACGCCGTCACCTGGTACGGTCTCGCCCTCATGGTGCTGGGCGGGGCCGTCGCCGTCATCCGGCGGGAGTGGCACAGCCGCCGGCCGGGGCTGCGCCCGGCAGGAACCGCTCGCTGAACAGGTGGTCCGCCGGGACCTTGTGGTCGCGCGCCACGGCCTCCGCCGCGTCGATCATGGCGGGCGGGCCGCACAGGTAGATGTCCGGCATCGTCTTGGCCCCGGCGAGGTCGCGGCGCAGCGCGTCCGTTGGGGCGCCGGCGAAGCCCGCCCAGTCCCCCTCCGGACGCCACACGCAGGGCACCACCGTCAGCTTCGGCAATTCGGCCTTCAGCCGCTCCAACTCGTCGAGCGCGAAGAGTTCGCGTTCGTGGCTCACGCCGAAATAGAGCCGGGCCTCCTGCGGGTCCTGCCATTCGGCCATGCGCCGCAGCATGGACAGCATCGGAGCGAGCCCCGTGCCGCCGGCCACGAACCAGCGCGGGCGCATCCCGCGTTCCTGCAAGGTGAAGCTTCCCTGCGGCCCTCGCACGGTGAGGACCTGTCCGGGCCCAGCCTCCCGCTCCAGCCAGAGCGAGAAGCGCCCGTCCGGCTGCAGGCGGATCAGGAATTCCAGCTGCCCCGACCAGTTCGCCGTGTTGGCGAGCGAGTAGGCGCGGTACACGCCCGTGCCGGGGATTTCCAGCTCCATGTACTGGCCGGGCTCGAACTCGGCGGCGGCCCCGCCGTCCTCGTCGGGCTGGAGGGTCAGGAGCAGGCGCACCGTGCGCTCCCCGACCAGCGACAGCCCGGCGACCTCGGCCCGGCGCTCGGCCACCGCGCCGGACAGGATGTGGGCGCGGTCGAAGGGGGCCGCGATGGACAGGGCGCCGCGCGGGAAGGTCCGGCACAGCAGCACCTCCCCCGCCGCCGCCGCGTCCGCCGGCAGCGCCGACGCGCTGTGCGAGCCCAGCTCATACCCGCCGTCCCGCACGGTTGCCCGGCAGGCGCCGCAGCCGCCCTCCCGGCAGTGGCCGGGCAGCGTCAGGTTCGCCTTCGCGGCGGCGGCAACCACCGTCTCGGTCTCGGCACAGGGAAAGCTCACCCGCGCGCCGTCGCGGGTTGTCAGGTCGATGGTGTGCGTGGTCATGGCCCTGTCCGGGAAAATGCGAAAAACCCTCTCCCAGCGGGGCTGGGAGAGGGGGTGAACAGTCGCCTTACGCGGCGCGGTTCAGGGCGGCGGCGATGTCGGCCTCGGGGGTCGAGATCGGGCGGACGCCGAAGGTTTCCACCAGCTGGTTCAGCACGGCCGGGGTCAGGAAGGCCGGCAGGGTCGGGCCGAGGTGGATGTTGCGGATGCCGAGCGCCAGCAGCGTCAGCAGGACCGCGGCGGCCTTCTGCTCGAACCAGGACACGATCAGCGACAGCGGCAGGTCGTTGACCCCGCAGCCGAAGGCCTCGGCCAGGGCGCCCGCGATGCGGATGGCGGAGTAGCTGTCGTTGCACTGGCCGATGTCGAGCAGGCGCGGAATGCCGCCGATGGCGCCGAACTCATGCTGGTTGAAGCGGTACTTGTTGCAGCCCAGCGTCAGCACCACCGTGTCGTCCGGGGCCTGCGTGGCGAAGTCGGTGTAGTAGTTGCGGCCGGGCGCCGCGCCGTCGCAGCCGCCGATCAGGAAAAAGTGCTTGATGGCGCCGCCCTTCACCGCCTCGATCACCTTGTCGGCCACGCCCAGCACGGCGTCGCGGCCGAAGCCGACGAGGATGGTCTTCTCCTCCGCCGCGTCTTCCTTGAAGCCGGGCAGGGCCAGCGCCGCCTCGACCAGCGGGGCGAAGTTGTGGCTCTCCAGATGGCGCACGCCGGGCCAGCCCACCGGGCCGGTGGTGAAGATGCGCTGGCGGTAGCGCGGGTTCGGCTCGATGATGCAGTTGGACGTCATCAGGATCGGGCCGGGGAATTCGGCGAAGTCGCGCTGCTGGTCCTGCCACGCGCCACCCCAGTTGCCGGCCAGATGCGGGTAGGCCTTCAGCGTCGGATAGCCATGGGCCGGCAGCATCTCGCCGTGGGTGTAGACGTTGATGCCCTTGCCGGCGGTCAGCTTCAGCAGGGCTTCCAGGTCGCCCAGGTCGTGGCCGCTGACCAGGATGGCCTTCCCCTTGACCGGCGTGACGCGCACGGGCGTCGGCTGCGGCGTGCCGAAGCGGCCGGTGTTGGCGGCGTCCAGCAGTTCCATAACCGTCAGGTTCAGGTGGCCGAGGCCGAGCGCGCGCTCCAGCAGAGCGCCGGCGTCCGTCGGCTCGCCGGCCAGGAAGTCCAGCGCGTCGGCGATGCCGGCGAACACCTCCTCGCTCGCCCCGCCCAGCACATAGGCGTGGTGGGCGTAGGCGGCGACGCCCTTCAGTCCGTAGAGGATCAGCGCGCGCAGGCCGACGATGTCCTCGCCCACCTCGGCCTGGCCGGCGGTGACGGGCACCGCGGCGGCCTGGGCCAGCAGGCCGTCCATGTCGGCGGCGGGCTGCCAGGCGGCCGGGCCGGACAGCGTCTCCACGGGCACGCCCTTGTCGCGGGCCGTGGTCTCATACAGCGCCTTGACGCGGTCGCGCGTCTCGGCGGCCTCGTTCAGCAGGCCGACGAAGCGGGTGGCGTTGAAGTTCACGTTGGTCAGCGTCGTGAACAGACCGTAGAGAACGAAGGCGTCGGCCTCGCGGTCGGACGCCCCCAGCGCGCGGGCGCGGCGGCTGTACTGGGCGATGCCCTTCACCGCATGGACCAGCAGGTCCTGCAGATCGGCCGTGGTCGCGTCCTTGCCGCACATCCCCTTGGCGCTGGCGCAACCGGCGCTGGAATCGGAACGCGCGGTCTGTTCGCACTGGTAACAGAACATGGAGCCCCCTTGTCGCACTTGCAAATGTGACACATTCGAAACAAAGTCCCGACAATTTTAGGGGTCTTGCGCCGCCTTCACTTGACCGCGGTCAAGTCCGGCGGATCAAAACGCACGATTTCGGCCGAACGGCGTATGCCCAAAGAAGCCGGCCCGCCGTGCTGTCCGGCGACAGGCAGGCCGCGTCCGTCACACCGACGCCGTGACCTCCTCCACGACGATGGCGGCGAGCCGTTCCGCCACGGGGTCGAGCGCCGCGTCCTTGCGGTAGAGGGCGAGCCCGACGGTCGGCAGCTCCGGCAGCCCATGCTCGCCGGGATGGAGCGCCCGGACGCTCGCCGGCAGCCCGAGGCCCGTGCGGACCGTCAGGCCGAGCCCCGCCGCCACCCCGGCCCACAAGCCCCCGAGGCTCGGGCTGGTCAGCGCCACCCGCCAGGACCGGTTCGCCCGGTCCAGGGCCGCCGTGCCCAGGGCGCGGAAGCGACAGGCGTCGTCGAAGGCGACCAGCGGCAGCGGTTCGCCGCCCTCCTCCCCGCCGCCCTCCCCATGGACGGGCCAGATGGCCGGATCGCTCGGCCCGATCCAACGCATGGGAAGCGACGCGATGTCCTGCCGGTGCGGAGCCGGCACCGTGTCGTCCCAGGCGAGCGCGAAGTCCAGGCTGCCCCGCGCGACCCGCTCGCGCAGTTCGGCGTTGCGGGCCACCCGCGCCTCGATCCGCACGCGCGGATGCGAGCGCGCGAAGCGGCCGAGCACCGCCGGCAGAAGCACCTCCCCGAAATCCTCCTGCATGCCGATGCGCAGCCATCCCTCGGCCGCCATGCCCTGCAAGGCGCCCGCCGCCTCGTCGTTGAGGTCGAGCAGGCGGCGGGCGTAGGCCAGCATCGTTTCCCCCGCCTCGGTCAGGGCAAGGCCCCGGCCCGACTTGCGGAAAATGGGCGTGCCCGCCTGCTCCTCCAGCTTCTTCAGCTGCGCGCTGACGGCCGAGGTCGAACGCCCCAGCCGGTCCGCCGCCTTGGCGAAGCTGCCCAGTTCCATGCCGACCACGAAGCTGCGCAGCACGTCGAGGTCGAAGGTGCGTCGGATCACGGCAAATCGTCCTGTTTTTAGGGATTATTGGTTCTGAACTTCCCGATTATTCGGACGATCATCGCCGCCTATAACGGGTCCGTCAAGCGTGATCGCACCCTGCCTTCAGCATCCGGAGGACCCATGACTTCGCCATCGCAGACGATCCCGACGCAGGGGGGTGCCGCAGCCGCGCCAGCCTCCGCCCTGCCCCGGCACCGCTGGACGATCCTCGCCATCGGATTCGCCGCCAATGCCGGCTTTTCGGCGGCCATTTCCGGCATCCCGACCACCGCGGTCTTCATGCGCAACGGCTACGGCATCGGAAACGGAGAGCTTGGCATGGTGCTCGGCGCGATGGGGCTGGGCATCGCGGTCAGCGAGCTGCCCTGGGGGATGCTCACCGACCGCTGGGGCGACCGTAGGGTGCTGCTGACCGGCCTCGGCCTGACCGCCCTGGTTCTGGCGCTGATGGCCCTGTTCGTCGCACCCACCCCATTCGACCGCCCGCCCATGTCGCACCTCGCGCTGGGGCTGTTCCTGATCGGTCTGTTCGGCGGCAGCCTCAACGGGGCCAGCGGACGGGCCGTGATGGCTTGGTTCCACGAGGGCGAGCGCGGTCTCGCCATGAGCATCCGGCAGACCGCCTTGCCGGCGGGCGGCGCCGTCGGGGCGCTGATCCTGCCGCCGCTGGTCGCCTCCCTCGGCTTCGCGGCGGCCTACGGCGTGCTTGCGCTGCTGGTCGCGGCGGCCGGCGGCGCCACATGGCTCTGGCTGCACGAGCCGCCGGGCGAAGCCGCCGCCAAGCGCGCGGCGCCGGCGCACCGGGCGCCGCTGCGCGATCCCCGGATCTGGCGCGTCGTGACCGGGATCGGCGCGCTGTGCATGCCGCAGGTGGCGGTGCTGACCTTCGCCGTGGTCTTCCTGCACGACGCCAGCCGGCTCGACCCGATGACGGCGAGCGCCTGCATCGTCGTTGTGCAAATCGGGGCGGCGGCGCTGCGCATCGCTGCCGGATTCTGGACGGACCGGCGGAAGAACCGCCGCGGCTTCCTGCGCGCCTGTGGTCTGGCGACGATGGCGGTCTTCCTCGTCCTCGGCGCTCTCGTGGCGGTGGCCGCGCGGGATCCGGGCCTGCTGGACAGGCTGGCGCTCCCCATCGCGCTCGCCGTGGTGGCCGGCGGCATGGCCGCGTCCTGCTGGCACGGCATCGCCTACACGGAGCTGGCGACCATCGCCGGCACCAGCCGGGCGGGCACCGCGCTGGGCCTGGGCAACAGCTTCGCCTTCAGCGCCTATGTGCTGACGCCCCTGGCGATTCCGGCGCTGCTCGCCCTGTCCTCCTGGGCCGTTGTGTGGCTGTCCATCGGCCTGTGCGCCTTCGCCGCCTTTCTGCTGTTCCCCAAGGCGGAGGCCCGGTAACGGGGCCGATCAGCCGCCGTCGGGGCGCGGGCGGTCGGGGCGGCGGTCGGCCACCGTTGCCTCGGTGCAGCAAGGGGCGCGGGCCTGCTCGGTCTGGGCCCTCCAGGCCCGCAGCGCGAGCATGGTGGCGTCCTGGTCCGGGCGCTTGTAGGCGGAGAAATGCCGGTCGCGGATGCGGGCCTGCGCGTCCGCCCAGACCGCCTGCCAGTCGAGGGTCCCGTCGGCGAGCAGCCGGTCCTCGATGATCCGCAGCAGCGCCTGGTTGACGGTGGACACCCCGATGTTCTGCGTCGCGATCACGAAAGCGTCCGGCGCCTGGTCCAGCGTGGCGCGAAGCCGGACGTGTCCGCCGCAGGAGCCCCAGAAGACCAACGCCGTGCCGGGACGGATCTCCGGCATCGTCGCTTCCTCGTGGTAGCTGTGACCTCGGTGGACGACGACGGTCGGCGTCAGCCGCTCGCGCGCCAGCCAGTCGCGCGCGGCGGCGCGACCGGCCTCGCCCGCTCCCGGCAGGTCGGCGACGATGACGATCCGCCGGCCGCGCCGCTCGGGACTGGTCGCGGTTATGAAGCCGGCATGCTCCTGAATCGTCCATCCGGCGGCGCGGCGCTGCTGCACGAAGCCGCGGAAGGACGCCCGCCCGTCGGGGTCGTCGTAGAAGGTCATGCGCTGGACGTTGACGCCGTCCTGGAACAGGCGGTCCCCGGACAAGGCCGGCGGGAGGGAGACGGGGTACCGCTCGCCGAAACGCTCGGCCAGGAAGGCGGCGGTCGCCGGCCGGCCGCCCAGCCGCAGATGGTGCAACCCTCCGGCGAGGCCGGCGATCTCCCGAATGACCGGGTCCGAAGTGGTCCGATGCCGTTCCGCCAGCTCGTCCTCCAGCGCCGCGCGGACGGCCGGAGACTTCGCGTCCATCGCGTCGGCCAGAGCACCCGCGATGATGGGGGCGTCCAGGGCGTGGTCGGGCGACAGCAGCAGGCGGACGCTGACCTTCGCCACCTCCCGCGCGTTCACGTCCGATGCGCCGAACAGGGCGTCGGCCCGTCCGCCCGACACGACGGAAACGAAGAAGCCCGGCCATAGCCCCCCCGTCGCCGGCCCGTTGGCGAGGTCGAGGAAGCTCCGCTTCTCCATCCTCAGCTTGATCCGCAGGATGTTGACCAGCCCGTCGAGCGACGAGGTGTAGAGCTGCGGCCCGGTGCGGGCGATCAGCTCGTACAGCCGGTTGGCGGTGAAGGCCGCGACGATGCGGAAGCGGTCGTCCGGCGGGTCTTCCGACATGTCGTCGATCAGCACGCCGATCTTCGCCGTGACCGCGGCCGGATCCTTCGCGAAGGCGGCGGCCAGCGCCCGCGTCGCACGGCCTTCGATCGGACGCAGGGCCTCGGGCGGCAGGCGCTTGCGCAGCTCGTGCCGGATCTCGAAGAAGGGCAGCCCGCCCTCGAGCCCGTTCTCGAGCGCGCGGATCAGCAGGTCGGGCTTCAGCGCCGCCGCGATGACCCGGTCCCCACCGGGGCGCTTCGCCAGCTGGTCGGCCGCGCCGATGGCGTCGAAGGGTGCGGCGGCGGCGGCCTCCTGCAACGCGAGCGTGGCCCCGGCAGAGGGAAAAAGGCCGGAGCAGCGGAAGGCCTCGGCCGGCGCTTCCTGAACGAGCCGGCCGAAGGCCGCATCGTCCCCGGCCAGAGCGATCAGGACGGCAGCCCCGGCCGGCTCTCCGTCCGCGCAGGGCACGGCGGTCTGCGCGCCAACGGCGTTCCCCCAGCCGAGCAGCAGGCCGGCGCAGGCAAGCGCCGCCAGCCGGCGTCGCCGGCCGGGCACACGCAAGCGCGCGGAACCACCCCGCATCGCTCGTCTCGTGATTGCGCCGACAAAAGTCATAGACCCTTATGGCGTCGGCAACCGACCGGATTCAACAGCAGAGATGCCCCGGACGGCCGCTTCGCGAAAAAAAAGCGATCCGCGCGGCCAGGGCAGCGGCCGGCAGCGGGGAAGCCGGGTAGCCTCGCCCCCATCGCCGCCTGTTGCCGGAAACGGGTGAAGGAGGCGGGACAAGCCCATGAACCAGATTTCATTCGGCGCCCCACCATGGCGCTGTCATGATCGATGCACCGCCAACGCACGAGCAATGTCATGAAGCTGTTCTTTTACGGCCTTTCCGCGGCCTGCGCCCTCTATATTCTCTATGTGATGTTCTTCCACAACAACATCACGGGTTGATTCACGCTTTGCCCGGTGCCGCGCGCCGAGACGTCGATGCGGATGGTGCTGGACGCTCGACCGGCCCGGAACAAGGATGAAGGCTGGGAGACTTCGACGTGACCCGGGTCCTGAAACATCTGCGGCATCGTCCCTCGCTCGTGGCCGCGCTGGCCGTGGCCGTCGTGGTCGGCGCCGCCGCCGCTCCCGTCTTCCGCTGGACGACGGCGCTGCTGCTGGGCTGGGACGTGGGCATCGTCGTCTACGTCGCGCTGGTGCTGGCGCTGATGTCCCGCGCCACCATCACCTCCATGCGGGAACGGGCGCGGCTGCTGGACCAGGGCAAGTGGACGGTCCTCGTCGTGGCGACGCTGGCCGCGCTCGCCTCCCTGGCGGCGATCATCGCCGAGCTGGTGGCGGCGAAGGGCACGCCGGGCGCCCCCTACAGCATCGCGCTGGCCGGCGTCACGGTGCTGCTGTCCTGGGCCTTCGTGCATTTCTTCTTCGCGCAGCAATACGCCCACGACTACTGGCTGGAGGGGCACGGGCTGGACTTCCCCGGCAACGACGCCCCGACCTATTCGGAGTTCCTGTATTTCAGCTTCACCGTCGGCATGACGGCGCAGCTGTCCGACGTGACGACCCGGTCGGCCACCATGCGCAAGGTGGTGCTGATGCACGGGCTGCTGTCCTTCCTGTTCAACACCGCCGTCCTCGCCTCCGGCATCAATCTGGCCGCCAGCCTGGCGGGTTGAGAGGGGGCGAGTTGAAAAAGGAGCCAGTCGGGCGTGAAGGTCCGCGAAATGCCCTTTCTCCAGACCCATTCCCGTCACAAGCGAAGACAAAAATCAGAATGAACGTCGTTTAATGTTCTAATTTCTCGATCTCCGATTATCGTCCTGCCCAGACCACAGGCTGGTCCGCAAGAAGAGGGCGGATGAAAGGGTCGGTCACGCGACGTCTTGGACCGGGCCATACATCAGCCGAACTTTCTGGAGATTTTCTTATGGCTACCAACAACGTTTCCAACCTGATCGCGGCCCTCAAGGACATTGGCAAGACCGATGTCTCGACAGTGGCGGACAAGGCGCTCGAACAGGCGTCGGCCTCCCTCAAGACCGCGTTCTCCAACCTGGAGACGGACCTGAAGAGCCTGAAGACCACGCCCCAGGTCGAGACCGTGCTGTCGGAACTGCACACGGCCCTTCGCCAGGAGCACGCGCAGGACACGGACGGCAAGTCCGACGGCGCGCTCACCCTGCCGGACCATCACGAGGCCGACCTGTGGGTCCAGCACATGACCCAGCACCTCCGCGCCGACGGCACAACCCCCACGACGGCCGAGGCCCCGCTGGCGACGGCGGTGCACGACCTGTTCCAGGCCGTGGACACCCACCACGACCTCATCCAGGATGTGGTTCAGGACCTCCACATCGACCTGTCGCATTTGCACACGGGTGTTTGACGGCGCGTTTTCAGAACTCGCCGAGGCGCTGGCCGGGGATTTGCTCCGAAGTCCCCGGCCAACGGGTCTGTCCAGACATCAGCCGGCAACAATGCGCGGCCGTTGAAACACGGCCCTGGCCCGTTCCGCCTCGTCGCGCATCGCGCAGCCTTCGGCGTGATCGTTGATAAGCCCCATGGCCTGCATGAAGGCATAAACGGTCGTCGGGCCGACGAAAGACCAGCCGCGCTTTTTCAAATCCTTCGACATGGCGACCGACGCCGCGGAGGTGGAGGCGGTCTGCGGGGGCGCGCACTCACCGGCCGACGGCTCGAAACGCCAGACATAAGCGGCCAGCGATCCTTCCTGCGTCACCAATTCCCGCGCGCGCCGGGCGTTGTTGATGACGGCTTCGATCTTGCCGCGATGGCGGACGATGCCTTCGTTCTTCAGCAGGCGCTCGACGTCCGCCTCCGTAAAGGCGGCGATCCGCTCGAAGTCGAAGCCTTCGAACGCGGCACGGAAATTCTCGCGTTTGGCGAGGATCGTGCGCCAGCTCAACCCCGATTGGAAGCTTTCCAGGCAAAGCTTCTCGAACAGCCGGCGGTCATCGCCGACGGGGAAGCCCCATTCGGTGTCGTGATAGGCGAAGAACTCGGGCGCAGCCGCGCACCAGCGGCAGCGCGGCCGTCCATCCGGTCCCGGGATCGTCGCGTTCATCGTTCAAGCCTTCAGGAACGCCAGGCGGTCGTCGACGCGGCCCGGCGTGATCTCAAGGATGTCGGCGTCGACGACCTTCTCGGCCACGAACGGATCTTCCCGCAATCGCGCTTCGAGGTCGCCGCGCGCGATGTTGTGCGCGAGAACCGTGCCGCCGGCACCCCCGGAAAGACTTCCGGTCAGCAGAAAAACACCGTCCTCGAAGCCGCGCCGGATCCAGGCGTTGTGCCCGTCCATATGAGCGGGGGCCTGCGCCTTGTTCGCGGAAAATCTGAGCGTGACGACAAACATGTGAGGCTCCTCCTTCAGACCTGAGGGCGGGAATCGGCTTCGGAATGGCGTGCGCCGGGACGCTGCATCTCCAGCCACGCGCACATGTCCTCCACCTCGCGTTGGATAAAGGCGTCGTCGTGGAAGGCCGTCGCGAGCGTCGCGACACCCTGGCTTCGCATCAGAAGGTGCATGGCGAGCGCGTCGGCATCGGCCTCGCGCCCAAGAGCTGAGAACTGGCGGGCCAGCCAGCCGCGGAACAGCGTGAAGAGCTTGGCGGCTTCGTCTTTCGCAACGTGCTGGAGCTTGGCAAGCTCGTTGCTGAGCGTGCCGACCGGGCACCCGTAGAGCATGATCTTCGCCTGGTTCATGATGAGAATATGAACAAAGCTGCGAATGCGCTCCGCTGGATCGTCGGTCCTGGCCTCCCACGAGTCCAGCATCGCGCCGGTGTTTGCCAGACGCAGGGCAATCACGGCGCTGAGAATGTCGTCCTTCGTCTTGAAGTGGTAATAGAAGTTCCCGCGCGAGAGCTTCACGGCCGCAGCGATGTCGGCGAGCGACGTGGCCTCGAAGCCCTTCTCATAGAAAAGCCAGTCGGCGGCCTCGACGATCTGCTGGCGTGTGCTTGCCGCGCTCATACAGGTTTGCCTCTGAGATTCCGGGCGGGATGTCCAAACCGTCGGCGTGCGCCAAGATCCAGGGGCGGACCCGGCGCGCGCATTTCTAGGTCAATTGACCTACAAATCTCTAGGACAACTGTCTGACGAAGTCAACAGTCCCATTCACCCGATTCAGTCTCCCGCCATGGCCGACTCGCGCGGACCGTGTGCCGGTTCCGGATGGCCGACCACGCGGCACACGTCCGGCCATTGGTGGCGGATCTGCCGTTCCAGGTCGTCCACCGCGTCGTGGACCTCGGACACGGTCAGGTCGGGCAGGACGTGGCAGTGGAAGTTCACCACCAGCCCGGAAGGCGTCCGGCGCACACGGACGTTGTGCACGTCCAGCAGCCGCCCGGAGTTGGACACCCAGGCCTCCATGCGCTCCGTCATCGCGCGCAGCCGGTCGGGCTCGACGTTCACGCCGTCCACCCCGTCTTCCTGAAGCGGCTCGATGTGCGATTCCACCTCCACGTCCGCGCCCAGCTCCTCCTTGATGGCCTCTTCCAGGCGGGACGACAGGGCGTGGGCCTTGCGGATCGGCAGGCGCCCGTTCACCTCCAGGTCGAAGCTGACCGACAGACGCCCCGCCACCCGCTGCACGGTGATGTGGTGCACCCCGACCCCCAGGTCGGCCGCGCGGACCGCCACCCGCTGCATGACGGTTTCCTCGTCCAGCGCCAGCGGATGCGCGGCGACGGTCACCTCCGCCTCCGGCATTTCCGCGCGCAGCGTTTCGGTAACGGCGGCCTTGATCTCGGCGACGCGGTTCAGGGGCAACGCCCGACCGACCGCCACGTCCAGGTCGACAAACAGCACGCTGCCCGCCGGGCGGACGCGCACGCGCTGCACGGCGGCGATGCCCGGCACGGCGCCGACGACGCCCTCCACCCGCTCGGCCGCACCGGCCGGGGCGGTGTCGATCAGGGTGTCGATGGTGCGGCGGCCCAGCCGGTAGCCGGCCAGGCAGACGAAGATCGACACGCCGATGGCGGCCAGCGCGTCGCCCTTGGGATAGCCGAGCCACACCAGCCCCAGCCCGACCAGCACCACCGACGAACTCAGGATGTCGGAGGAGAAGTGGAGCGCGTCCGCTTCCAGCGCCTGGCTGTTGGTTTCCCGGGCGACGCGCATCAGCTCCCGCGCGCGGTAGGCGTCGATGGCGATGGACACCAGCACCACCGCGACCGACCACCAGGTCGCCTGCACCTCCACGTCGTTCGCCATCAGCCGGTGGACCGCCTCGTAGACGATCCAGGCGCTGGTGAGGAAAAGCAGGCCCGTCTCGGCGAGCGCGCTGACGCTTTCGATCTTGCCGTGGCCGTAGGGATGCTCGGCATCCGCCGGCTGGTCGCTGATCCGCACCGCGAGGTAGGTCAGCACCGTGGCGCCGAAGTCGAGCAGGCTGTGCGCCGCCTCCGACAGCAGGCCGAGGCTTCCCGTCGCCACGCCGACGGCGAATTTGCCCACGGTCATGCCCGCGCTGGCCAGGATCGACCCCAGCGCCACCGCTTCCTTTTCGCTCGCCATTCCCGCCTCATTTCCTTGTCTTGGCCGGGCTCTACCCCCCGGCTTCCGTCGGCGTCAAGCCTCAAGGCGCCGGGCGGGGGAATCGTCAGGAAAGCGTCATCCCCGGCGCGACGGACGCCCGCGTCATACGCGCAATGGAACGTCCGCGGCGGTGCCGGCCTGCCCCGCTTCGGCCGGGGCGGCGAGCGGGATGCGCAGGGTGAAGCGGGTGCCGGCCCCCTCCCCGCTGCCCAGCTCGATGCTGCCGCCGAGCTTGCCGGTCACCAGATTGAAGACGATGTGCAGCCCCAGCCCGGTGGAGCCCGCCCCGCGCCGGGTGGTGAAGAAGGGGTCGAAGACGCGCGACCGGTGTTCGGCCGGGATGCCCCGGCCGTCGTCGCTGTAGACCAGCTCCACCGCCCCGCCGCCCTGCCGGCGCACCTGGAGCGCCATGGCGCCGGAGCGGCCGGGCTCGAAAGCGTGGATGAGCGAGTTCATCACGAGGTTGGTGACGATCTGCGACAGCACGCCGGGGTAGCTTTCCAGCTCGATCCCGGCCGCGCAGTCCAGCTCCAGCCGATGGCCGGCCTTCTTCCAGGCCGGGCTGAGCGAGACGACGATCTCCTCCAGCCGGTGCTTCAGGTCGAAACGGCGGCGCTCGTCGCTGGTCTGGTCGACGGCGACCTGCTTGAAGCTCTGCACCAGATCGGCGGCGCGCGCGATGTTGGAGGCCAGGAGCGTCAGCGTCTCGCGCGCGTCGGCCAGGAACTGGTCGAAGTCCGACCGCCGCATCTTGCCCGCCGCCGCCAGCGCGCTCAGCGCCGTCGTCTGCTCCCCCAGGAAGGTGGAGCTGGTCAGCGCCACGCCGAGTGGCGTGTTGATCTCGTGCGCCACGCCGGCGACGAGCTGGCCGAGGGAGGCCAGCTTCTCCGCCTGCACCAGGCTGGCCTGGGCCGCCTTCAACTGCTCGTGCGCGGCCAGCAGCTCGCGCTCGCGGCGGCGGTCCTCGGTCACGTCCAGATAGACGCGCACCATGCCCCGGTCCGGCATGATGTTGCGGCGGACCTGGATGATCCGTCCGTCGGCGAGGTCGAATTCCTCCGTGCCATGCTCGAACCCGATGGGCGTCTCGCGGGACATGGCGCCCGCGTCGAACAGCAGGTGCGCCAACTCCTCGTACCGCATGCCCAGCCGGATGGCGCCGGGCAGCGGGAACATGGCGGTGGCGCGCTCGTTCCACAGCCGCAGCCGGTGGTCGGCGTCGAAGACGACAAGGCCGTCGCTCATGCTGCCCAGTGTCGCTTCCAGCAGCGTGGACTGCTCGCTCAGCTCGCGGGTGCGCTCGGCGACCTGGGTTTCCAGCTTGCGGCTGAACTCCGCCATGTCGTCGTAGAGGCGCGCGTTCTCCAGCGAAATGGCGATCTGCGCGGCGAGCAGGCGCGGGGCTTCCAGCCGCTGCGCCACGAAGGTGTCGGTGGCGAGGTTGTTCTCCAGGTGCAGCACGCCCACCAGCGCCGCCTGGCGCAGCAGCGGCAGGCACAGGACCGAGCGCGGGCGGCGGTCGCGGACGTCGGGATCCTCGGCGAAGCGCGGGTCGGCCGCCGCGTCGCCCAGCACCAGCGGCTCCCGCGTGCGCGCCACGTAGGCCATGATCGACCGGGGCAGCGCCACCCCCGCCGCTCCGTCCCCCGTCCCACCCGGCATCGCCCCGACCGGATCGGCCGGCAGCGGGCGGTAGCGCCCCTCGGCCGCGTCCCCCTCCGCCGCGAAGGCCAGCGCGCCATCGGCCCCGGACAGCAGCAGCACGCCGCGCTGGGCGCCGGCGGTTTCCAGCACCGTGCGCATCAGGGTGGCGAGCAGCGCCTCGCGCCGGATTTCGCCGGAGATGGCCTGCGCGGCGCGCAGAAGCGCGCCGATGTCGAGCGAGCCGGCGCCCTGCAGCGCACCGCTGACCGTGGTGGACAGGCTGATCCCGCCGCGCTCCGGCGCCGGGGCCGAGCGGACCAGCGCCGGATGGCGCTTTTCCAGATCCCGCACCAGCCCGGCCGCGCCCCAGCGTTCGAAGCTGTCGCGCTCCTGCATCCGGTAGGCGAGCGCCGCCGTGTGCCGTCCACGTTCCTCGTAGAACAGGGCGGCGCGTTCGTTGGCGATCCCCTCGTCGCTGGGGTTGCCGCCCCGGCGCGCCGCGGCGATGGCCTCGTCGTAGCGGGCCTCCGCCTCCGCGATGCGGCCGAGCAGACGCGCCCGTTCGGCCTCCAGAAGCAGGAGCCGGTGGCGATGGGTGGCCGGGCCGAAGGCGGCGCAACGGCGCAGGAAGCGGATGCAGGACCCTAGCGCGTGGACGGCGCGGCGGCGCGCCCACCAGCCCCGCAGCGGTCCGGAGGCCAGGGCGAGGCCCCGCAGGTAATGGTAGGCGGGCCAGCTGACCGTGCCCTTCTGCGTCGCGGCGTGGGGTTCGCCCTCCGCCAGGATGGCGCCCAGCTCCTCCGTCCGCCCGTACAGAAGGGCGATGTGCAGGGCGACCAGATGGACGCCGGCGACGGCGAGGACGTTTCCGGTCTGCTGGAGCGGCGCCAGCAGCGGCGCCTCGTCCAGCGGGCGCGGGCCTGGACGGTCGGGACCCTCCAGCACCACGGCGATGCAGCGGCGGAACATCTCCGCCGTGGTGACGTGCGTGGTGTTGCCGACGCGCTCCAGCTTGCGCATCACGTCCTGGGCGTCGAGCTGGAGCTGCGAGAGGTGGGCGCCCGCCAGCCATCCGAAGCGCAGCCAGGAGATCAGCTCGTATCCCGCGTATTCGCGGTTGCCGGCGGCCAGCGAATGCTGGAAGGCGGACAGGAACAGCGGGCGCAGCGACGGCAGCGGGTCGGACCAATGGCGGCCGCTGTAGAGGCAGCCGTAGGCGATGTTCGGCGGCACCTCGTGCGGGGCCGTGATCAGCCGTTCCACCAGCCGTTCGGAATGGCGGATGGCGTTGGCAATGTCGCCGGTGACGGCCGAGATGCCCGTCCAGGACAGGGAGACCTGCTCCTCCAGCCGCGGATCGCCGCTCGCCACCGCCAGTTCCAGCAGGCGGAGCGTGATCGGCAGATACAGGTCCTTGCGCGCGATGAACACGGTCGAGGTGAGCGCGTTCATCAGATTGACCAGCGGAGCGATCTTGTCGCTGGCGGCTTTGTCGTCGGCGGGTACGGCGGCGGGTACGGCGGCGGGTGCGGCGGCGCGCGGGGGATGGCTGCGGTAGCGGCGCATCAGCATCCGCCCGCGCAGAAGCATGAGCAGAAGCGTCAGCTTGCCCGGCCGTTCCGGAATGCCGAGGCCGAGCGCGCGCATGGCCTCCAGCCCGATGCGCACCGCCTCGCCCAGGGCGTTCCGGGTCATGGCGGCGACGACGCGGATCGTTTGAAGGCGGGTCGCCTCCTCCGGCCGGCGCATGTGGGCGATGGCGTCGGCGCACAGCCGCTCCATCCGCTCATGTTCGCCGCCCATGTAGGCGGCTTCGGCGGCCTCCTCGTGCAAGGTCAGCGTCAGCGCGTGATGGTCGCGCCAGCCCTCCGCCCCCAGCAGCGCCATGCCGGCCTCGGCGTAGCCGAGCGACGGTTCGAAGGCGGCGGATTCCTTGGCGCGCCGGGCCGCGACGAGGTTCAGCCGGGCGAACCGCGCCCGCTCCTCCGGCTGGTCGGCGAGCAGGCGGCGGCCGAGGTTGAGGTGGCCGAGGATGTCGAACAGATCCTCCGACCGTTCCGGGTCCTCGGTCCCGTCGAGCAGGCGGCGCCCGATGCGCAGGTGGACCGCCGCCCGTTCCGCCTCCGGGATCAGCGAGTAGGCGGCCTGCTGCACACGGTCGTGCAGGAAGCGGAAGCGCGCGCGCGCCGGCAGGGCGGCGGTGTCTTCATCCCCCACTCCGGCCAAGGCGATGTCCAGATAGCGGTAGGCCCGGTCGATGGGCACGACCAGCCCTTCGGTCAGGGCCGGGCGCAGCGCCTCGGCCAGCACCGCCGGGGGCGAATCGCCCGCCGCCGCGAGGTCGGACAGGTCGAAGCGGCTGCCGACGCAGGCGGCGAGGCTCAGCGCGTTGCACGTCGCCTCCTCCAGGCGGCGCATCTTCTCCACCATCAGGTCGACGACGTTGTCGGTGCTGTCGCGCTCCGCCACCGTGGCGGCGTCCCAGTCCCAGCCGCCGGTCGCGTCGTCGGGCAGGATCAGCCCGGCGTCGTGCAGCGACAGCAGGAACTGGCTGAGGAAGAAGGGGTTGCCCTGCGTCTTGCCGCGGCACAGCCGGGCGAGGTCGTCCGCTTTGTCGTCGTCGCGGCGCACCGTGTCGGCGACCAGACGGCGCACGTCCTCGTCCGTCAGGGGACCGACGGTCACCCGCCCGACCCGGTTGCCGTTGGCCTGCACCGCGTCGATGACGCGGTTGAGGAGATGCGCCTCGTCCACCTCGGTGTCGCGATAGGCGCCGATGACCAGCAGATGGCGCATCTGCTTGTCGGCGATCAGCTTGCCGAGCAGCGTCAGCGACGGCCGGTCGGCCCATTGCAGGTCGTCCAGGAACATCACCAGCGGGCGGTCCGGGCCGGTCAGCGCGCCGACCAGATTCTGGAAGGTCAACTGGAAGCGGAATTCGCTTTCCGTCGGCGGCAGCGTCGGCACCGGCGCCTGCGGCCCCAGGATGTGGGTGAATTCCGGGATCAGCTCCGTCACCACCGCGCCGGTGCTTCCCACCGCCTCGCCCAGCGCGCCGCGCCATTGCGCCAGCTCGGCCTCGCTGCCCGCCAGGATTTGCTGGGCGAGCAGGCGCATGGCCTGGATGACCGCGGAATAGGGGATGTTGCGCTTGAACTGGTCGAACTTGCCCTCGACGAAGAAGCCGCGCTTGGCGGTCATCGGCTTCTGCACCTCGTGCACCAGCGCCGACTTGCCGATGCCCGCCGGCCCGGCGACCAGCAGCAGTTCCGCCGGCCCGTCCACCACGCGGGCGAAGCTGTCAAGCAGCTGGGCGATCGCCTCCTCGCGGCCGTACAGCTTCTCCGGGATGTGGAAATGTTCGCTGCGGTCGCGCGCGCCCAGCGCGAAGGGCGGCACGGTGCCCTCCTGGCCCAGCCCCTCCAGGCACAGCTCCAGGTCGGCCTTGAGGCCGGCGGCGCTCTGGTAGCGGTCCTCCGGCGCCTTGGCCAGCAGCTTCATCACCACCGCCCCGACCATCGCCGGCACCGCCGGGTCGAGCGCGTCGGGTGCTGGCGGCGTGCGCGCGATGTGGCCGTGGATGACCGTCAGCGGGTCGTCGTCATCGAAGGGCGGGCGGCCGGTCAGCAGGCGGTACAGCGTGGCGCCCAGCGCGTAGAAATCGGCCCGCCAGTCCACCGACCGGTTCATCCGCCCGGTCTGCTCCGGCGCGATGTAGGCCACCGTCCCTTCCAGAACGCCCGCATCCGCCGGTTCGGTGGCCTCGCGCGCCAGTTCCGCCGCGATGCCGAAGTCGATCAGCTCGACGGAGCCGGCAACCCGGTTCCACACGACGTTGCCCGGCGTGATGTCCTTGTGGATAACGCCGGCCCGGTGCACGTGCCCGAGCGTGGCGGCCACCGAAACACCGATCCGCAGGATGTCGGGAAGGGAAATGCGGACGCCGTTGTGCAGCAGGACGTCCAGGCTCGTCCCGCCGCTGTCGGCCATCACCAGCATGGGGCCGTCGGGGCCGTCCTCCAGCGCCAGCATGCGGACGACTCCGGGCAGCGGGCCTGACACGGGGCCGGACGCGGATTGGGCAAGGCGGCGGGAGATCTCGAACTCGTGGCGGAACTGCAGGATGTCCGTGGTGCCGGGACGCGGCCGCTCCAGCTGCTTCACCACGACCGGGACGCCATCGGACAAACGCACGCCGCGCAGGACGCTGGTCTGCTTGCCCTGATGGAGAACCTCGGCCAGGCGATAGGGTGCGGTCGTCATGGCCTTCTCTATCACGGCGTTTCCATGGTGCCAGTCGCCACTGCTTAAACGCGTCCTTACTGGATCGGACTAGCCAATTCGCCATAATTCGGCCACCGTGCGCAAGGGTTGGTGTAGTGGTTGCGCAAAAATTCCAGCCCGTGCGCGCCCGCGCCGGGGTAGGACCGCGGCGCCGGTTGCACTCAAATCGTCAGGCAACCGTAACGGCGCCGTCATGGTGCGCGCGTACTGTCCGCGCTCCTCGTCAATGAAGCCGTCGGAAGCGACATGCGCCTTGTTGTTGAAGTCATGGACCAGAAGACCCTGAGCTGGAACGTCCTGGCCTGCCACGAGGGTGTCGGCATCGACGCCGCGCCGGGCATCGTGGCTGTCCTGCGCGACGGCCTGCCGGAGGCGACGAGCGTCCGCTGGAACTGGTCGCGCAAGCCTCAGATGGCCGCTCAGACGACCGGGACCCCGTCCGTTCCCGCCCGCCCGCGTCCGGGGAAGGGACGCTTCAACCGCCGCTGAGCGGTTGCGCCATCCGCCCTTCAGCCCTCCTTCGGCTTGGTGGGCAACAAGGACGCCTGCCGCCGGCGAACCTCCATGGTCTGGGCGGGGGAAATGGTGAAAGGACTCGTCCATTGGTGAGCAAATATTTGTAAACAAACGAAGAGTGATGCGGCCTTCAGCCGCATGTGTGCGGATGCGTCCCTCTTTGTGAAATCTAACCAAAGGCGTATAGAAAACGGAGGTGAACCACCGGTCTGTATGTGGACTTACAAATGCTCCTGCGGCGTGTGTGCGAAGTGCCGGAGTGGCCCGACGTGAGGCCTCTGCTTTAACCAGCGCAAGCATCATCCGCTCAACATTGCGTCAAGCCCACGTCCGGCACCGGAACGGTGCCGGAAGCCCTTTTTTGCGTTCTGCGAGCAACGGAGGCTCTCTTGCCGATCCTTAAGAAATTCGCCGCGAGTTTCCTTCTGGCCGCCACGAGCGTCTTCGGCCTGTCGGCGCCGGCCTTTTCCGGGGAGACGCCGACGCTGGAGCAGATGAAGAAGGAATACCGGCGTCCGGCCGGCGTCCCCTTCCCCGCCGACAACCCGTTTTCGGTGGAGAAGCTGCGTCTGGGCCAGCAGCTCTACTTCGATCCCCGGCTGTCGGGCAGCGGCAGCATCTCCTGCGCGAGCTGCCACAATCCGGGCCTGTCCTGGGGTGACGGGCTGGCCAAGGGCATCGGCGCCGGCGGCACGCTCGGGCGCCGCAGCCCGACGATCCTGAACCTGGCCTGGGCCGATCTGCTGATGTGGGACGGCCGCAAGACCAGCCTGGAGGACCAGGCGCTCGGCCCCGTCGAGTCCGACATGGAGATGAACCAGAAGCTCGGCGACCTCGTGCCCAAGCTCGCCCGGATCGACGGCTACCGCACCGCCTTCGAGCAGAGCTTCCCGGGCGAAGGGATCACGCTGGCCAACGTCGCCAAGGCCATCGCGACCTACGAGCGGACGGTCGTCTCCACCACCGCCCCGTTCGACCGCTGGATCGCCGGCGACGAGAAGGCCATCAGCGAGTCGGCCAAGCGCGGCTTCGAGGTCTTCAACACCAAGGGCAACTGCGCGTCCTGCCATTCCGGCTGGAACCTGACCGACCACGGCTTCCACGACATCGGCCTGCCGGACGAGGATGTCGGCCGCGCCAAGATCCTGCCGCTGGATTCCATGAAGCACGCCTTCAAGACCCCGACGCTGCGGGATGTGGCGCGCCGCGCCCCCTACATGCACGACGGGTCGCTGGCGGATCTGGCCGCGGTCGTGGACCACTACGACAAGGGCGGCGCCGCGCGTCCCAGCCTGGCGGCCGAGATGAAGCCGCTGAACCTCACCGCGGCGGAAAAGAACGATCTCATCGCCTTCATGCTCACCCTGACCGGCGAATCCGAACCGGTGCAGGTGCCGCCGCTGGCCGTGCCGGCGCAGGCGCCGAGCTTCTGAAGACGTCCCTTCACACCCGAACGGAAATTCGTCCCATGCGCATGTCATTCGCCATCGCCCTTCTCGCCGTCGCCGTCGCCGTGACCGGAACCCCGTGCTTTGCCGGCACGACGGTTGTCGAGCAGTCGGGCAAGAAGTTCTCGGAGAGCGAGATCTCCGTCAAAAAGGGCGACACCGTCACCTTCGCCAACAAGGACCCGATCACCCACAACGTCTATTCGCAGTCGCCGGGCAACGCCTTCGACGTGAAGACGCAGAAGCCGGGCGAGTCCTCCGACGTGAAGTTCGACACGGCCGGCGACGTCGATGTCCAGTGCGCCATCCACCCCAGCATGAAGCTGCGCATCCACGTCGGCAACTGATCGCCGCCATACGACGGACGGGCGCCGGTGCCCGTCCGGCAGGGCCCACGACCAGAGAACCCCCATGCTCGCGCACACCAGCATCAGGACGAAACTGTACGGTGGCTTCATCGCGCTGCTCGCGATGTCCGGCGTCGCGGGGCTCTACGCGCTCTACAACGTCGTGACGACCGGCCAGATCGCCGTCGTGATGTACGACAACGTGCTGCAGTCCACCGACGCCGCCCGCTCCGCGCAGAGCGACTTCAGCGACATGCGCCGCGTGGTTGTGACGGCCCTGGCCGAGGGCGGCGCCATTCCCGACGCCGTGAAGCAGAGCTACGCCGAGGCGCGCTCCGCGCTGACCGACGATCTGGGGATTGCCGCCAGCCGCGCGCCGACCGGCGAGATGCGCGCGCATGTCCAGGGCATCGGCGGGTCCATCCAGGCGTGGGACGAGCGGGTCAAGCCTCTGTTCGAAGGCCGGCAGCGCCCGGCCAAGGCCGAGATTGAGGCGATGGCGGACACGATCCGCGAGAAGATCGACATCAGCGTGGAGGAGGCGAAGGCCTACGGCTTCGAGTTCATGGAGGCCGGACGGGCGCAGATCGCCATGGCCCGCAACCTCACCATGGCGGTCGGCGCCGTGTGCGTGCTGCTGGGCATCGGTCTGGCGATGCTGCTGGCCCGCGACATTCTGCGCGCGCTGGGCGAGGCGGTGTCCTTTGCCGGCACCATCGCCAGCGGCGACCTGACGCGCTCCCGGCAGGTCGACCGCGCGGACGAGTTGGGAAAACTGCTCGGCTCGCTCGACCAGATGCGGCTCAGCCTGCTTGAGCAGCAGCGGCGCGAGGCGGGTCTGGCCCGCGCCGCCGAGGAGGAGCGGCACAAGGCCCTGCTGGCGATGGCGGAGACGGTGGAGCGCGAAACCTCCCGTGCGGTCGAGCAGGTCGCGCGCCACACCGGCGAAATGCTGCGCGACGCCGAGATCATGTCCGGCTCCGCCCAGCGGGTCAGCAACAACGCCCAGAACGTGGCCGCGGCGGCCGAACAGGCGCTCGCCAACGCCCAGACGGTGGCGACGGCGACGGAACAGCTCAGCACCTCCATCCGCGAGATCTCCAGCCAGATCGCCCATTCCAGCGCCGTCACGCGTCAGGCGGTGGAGAACGGGCAGCGCGCCCAGGGGACGATCCGCTCCCTGTCGGACGCGGTCGGCCGCATCGGGGAGGTGGTGAAGCTCATCACCGACATCGCCAGCCAGACCAACCTGCTGGCCCTGAACGCGACCATCGAGGCGGCGCGCGCGGGGGAGGCCGGCAAGGGCTTCGCGGTCGTGGCGCAGGAGGTCAAGAACCTCGCCAACCAGACCGCCCGCTCCACCGAGGAGATCACCCGCCAGATCGCCGAGATTCAGGAGGCGACGGGAACGGCGGTCTCCGCCGTCGAGGAGATCGGCAACACCATCGGCGAGATCGACCAGATCTCCAGCGCCATCGCCGCCGCGATGGAGGAGCAGGCCGCGGCGACGCACGAGATCAGCCGCAACGTCGTCGAGACCTCCGGCGCCGCCCAGGAAGTGTCCACCCGCATCGCCGTCGTCTCGCGGGAGGCCGACCAGACCGGCTCGCAGGCGACCCATGTGCGCGAGGGGTCGAGCGGGGTCGCCAGCAGCATCGAGGAGCTTCAGCGCGTCCTGGTGCGGGTCGTCCGCACCTCCACCAGCGACGCCGACCGGCGCCGCAAGCCCCGTTTCCGGGTGGACGAGTCCTGCACGGTCACCATCGGCGGGCAGGCGCTTCCCGCGCGGGTCCTGAACCTGTCCACCAGCGGGGCCATGCTGTCGGGCGTGGCGGCGTCCGGCGGCGATCGCGGCACGCTGAGCCTGGACCGCCACAACGTCCGGATCCCCTTCATCGTCCGCAGCGCCGAGCCGAAGGGCGTCCACATCAAGGTCGACGACGGCGACCCCGCCTACCCAGCGTGGCAGGCCGTGGTCGAACGGCTGACCATCGGCCTCACCCCCATCGACAGCGCGGCCTGAGAGACTGTTTGAAAAGGGTTGGCGCTGAGGTCGTGTTGTGATTCAAGCTTTGTATGTGGACCGAAGCGACGCGCGGCCGGATGGCCAAGATCGAAAAGAAGACGAAGCGGTATCCGACGGACCTGACCGACGAGGAATGGTCACTGATAGAACCGCTGATGCCAAAGAAGGCTGACACTGGGCGCCCGAGGTCTGTGA